>DASRPK010000255.1:0-42889 GCA_035646395.1 Gemmatimonadaceae bacterium | reverse complement strand
GCCACCTGGTCGGCGAAATGCCGCAGGTGCGATCGCGCGATCGCCTCCGACGAGGGCGTCCAGAGCGGCCTCTCAGAAGTCACTGCTTAACTGAGAAGATTCACGTTACCAGTAGTCACGATTCACGATTCACGATTCACGATTCACGATTCACTTCACGATTCCCGATTCACGAAACAACGACAAGGTCTCGCGTAATCTCCGACACGTCACGCGTCCCGGAGAGTCCCATCGCCAGGTCGATCTCCTGCCGTAACAACTCGAGAACGGCGCGGACACCCGTTTCTCCGTCGACCGCAAGTCCCCACAACACCGGCCGGCCAACAAGCACCGCTCGCGCTCCGAGTGCAAGCGCCTTCATCACGTCGGTGCCGCGCCGGATGCCACCATCAACGTAGACCTCCGCGCGGCCGCCAACGGTATCGGCCACCTCGGGCAGCGCCATGATCGACGGAATCGACGTGTCGAGCTGTCTGCCTCCATGATTCGATACCACAATCGCGTCCGCGCCGTGCTCGACGGCCCGTGCCGCATCATCGCCGCGAACGATTCCCTTTACGATGACCGGCAACCCACTCACCTCGCGAACCCAGGCGATGTCTTTCGGCACCAGCGCGGCGTCATGCAATGACCGGAAGTGCAGCATCAACCCCGACGCCTCGGTGCTCGCCGCCGGAACGATCGCCATCCCGGCATCCGCGGCGTTGGCAATCGTCAGGTGACTCGGCAACGTGAATGCAGATCGGATGTCCCGCTCGCGACGCCCCAGAAGCGGTGCGTCCACCGTGAGCATGACCCCCGTGTATCCGGCCCGAACCGCTTCCTCGATGAGCGCCTTCGACTTGCCGCGGTCCTGGTAGAGATACAACTGAAACCACATTGGCCCCGGTGAGGCGGCAATGACGTCGCTGAGTCGGGTGGTTGCGGTGGTGCTCGTGACCATCAGCGTTCCCGCCGCACGAGTCGCGCGCGCCGTCGCGCATTCGCCGTCAACGTGAGCGAGTTTCTGCATGGCGGTGGGCGCCACCAGCACCGGGAACGAGACGGGCACGCCGAGCACCGTGGTGGAGAGGTTGCGCGATGTCACATCGACCATCGTGCGATACCGGATGAGTATCCGGTCGAACGCCGCACGATTCGCTCCAACAGTCACTTCGTCGTTGGCGCCGCCGGCGATGTATCCCCAATGCGCCGGCGGGATCCGCTGCTCGGCTTCGCGTTCGTAGTCGAAGAGATTGATCACGAAGTCGTGAGATTGGAATCGGATGCTGATCGCGTGCTGCTCGCTATTCTCCTGCTCTCTGCTCGCTGCTATTCGCTGATCGCCGTTCGCGAATCGCTACCTGTTATAGGCACCAGCACTCCTCAACGGTGCCGTGCACGCCGGCCACCCCGCGGTTCCTCCCCGGCCCCCCCGCCCGCCACCTCGCCCGCCGCGCCCACCCCTGCCTAACGCCGTGGCGGCGGGCGACGTCCCGACGTCAAATGACCGCTGGTCGCGTGGGATCATTTCCGGATCCTCCGACGCCAGGTAGACCAGCATCGCGGTCAGCGTGGCGTTGTTCATCAGGTCGTCGAACACGATCTTGTCGTACGTATCGCGGTTCGTGTGCCAGGTGTAGGGCCCGTACCCCCAGTCGGAGGCGCCGAGTCCGAACCCGGGCGCGCCGTAGCAGGCGAATGCCGCGTTGTCGGACCCGCCGCTCGATGGCGTGCCCGGGACAGACAGCTGGATGTTCCGCGTCAACTCGTTAGGGATCCTCGCCAGCCAGCGCGCGAGAAAGCTTCCGGCGTTGAGCAATCCGCCGCCCTGCAGGTTCACGATGCGGCCCGTGCCGTCATCCTGGTTGAAGAGCGCCTGCAACCCGCGGACAACTTCCGGGTGATCCTGCGCCCACGCCCGCGAGCCGTTGATCCCCTGCTCCTCGCCCGACCAGTGCCCGACGAGGATCGTGCGCTTTGGCGTCGGATACGCCTTCTTCAGCAACCGGACCGCCTCGAGCATCACCAGCGTGCCGGTCCCGTTATCCGTCGCCCCCGACGACCCATCCCAGGAGTCGAAGTGGGCCGAGAGCATCACGTACTCGTTAGGTTTCTCGCTTCCACGAATCTCGGCGATCGTGTTGAACACCGGCTGTTCGCCGCGCATCTCCGACTCGGCGCGTAGCCGGAGCGTCGGGCCCTGGTTTCGCTCGGCCAGCCGGAACACCAGCCCGTAGTCCTCGCAGGAGAGGTCGATCGCCGGCACCACCTGCCGCAGGTCGCCGAAGATGCGGCGTGTACCCCAGCCGTTGTTGTCCCAGCGCGAGGTGATGACCGCCGCGGCGCCCGCTTCCCCCAGTCGGCGGCCGAGCCGCCCCGCGCCGATTCCATTCATCGTCGCGAATCCCGTGCGGCGCACCCGTTCCGTCCAGGCGGTCCGTGCCACGGTCCGGAGGGAATCCATCCGCTCGTACGACCCCGGGGCGGCCAGTGCCTGCCACTGCTCGTTAGGCCGGCACGTCGGCTCGGCGAACGAGATGAGGACGAACTTGCCGCGGACCTGTGGCAACCAGGCTTCGAAAGCGGCACTGTCGGAAAACGGCGGCAGGACAATCGCCGGTCCGGTGACGTCGCGGCCCCCGGTGCCCGGGCTCCACGCCAGCAATCCCCCCTCGAGCGACCTGACGCGAGGCGTCAGCAGGTCGATATGTGAAATCCCGCGTCGCCATTCGGGCCACGTTCCGTACTGCTCGTTGCGCGCCGTGACGCCCCACGACGCATAGGTCTTCACGAGCCAGTCGTTGCCCGCTTTCATGCCCGGTGACCCGGTCAATCGCGGTCCGACCGAGTCGAGCAGCGCCTGCGCCATCCGTGGAAGCTGGGAATTGTCCATTCCCTCATTCCAGATCGCCCGAATGACCGGATCCGGCGACGTGTATTGCTGCGCCGCAGCAGGCAGGGCAAATAGCGCGAGAAGCGAACCAATGAAAAGCGAGCGAGTCATAAATCACCAGGGGAGGACTGCCGGACCCAATTTACTGCCACGCGCGTGCGCCTCCCTCCCCCTTGCTCGTGACGACGACAACGTCCGAAAGCCAGACTTTACAGAACAAAGTACTTAGCGCATCTTGGGATAGGACCCTTGGCCTACGTCTATGAGTGCGCTGACACGGTTTTTCTTCAGACACGAAGTGACATGCCGGACACCGACCGAGGTCATCGGTTGGTGGGAGTCTCGGCGTGGCGGATACAACCTCGCGGTGGGCAGCGCAGGGCTCTTCACCATGGCTGCCGTCCACATCATTGCGCGCATCCCCCCGATGTCGCAGCCGATTCCGTGGGAACCGACGGTCTTCATCCCGCTGATCTACGGCTTTCTCGCCAACGTCTGCTATACCGGCGGGTGGATGGCGGAGCTCTGGATCCGTAATACGCTTGGGCGGGAGATGGAGCCGGTCGGCCCTACGATGTTCCGCTACGGCTTTGCCTTCTCGATCGGCCTCACGCTTTTCCCTGTCGCGATCATCTCGCTGTTCAAGTTTCTACAGACGCTGCGCATCCTGTTGTAGCCCCACGCGCGACACCTAACGCGCAGGAGGATCGAGCCTCACGAAGGTGCCCTCGGAGATCTGTCCGCCGCGGATCGAGTACACCGTGACGCCCGAGGCCATGCGCATCCAGGGCATCCCGGCCGGACCCACTACGGCGCCGGTCTGTTCGAACCGGATCGATGCCCTCCCCTGTGGTGCAAATTCGAGCCGCTCCCGGGCGTGGTTGTGCCCACCTAACGCCAGTGGAAACGGCCGGCTCCCGACGACCTCGAGCAGCTCGGCAAGGTTGGACACCACATGGCGCAGCATTTCCTTCCCCTTCACCCGGATGACCGTGGGCGCCGGCGGGTCATTCTCGATGCCGGCGAGGGACGGCATCCCCGAGGCGAACGGGATGTGGTTGAACGTCAGCACCGGAACTCCGGGAGGCACATGGGCGAGGTCCTTCGCGAGCCAGCGGAGCTGCGTGCTGTCGACGTGCCCGTAATACCAGAGGTCATCGTTGTCGGCGGTGTTCATGCCGACAAAGTGCACGCCGCCGGCATTGAAGCTGTAGTAATCGGGCCCCAGAAAGTGCCGGTACATGCCGCGGCCATAGAGCGGATGCTTCGTGCTCACCAGTGAGAGATGCCGCTCGATCGCGAACAGCTCGTGATTCCCCGGCACACTCCACACCGGAACCTTGACGCGGCCGGACTCCTGTACGTACAGCTCGTAGTATCCCCGCGCCTCCGGCTCCGGCACTCGTAAGGCATCCCGTGTCAGATCACCCGTGACAAGCACAAACGCCGGATTCACCGAGTCAATGATCGCGCGCAACCGGTCGAAGCGCGGCACGCTCCGCTGTTCGAGATGCGTGTCCGAGGCGTGAATGAACGTCACGACATCGGTCGCCGCAGCAGACGTGACGCCAAACGTCAGCGACACCGCATCAGCGCGCTGCCAGAATCGCGTCGTCGCCCGGTTTCCATCGGGGACCGAGATGAATACCACGCCCGTTCCTGAACTCGTCAGGCGGAAGTTGCCGAGCGAGTCGGTGGTGACCGCGTCGACCTGGTTCGAGACCACGACCCGGGCCAGGCCCGCTTCCCCTGCATCGCGTTGCCCGTTCCCGTTCCGGTCGTTGAACACACTTCCCGAGACCTGAGCCGCCACTGGCGCAAAAGGAGCGAACAGGATCAACGTCGCAGCGGTGGTAATCCGAACGATCATCTGTGGGAGTCCCAGGTTAGCTGTAGCCCAGCCCCAGCTCCAGCACGCCGCATGAAGCAGCAGCAATCAGCAATCAGGACGAAGCTCAGGCGTCCTTCTTCCGTCGTAATAGCCTGACGAGTTTCGTGATCGGATCATAGAACTCGTCGACCACGCGCTCCTTCAACGGGATGATCGCGTTATCGGTGATCGTAATGTGCTCGGGGCAGACCTTGGTGCAACACTTCGTGATGTTGCAGTACCCGATCGCCTGATCCTCTTTCAGGTCCCGCAGGCGGTTTTCGGTATCCAGCGGATGCATCTCCAGCGCCGCGGCGTGGACGAGGAAGCGCGGCCCGATGAACTCATCGTGCTTGTGGTGATCGCGCAGGACATGACAGACGTCCTGGCAGAGAAAGCACTCGATGCACTTCCGGAATTCCTGCACGCGGTCGATGTCTTCCTGCTGCATCCGCCAGGTGCCATCCGGCGCATCAGGTTTCCGCGGCCTGAACTTCTTGATCTTCTTCTTGACCTCGAAGTTCCAGGAGACATCGGTCACCAGGTCGCGCACATGCGGAAACGCCCGCATCGGCTCGACCGTGACGGCTTCGTTGGCCGGCAGCTCATCCATCCGCGTCATGCACATCAGCCGCGGCTGGCCGTTGATCTCGGCGGAGCACGACCCGCACTTCCCCGCCTTGCAATTCCATCGGACCGCGAGATCACCGGCACTTTCGGCCTGGATCTGGTGCATGGCATCGAGGACGACCATGCCCTCGGTGATGTCGGTCGAGTAGTCCTGGAAGTCGCCTTTCCCTCTCGACCCGCGCCAGATCTTGAATGTGGTGTTAGGCATCAGACCCCGATGTGCAATTTTCAAGTAGCAATCTGCAATTTGCAATGATCACGACTTCTGCTCCTCGATGATCGCCGCCAGCTCGGACGTGAGTGGCGGAATCGGTCGCCGCTCCAGCTGCATCGATCCGTCGGCCCCCTTGCGGAGGACGATGTTGAACTTCGCATACTCCGCGACCTTGTCGGGATAGTCGTCGCGGAAATGCCCTCCGCGGCTTTCCTTCCGCTCGATCGCCGCCAGCGCGATCGCTTCCGATACCGTGAGCAGGTTGTCCAGGTCGAGCGCCGTGTGCCAGCCGGGGTTGTATTCGCGATTGCCCTGCACGCCGACGTCGGCCGCCTTGGCGCGTAGCGCGCGCACGCCATTCAGGGCCTCCACCATTTCCGATTCCTGCCTGACGATACCGACCAGCTTCTGCATCATCTGCTGCAGCGCGTGCTGGATGGCGTACGGTCCCTCCCCCGTGCCTCCGCGATCGAACGGAGCCAGGGCGAGACGAACGGCGTCATCGGCTTCACTGGTGGGTGGGTTTGCCCGCCCCCGCTCCGAGGCAAACTTCGCGGCGTATTCACCCGCGCGGCGGCCGAAGACGAGGAGATCCGACAGCGAGTTGCCACCCAGCCGGTTCGCGCCGTGTAATCCGGCCGCAACTTCCCCGGCGGCAAAGAGGCCCGGCACCGTCGACATCTGGCTGTCACCATCCACGCGCACGCCGCCCATGATGTAGTGCGTCGTCGGGCCTACTTCCATGGGCGTCTTCGTGATGTCGATGTTGGCCAGCTGCATGAACTGGTGGTACATCGACGGCAGCTTCTTCCGGATGTGCTCCTCAGCGTCAGGCAGCTTTTCCTTGATCCAGGCGATGTCGAGGTACACGCCGCCGTGTGGACTCCCCCGCCCCTCGCGCACCTCACGCTGGATGCAGCGCGCCACGTGGTCACGCGTGAGCAGCTCCGGCGGCCGGCGCGCCGACTTGTCGCCAAGGACGTAGCGCCACCCTTCCTCCTCGTTGTCGGCGGTCTGGTTCCGGTAGTTCTCCGGAATGTCGTCGAACATGAAGCGCTTGCCCTGCGAGTTGCGAAGAACACCGCCCTCGCCGCGTACGCCCTCGGTGACGAGAATGCCCCTCACACTCGGCGGCCAGACCATGCCGGTCGGATGGAACTGCACGAACTCCATGTCCATCAGCTCGGCGCCGGCGCTGTAGGCGAGGGCGTGTCCGTCGCCCGTATACTCCCAGCTGTTGCTCGTTATGCTGAACGCACGGCCGACGCCACCGGTCGCCAGGACGATGGCGCTCGACGCAAACAGCTTGAAGCGCCCCTTCTCGCGGTCGTATGCCAGGGCGCCGGCGACTCGCTCACCGTCCTTGAGCAGCTTGACGACCGTGACCTCCATGTGGACGTCGATGTTCTTCTGGAACACGGCATGATCCTGCAGTGTGCGGATCATTTCGAGCCCCGTGCGGTCGCCAACGTGTGCCAGCCGTGGATACCGATGACCGCCGAAATTGCGTTGCAGGATCCGGCCATCGGGGGTGCGATCGAAGACCGCGCCCCAGGCTTCGAGCTCCCGGATGCGGTCCGGCGCTTCCTTCGCGTGCAACTCGGCCATGCGCCAGTTGTTCAGGTACTGGCCACCGCGCATGGTGTCGGCAAAGTGGACGCGCCAGCTGTCACGGTCGTCGACGTTGGCCATGGCGGCCGCCGCACCGCCCTCGGCCATCACGGTATGCGCCTTGCCTAACAAGGACTTGCAGACGAGGCCAACGCGCGCGCCGAGCGCGGCGGCCTCGATGGCGGCGCGCAGTCCCGCGCCCCCGGCGCCGATGACGAGGACGTCGTGTTCGACGCGATCGTATTCGGCCATCTAGAAGAGCCTCAGGTCAGTGATGACGCCCGAGGCACAGAGGCGGATATAGACGTCCGTCAGCGCGACGCTGAAGAGGCTGAACCACGCCCAGTTCATGTGCTTGCGGTTGCACGCCGACGACACGGAATACACGCGCTTCCGGAACGGTGAGATGGAAAGGCGATCGAGAAACCCGCCAATCAGGTGACGGAAGGAATGGCAGCCAAGCGAGTAGCCGCTGAGAAGGATCGCGTTGATCAACATGACTATTGTGCCCACGCCAAGTCCGAACTGCGTGCCACCGGAGCCATTGTCGAACCAGAACGCTTTCCACACATCGTACCAGAGCACGATCAGGATCAGCGTCGCGGCATAGAAGAAGTAGCGGTGCACATTCTGGAGCACGAGCGGAAAGCTTCGCTCCCCGAGGTACGACTTCCGTGGCTCGCCAACTGAACAACCTGGTGGATCGGCCCAGAACGCCTTGTAATACGCACCGCGATAGTAGTAGCAGGTGAAGCGGAATAGCGCGGGGAACGGCAGGATGAGCAGTGCCGGTGAAAACGGGAGCCACCCCGGCCACCACCCGGGCTTCGGCCCGAACATCGCGTGCGGTGAATCGCCCCAGAGCTCCGGCGAATAAAACGGCGACAGGTACGGACCGCTGTGGTAATTCGCGTTCTGGAAGGCAGCCCAGGTTCCGTAGGCGAGGAAGCTGGTGAAGACGACGATGACGAGGATGTTCTGCACCCACCAGGCATCGCGTCGCAGGGTTTCCCCGAAGCCGCGTTGCTCCAACACCGGCAGCGTTCGTTGCATTCGATCCGAAGATTGAAGTAGGTGCCGTGTGACTCACTCGAAACATGCAGCACGCCAACGCGCCGATCAACGCAAGGCAAACGGAAAGCAGGGCAGGCCTGTGAACCGCTATTTGACTGAGTCAACTAATCGTCCTTGACTGAGTCAACCAGTTCGCGGCAAACTTCTAACAGTGAAATCGGGGTCAGATCCCCATTTCCCCGGGCCCGATTTGAATCCCGTCCCGGCAACCATTTGGAAATGGGGCTCTGACCCCGGTCTTGAGAGAACAATCGTGGCCAAATCCTCCCCCGTCGCCGCCTTCCGGCGGTTCAATCGCTTCTATACGAAGCATGTCGGCGCCCTCGACGAAGGGTACCAGCACTCCCGCTTCACACTCACCGAAGCGCGCGTCCTCTACGAACTCGGGACCCGCGACGTCGCGAACGCGACGGCGATTCGAGAGGAGCTATCCCTCGATCCGGGATACTTGAGCCGAATCCTCCAGAACTTCGCGGCGGCCGGGTTGGTGTCTCGCAAGCGAGCGACCAGGGATCGCCGCCAGCTCGTCCTGACGTTGACGGCAAAGGGTCGTCGCGCCTTCCTCGAACTGGACTCCAAGTCCAACGAGCGCGCCAAGGAGATCCTCGACACGCTGGTGCCCGGCGAGCGCCGGCAACTTCTCTCCGCCATTACCGGCGTCGAACAACTGCTCTCGCGGAAGACAAAGTCGGGGCCTCGCGCCGTCGTGGTCCGTGAACCGCGGCCGGGCGACATCGGATGGGCAATCGCGGTCCACGGCGAGCTATACGCGAAACAGTTCGGCTGGAACGCGGAGTTCGAGGCGCTCGTCGCAAAACTGTTCGCGGACTTCGCGAACGGACACGATCCGGCGTGGGAGCGGATGTGGGTCGCCGAATTGGATGGTGAGCGTGTCGGCACGGTGTTCGTCGTGCGCAACGCCGAAGACCCGATGGTGGCGCAATTGCGCTGCCTGCTCGTCGATCCCAAGGGCCGGGGCCTCGGTATCGGGACTCGCCTGGTGAATGAGTGCGTGTCGTTCGCGCGCGATGCGGGCTTTCGCGCCATCATGCTCTGGACAAACGACGTGCTCATCTCGGCGCGGCGGATCTACGAGGCCGCCGGCTTTACGCTTGATCATGAATACCAGCACCACAGCTTCGGCAACGACCTCGTCGCACAGGTCTGGCGGCGTGAATTGTAGACGGGCCTGGACTTGCTGTAGCGTAGACGACGTGCCACCCTCATCGCATGCCAGCAGCCAAACGTTCGAAGAAAAAGCGTGCTGTCGCGGAAGCGTCGTCGCGAGGTCTGGATGCGCGTCGCGTCGCCAATATCGCGCCTCCTCCCGCCGTGGAGGAACTGTCGCGGCAGATCGAAGAGGACGGCGGCTCGGTGCTGGCGACCTATCGCGATCCCCTCGGCGGGCACTGGCAACTGCTGGCCGCGCTCCCAATCAGCCGCGTGGAGCCAACTCCATTCCAGCGCGACTTGTCGGAAGCGCATGTGGGTCGCGTCGCCAAGGCGATCGACAAACTGGGCCGGTATCTCGATCCGGTGATCGCCGTCCCGGCCGACGAGGGAAAGTACTGGTCGCCTAACGGGTACCATCGGCTGGCGGCAATGAAGGAGCTCGGCGCGAAGTCGATTGTTGCACTCGTCATCCCCGAGCCCGAGGTCGCGCACCACATCCTCCTCCTCAACACGGAGAAGGCGCACAACCTGCGCGAGCGCGCCCTCGAGGTGGTGCGGCTCGCCGAGGCGCTGGCGGTGATGGACGACCGGCCCGAGGCGGAGTTCGAGACCGAGTTCGAGGAGGCGGCGCTGGTCACGTTAGGCATGTGTTACCAGCAGAACGGGCGATTCTCCGGCAGCGTGTACCATCCCGTGCTCCGTCGCTGCGACCGATTCCTGCGCCGGAAGCTCCCCGATGCCCTCATGGAACGGCGTCTCCGCGCCGACAAGCTTCTCGAGTTGAATGACCTGGTGAACGAGGCCGTTGCGGCGCTCAAGGCGAAGGGGATGGTAAGTCCCTACCTCAAGGCCTTCGTTGTGGCCCGCATCAACCCGCTTCGTTTCACACGGAAGGCAGCGGATTTCGACGAGACTATTGACAAGATGCTCGGTTCTGCCCGACGGTTCGATGCCGGCAAGATCAGGACTGATCAGATTGTGCGCAGCGGCGGTCCGCCGTCCGAAGAGTAGTCCTGGCCTCGCGGAAACGAGGTAACCGCTGGAGGCGGCCAACGCCGCGGAGGTGGTTCATGAGAGCACGGACCGGATCGTCTGCGTCTGCACTCCTGGTGGCAGCGACTTTACTCGTACCAACACCGACGCTTGTGCAGAGCGACCTGGTTACAGCGCCGCCGGTGTCGAGCTCCACGCAAACCCGAGCACGGGCGAACATACTCGTCGTGGGACCTTCCGACTCCGTCGGAGCCCTGGTTGTTGGCGCCGTCCGCCGCGCACTCGCTTCGGACACGTCAGGCAGGCCGATCTGGATAATCCCCCAGCGCGATATTGATGAAAATCTCCGATTGGCCGGTTATCAAAGAAGCTCTCAGCTCACACAGGCCGATCTGCGTCAGTTTGCCAACTTCGTACGGGCAGACATGTTGGTGGCCCTCAGCATCGAGCAGAGCGCGGCAGTCCTTCGCGTGAGGGCGTCAGTGGCCGGCAGGTCCGACGCCACGGCGCACGATCTTTCGCAGAACATTGTCGGGAGTGCGGATATCATCGGCGACCAGGTCGTACAGGCACT
This sequence comes from Gemmatimonadaceae bacterium, assembly GCA_035646395.1. Taxonomy (GTDB): domain Bacteria; phylum Gemmatimonadota; class Gemmatimonadetes; order Gemmatimonadales; family Gemmatimonadaceae; genus JABWBJ01. Next base: position 31,875 of record DASRPK010000255.1, on the reverse strand, counting down.
CCTGCAGGACAGCACGTATCTACGAATCCGAAGGCGGTAGAGCACTCAAGATTCCTGGCGCGCCTCCGTTGCCTGCGAGGCCGCCGGTATCGCCAGTGTCTCGCAGGCTGCGAATCGCGCTGATGTGCCCTTGATATGATCGGGGGCGCCGCCGAGGCGTCGCATCGCCAGGATCCACGGAATCGCGAACGCAGACACGATGCCACCGGCAAGGTACCCCGTACCTAACGAGCGCGACGCCGCCAGCCAGCCCAGCCCCGCCTGACCCCCCATGCTTCCGGCGCTCGCGGCGAGGGAACTGAGCGACAACACGGTCGCCCGTTGTTCAGACGGGATGACGGCATGCAGGTACGCCTGGTTGACCGGGGAAAACACGCCGCTGGCGGCACTACCGATGAGATAGAAGGTCACGGCCACCCAGAATGTATCCGTCAGGCCAACCGCGATTGTCGTCAGCGCATACACGACGGACGCACCCAGCAGCATGGTCGTTCGACGCCCGCAGAATCGCGTCAAACGTTCGACGAGCCAGCTGCCGGCTGCCATAGCGAGGGACACGGCGGCGGCGACGAACCCGAGGACACGTACGTCTGTCATACCCAGCAACTGCAGAAAGTACGGCTGCCAGGCGTGATATCCCCAGGCGAGGAAGATCGCCGGCATGGCCCCGGCAAGAATCGCCAGCCGAGCGTGTGGCTCCCGCCACCCGAATTTGAGCGAGTCGCGACCCACGCGCGCCATCTCCTTCGGCACCTCGCCCCAGCGCACTGGACGCACCGTGAATCCGGTATCGTGCATCGCTCGCCATCCAATGAAAAACGCGGCGACCAACAGCGCTGACCTCACCAGGTAGGGGACGCCGAGGTCGATGGCGCCCAGCAGCCCTCCGGAAACAGAGCCCACAAGCATCGCCACCGACGAAATGGCGGACCCCCGCGCGAGGACGCGATCGATGGGCTCGGTGTATCCTGTCGCACGCAACGCATCAACCAGCCATGCCTCGACCGCACCTGAATAAAACGTATAGCCGAGTCCGAGCACGATCGACGCCACGACGATGCCGGTCATTCCGCCGCCGAACGCGCCGACGGCGACGTACGCCAGTGTGCCGACGATCAGCAGCGACACACTGAGCAAAAACGAGGTCCGCCGACCGCGCGTATCGGCGACGATGCCGGTAGGCACTTCGAAGAGTGCCATCGCGCCGGTGAAGATCGCGTTCGCCAGAAAGGCCTGCATCAGCGACAGCCCGGCGCCCAGCAGGAACATCGTGTTCACGCCCCAGATGAGCGACGCGGACAGCGTGTAGACGCCGGCAATCAGATAGTACGTTCGCTCGACGCGATCGGAAGGTTTGGCCGGCACGAATACCATTCGAAGAGAAGTCGGCCTTCGCGTCAAGTGCGAATCCCGCGATGAATCCCAAACGACCAGCCCCAGTTTGCGACGTCCGGACGCTGCCCGCGATCCGGCGTGCCTTTATCTTGCTGCCATGTCTGCTCCGTTGATCATCGCGCGTGCCGGGACCAGGGACCTTGCCCTGCTTCCAGCGTTCTCAAACCGTCACGGGTGCATCACCGGCGCAACCGGCACCGGCAAAACCATTTCGCTCCAGGTGATGGCCGAGCAGTTCTCGCGCATCGGCGTGCCGGTGTTCCTGGCTGACGTGAAGGGCGACCTGAGCGGCATGGCCAAGGCGGGTGTGGCCACCGACAAGCTGTCGGACCGCCTAACGAAACTCGGTCTGCCCGAACCCGCCTGGTCGGAATGCTCCGTCACGTTCTGGGATGTGTTCGGTGAACAGGGTCATCCCGTTCGTGCGACGATCTCCGACATGGGGCCGCTCCTGCTGGCCCGGCTCCTCGGCTTGAATGACACCCAGGAAGGCGTGCTCACCATGGCATTCCGGGTGGCCGATGATCACGGCCTGCTGCTGCTGAATCTTCCCGACCTGCGCGCCATGCTGCAGTTCCTCGGCGACAACGCCGCCGAGGTGCGCACGCAATACGGCAACGTCTCGGCGGCCAGCATTGGCGCCATCCAGCGCGGACTGCTCCAGCTCGAAGAACAGGGTGGAACGAAGTTCTTCGGCGAGCCAATGCTGAACATCGAAGACCTGATGCAAACGGTCGATGGACGGGGCGTGGTGAACATCCTGGCGGCGGACAAGCTGATGAACAATCCGCGGCTGTACGCCTCGTTCCTGCTGTGGATGCTCGCCGAGTTGTTCGAAAACCTTCCCGAAGTCGGCGACCGGGAGAAACCGAAGCTGATGTTCTTCTTCGACGAGGCGCACCTGCTTTTTGCGGATGCACCGCCGGCGCTGCTCGAGAAAGTTGAACTCGTCGTCCGGTTGATCCGCTCCAAGGGTGTCGGCGTCTTCTTCGTCACACAGAACCCGATCGACATCCCGGACAAGGTCCTGGGCCAGTTAGGCAACCGCGTGCAGCACGCCTTGCGCGCATACACGCCTCGCGACCAGAAGGCCGTCAAGGCAACCGCGGAGACGATGCGCGCCAACCCGGCGCTCGACATCGAGACCGCGATCCTCGAGCTGGGCGTCGGCGAAGCCCTGGTGTCGCTGCTCGACGAAAAGGGCATCCCGGGTATTACCGAGCGGGCGTTCATGCTCGCGCCTGGTTCACAGATCGGGCCCATCACGGCTCTGGAACGGCGCGACCTGATGGCGAAGTCGATGGTCGCCGGAGCATACGAGAAGGAGGTCGATCGCGAATCGGCATTCGAGAAGCTGCGGGATCGCGCAGCAGCGGCGGCACCGGCGCCCGCCGGGATCCCTGGCTCGCACTCGCCATCGCAGCCCGGCGGTGGCGCCGGCGGGGCGTTAGGCGGTCTGGGGGGATTGATTTTCGGGACCACCGGGCCGCGCGGCGGCAAGCGCGACGGGCTGGTGGACATCCTCGCCAAGACCGCGACGCGAACCGCCGGTGCCGCCATCACACGACAGATCCTGCGCGGTGTCCTCGGGTCGCTCGCCGGCAGAAGGCGTTAGGCGGACCATCCTCATGCCTGCCATCGAGCCGGGAACCGTCGTCGTCGCCAGCCAGGATCAGGTCGGGTCTGACCTCGCCGGTGAAACGGTACTCCTCAGCATGAAGACCGCCCGCTACTACGGCGTCGCCGACGTGGGGGCGCGCATCTGGTCGCTGGTGCAAAGCCCCGTGAGCGTGTCGGAGATTTGCAGGGTGATCGAAAGTGAATACGATGTGGCACCTGACAAATGTGAGGCGGACGTGGTGCGTTTCCTCGAGGATCTCGCCACGCACGAGTTGATCGAGGTTCGTGGTGGCGCTTGACGCAGTGCGGAAGTTTGCGCGACTCGCGCCGCGCGACCGGGCAGTGCTGACGCGCACCGTGTTTACGCTTGCCCTGTCACGACTGGTCACCTGGGTCCTTCCGTTCCCCGTGGGGCGGCGGCTGCTGGTAGGAAAGCGGCGCAGCCGACAGACCGTCACGGGCGACCAGATCCGATGGGCGATGCACCACGCCCAACGGGTGATTCCCAAGGCTACCTGCCTTCCCCAGGCTGTCGCCGCGGAGGCGCTGCTGACAAGAGGTGGACTCCCGGCGCACCTGCAAATCGGCGTGAAGAAAACGCCAGACGGCAAGCTCACCGCCCATGCCTGGGTCGAAAGCGATGGTCGCATCGTCGTGGGTTATTTGCGCGACCTGGATGCCTACACGCGCCTGCCGACGTTGCCGCCGGCGTGGCCCGAATCGCGCGCCGCGAAGTTTTCCTGACTCGATGACCCTTCGCAGCGCTGCGGCGTGATTGCAATCCTCGGCAGAACCGACCCGCCTGACGAGGGCGTCGCCCGACAGGCCCTGGCGGCGGTTCCTTATGGCGTTCCGGACGTCACGCTCCGGCGGTTGGGCTCATGCCTGCTCGGCATCGCGTTGCAACCCGACCTGCCCGACGGTTCCGTCTCGGCCGAGGGCCCGCTCATTGCCGCGCTCGACGGCCGGCTCGACAACGCCGTCGAACTGCACCAGGAGTGCCTGACGGCCGGCATGCCGCCGGCGTCGTCGTCGGACGCTGACGTCGTCGTCGCCGCATTCCGCCAGTTCGGACCCGATGTGGTCAACCGGTTTCGCGGCGCCTTCGCCGGCGCGGTCACCGACGGCCGGTCGTTGTGGGCGTTTCGCGATCACGTCGGGTTCCGTGTGCTGTTCTATCGCGACGACCCCGGGCAGTTCATCCTGGCCAACGACGCGAAATCGGTTCTTGCCGCCGCGCAGTTGCCGGCGGAGCCGGATTTCGAGGTTCTCGAGGCGATTTTCTTCGGTGGACTGCCGTCGCACACTCCATCGGCCTTGAAAGGAGCGTCGCGGGTGCCGCAAGGCATGGTGCTGACAACGGGCATGGAGCCCGGCGTCACCTGGAAAAGGTATTGGCATCCAAAAGATCTTCTCGAGACTGGCCGGTTCAGCCCCGACGAGGCACGCGAGCGATTCCTCGTCCTGCTGGAGCAGGCCGTGAAGCGCTCGGTGACGGGGCGCGACGTGCTCTTTCTGAGCGGCGGACTGGACTCACCGGCCGTAGCGGCGTACGCGGCCCCCGAACATCTGCGCCGTACGGGCCGCCCGTTAGGCGCCATGGCGGTGGTGTTCCCTGACCTTCCTGCGGTTGATGAACGCCCTTTCATCGAGCTGGTCGCGCAACGTCACGGAATGGAGCTGCACACGTACTCAACTTCAGCGCGCGCGCTGGATGACGTCGAGGAGTGGGCGCGGCGACTGGGCACGCCGGTGCCCATGCTCTCCATCCCCGAGGTGTGGGAGGCGTACCAGCGGGCGCGCGCACTGGGATACCGCAACGTGTTGACTGGCGAGTTCGCCGAGCTGACGTATGGGAAGTTTCCGCACCAGCTCGCGCACCTGGTGCTCCGTGGCCGTTTTCGAGCCGCGTACGAGGTGATGAAGGCGGAGCATCTGGAACACGGAGCGTCGCGGCGGGAGTTGCTGCAGGAGGCGCTCACCGCGTTTGTGCCCGGCCGGATCGTGAACTGGTGGCTGGCGATTCGCGGCCGGAACGCGATGCATAAGGTGCTGCCATGGCTCGCCCCGTCTCGGTACAACAAGTACGTGTCCCGGCATGATTACATGGTGCCGGCGCGCGACCGGTGGAACGACCTGCAGCTCTACGGCACGTCCGGTTCAACCATCACCATGGATGCCGACGCGACCTGCGCGGCCATGGCGGGGGTGACGATTCGCCGCCCACTGGCCGATATCGATCTCTGGGAATTCTTCCTCAGCCTCCGCGCTGAAGTGAAGTTCCCGGTGCTGCAGTGGAAGGCACTGGCACGCCAGGCGCTGCGCGGCGTCATCCCGGACGAGATACTCGACCGGCCCAGGAAGACGCTCTTCGACGACCACGTGATGAGGCAGGTCGATTACCCGACACTGGAGCGCCTGCTCGTCAGGCCGACGTACCGGATGAAGGACGTGAACTACGACGTGCTGGCGGAGCGCATCGAGAGGCGCGAGCTGGGGTTTCACGAGTGGCTTCGTGCGCGCGAGCTCGCGCGCATCCACGCATTCGTGAACACGTTGTGACGGACGGCTCCGCTCCGTCGCTTGCCCCTTCGGTATTCGGATTCAGCATTCGAAGCGACATTCCGCTCCGATTCCTGCGAAGTGGAGGGGGGACAGAGTCGCTCGCAATCGCCTCGACCGACAGCGAACGCGACCAACCGGAAGGCGAACTACTCGGTGAGTGGCCGCTTCAGGGGACTGCGTATCCAGCGCATGCGAAGCTATTTCGCGTCGCCGGCGGTTACGAGTATTGGACGTCCGATGCTGGACTCTTTCGGGTCGACGTAGAAGGCCAGCGGATCGTAGTCCCCCGATCCGAAGATGAATTGCTCCTCGAACAGCGCCTGTACGGGATGCCGATGATCCTCAGCTTCGTGGCGCGAGGCGATCTCTCACTGCACGCAGCTGCAGTCGAAATTGGGTCGGGCGCGGTCATCCTGGCCGCGCCTAGCAAGTTCGGGAAGTCGACGCTCGCGTTTGCCCTGCAGAAAGCGGGTCACCGGATGTTGAGCGAGGACCTGATCTGTTGCCGGCCATCCACCAGTGAGGCCATTCCAGGTCCGGCGCTCTTCCGGATTCGACCGGACGTTTTTGATGGTCGGCTGCCCAAAGGACTATTCATCGTGAGCCGACGCCGGGACCGGGTTATTGTGGCATTTGACGAGGCAACTCGAGGATCCGGGCGCCCGTTACCGATCAGAGGGATCGTGTTCTTACGCGAGGGCCCGCAGCTGGGCATCGAGTCCGTTCCGCGTCCCACCGCACTCAAGGACCTTTGGAGACTGAGCTTTCGAACTGGGACTGAGGATGCACGCGCTGATTCCTTTCGACAGTTGACTCAACTGGCGAGTACCGTTCCCTGCTGGAATCTCAACCGCCCCTTGCTGCTCGACTCAATGTCGTCGGTAGTCAAACTTCTCGAGCAACGCTCTTGACTGTTAAGGCTGTGGTAACGGTCCGACACTATGGTGCTGCGTCGACGCAGCAACTAAAATCGGCGCGCACACTTGCGAATCGCCTAGCTTGCTTGACGAAAGCGGTGAGAAAGTCATAATATGCTCGCGCCGGAAAAGAACCGGAAAAGAATCTGATGCTAGAGTAATTGTTCGCGCGGGAAGTGGAGTGTCATGCACGAGACCGCTCTGCGAACCGCGTATCGGAGTCGGGTGTACGAGGATGGTGTAAGAGTTGCTGTATTTCTCATTTGACGCTGAACGCAATTTCACTTATCTGACGGACGGGTCTCATCATGAAACCGTACACCTCGCCAGTTCTCTCTGATTACGGTTCAATTGCGGACAGCACGTTTGCGACGCCGGCAGCGGGTGGCGATCCAGAACAGCCGGGCGGTGGACCGTTCACTTGCCATTCCACGCTCGCAGGTTCTGGCCAGCCGGGAACCAAGAACACGATCGTCCTCCAGTGCGATAAGTTCGGCGAATACTCGCACTCGTAATCGCGCGCTGGTTCATTCAAAACGCTTTCCGAACCCCGCTACGGATGACGTAGCGGGGTTTTGTTCGACGTCTACTCCGCCTGGCTGACTTTGCGCAGAACACCCGCCTGGACACCCGTCACGTCTACTGCTGCGCCCGGTACGACCGTGACGTTCAAGCAGAAGGTCGCGTATGCGTGGCGCGTACTTGGAATCATTTGGGCAGCCGCCGGTGGCCTGGTGATCGCCTGGGCGATCCTCTTGCTGCTGCAGGGTGTCATCCCTGTCGTGGTCGTATGGATGACCAAACCGCTGGTCAACTCTGTTCAGGCAGCGGTTGGCGCGGGCGCGAACTGGGAAGGGCTGAGGCCCCTGGTCATGATCGCCCTCGCGTATGGCGTTCTGCTCCTGGCGGCGGAACTCCTGCGCATTGCGCTGCAGTGGATCAGCGCCGCCCAGTCGGAACTCGTCCAGGACCACGTCAGCGATCTTCTGCATACGAAAGCAAGCGAAATCGATCTCGCCTTCTTCGAGACACCGAGCTTTTACGACCGGCTGTATCGCGTGAGATTCGACGGCGCTGGGCGGCCGCTCGCACTTCTCGAAAGTGTCGGTGGGCTCGCCCAGAATAGCGTGACCGTCGTCGGGATCGGTGCGCTACTCCTCAGCTACGGCGTGTGGGTGTCAGTTGTACTGATTGCGGGTACGCTCCCCGCCCTTCTTGTCGTCTTGAGAGCCAGTCGACGCCAGCACGAATGGTGGATGAGCACGACGACTGACCGGCGTCGAACGCAGTACTATGGCGATCTCCTGACCATGGGCCAGCACGCCGCGGAAATGCGCCTGTTCGGGCTTGCCCGGTATTTCCAGGATGCATTCCTCGTATTGAGGCGTCGCCTCCGTAATGAGCGCCTGCGCCTCATGCGACAGCAAAGCATCGCGCGGCTCGGAGCTGAATCGATCGCCGTGCTCAGCGCAGCTGCGACGATCGCCTGGATGGTCTGGCGCGCGGTTCTTGGCGCAGCAACGCTGGGAGACGTCGCCCTCTTTGCGCAGGCGTTCCAGCGCGGTCAGGGATTGGTCCGTTCGCTGCTGATGAACATCGGTCAGATTCACAGCAACGGACTCTTCCTCGAAAACCTTTTCGAGTATCTCGACCTCAAGCCGGTCGTGGTCTCGCCGCCGGATCCGGTCCCAGTGCCACAAGGGCGCGCGAGCCTCCGATTCGTCGACATCGACTTCCGTTATCCGGCAACAGACCGTACCGCCTTACGTCAGTTCAACCTTTTCATTCCGGCTGGCAAGACGGTCGCGATCGTCGGTTCGAACGGCGCCGGAAAATCGACGCTGTTGAAGCTCCTCTGCCGTTTCTACGATCCGGAAAACGGTCGTGTGGAGCTCGATGGCGTCGATCTTCGTCAGTTCGATCCCGCGGAGTTGCGCAAGTCGATGTCAGTGATGTTCCAGGTGCCGGTGGCGTATCAGGGTTCTGTCCGGGACAACATCACCCTGAGCGATCTTGCGCACGCAACAGTCAGTTCAGACGTCGAATCCGCCGCACGCGAAGCCGGCGTCGCGGATTTGATTCAACGATTGCCCGCCGGCTACGATACGCCGCTCGGAAAGGCGTTCGCTGGTGGCACCGAATTGTCGTCGGGGGAATGGCAGCGCATTGCCATGGCACGGTCGTATTTCCGGCGGTCCAGGCTGATCGTGTTGGACGAACCCACAAGCAGCATGGACTCCTGGTCGGAAGCCCAGTGGTACGAGCGTTTCAGCAACCTGGCCCAGGGTGCCACGGCCATCATCATCACCCACCGACTGACGATCGCGCGCCGGGCGAGCGAAATCCATGTCATGGAGCAAGGGCAGATCGTGGAGTCGGGCAGCCACGAGGAGCTGATCGCCCTCGGTGGCCGCTATGCTACATCGTGGATGCAGCAGACGCAGAGCGACCCGGTATCGGCGGCCATGACCGGGGCGACGGGTTGACCTCATGACCGGCCGCGCTGCCTAACGAATAAACGTCCTGGCCAGGAAGGCCGTCCAGCGACGGTACCCAGCTACGTGCCGTACGTACTTCGACCACGCCGACTCGCTGGAGACGACGCCGTATGCGCGACCCCAGCGGTTCCCGGGATCCCAGTCCCGCGTCGTAGCATGGCCACTCCAGCGGGGGCGGATGGCCAGGAACCAGAGCCGCCGGTTCACCCAGAGTGATGGACTGGCGGGCATCTCGCCCACGGCAATCATGGCCACGAAGTGGCGCTCGAGTGCGTCGAGCAACCAGGCGGGCGTGGGCGGTGCGAGATCACGCACAACAGTGGGCGGTACCGCGATGCCAGCCATTCGTTGCCCCAACCGAAGCGTCCAGTAACAGGCCGTGGTTCCCTTTGTTTGCTGCGCGAGACGCGCCAGGCGCGCCCAGTCAAAGTCGGGCCTGCGCGACATGATCGAGACAACCCGGAATGTGCGCCAGGCGCCGAAGGACATCGGATGCTGCCAGGTAAAATGGATCGCAGCGTGGAGCACCAGATGTTCTGCCGACGGCACGAGCGTGCCTGAAAACGGTGGAGGTGCCGGTCGCGCCTCGCGCCAGAGCATTGCCGTGTCGAACACGAAGGGGTGGTCGAACGGCAAATGCGAGACATGTAACTCGACGCGTAACCCGGGCATCTGCGTGTCCAGGAACGGAGGCAGGTGATGTGCGCCCGCGAGCAAGCCACGAAGGACTTCGTCCGGCGTCGCGAACCATCCTGCCGCCTCGAGTGCCTCGGCCGCGCGTTCCGCATCTTCCGGTCTGACGAGAATATCCCCGTCGTTCATGGGGCGCGTGCACAACGTCGGATCGACGAGGGCACCGACTGCCGCGCCTTTCAGGAGCACGTGCGAAATTCCACGTTCCGCGAGAATACCGCACGTCTGTTGCAGACGACGTGAGAGGTACTGCATCCGGAGTTCGATCGTGACCGCCTTGCGGCGCAACTCCTCGACGACCGCTGCCGGAACGTCGGCCTGCGCGCCCCGAAGGGCCCGCGCCAGCTGCACCGACGCCAGCTCGCGATCGGACATGACGATCACACGATCCCAGTCCTGAACGTTTCGCGCGTGGGACGCCACTTCGGCCGGCAGGCAGGACAGGTCCGCGGTGCGGAACACGACCTGGCTCTCCGCCGAAAGAGGCGGGGGCGTCGTGGCGTCCTTGATTTGCCGGGAGTGCTGCGATGGAGAACGTGGCCTCACGACTATTGCATCAGTGAGGGGTCAACGAGTGACGACTCAGTCCAGAGCGGGTCGTTCGCGGGATTGCCAAATACGTCCGGGGATATCGCCATTTCGTGGTCAGCCAACACGGTGCCGTTGGACTTCTTCAATAACGCGGGAAAACAGGGGTGCACGAGGGCACCGGGGCAAGAATGCAGGGATACGCCGGAAAAAGCGAAAGGGTGCGACGAATCGCACCCCTTCACTCCTCACCTACTCTCCTGTTACTGCACTTGCCGATTCGTTCGATCGACCTGGCCGGCGAAGATACCGTTGAACAGCAGCTTGAACGTGCCGTGCGGCTGTCCGCGGAACAGGATTTCCGGACCGAACAGGAAGAGCTTCCCCGTACCGACATCGGCCTGCACCATCGCCGTGCCACCCTGCAGGTAGTTCTGGCCCCAGGCCCAACCGCTTCGCAGCGGAGAGGCGGTGTCGAACCACGCGAGCGGCCTCACGCCCTTGGCCGCTGCGTCGGGCTCGAGACGGAACACGGGACTGTCATCGAAGAACACGTCCACGTACTTCGGCAGGCCGGCGGTCACGGTCTGTGAGTTGTCGACGGCGACGCGCATTATCGATCCGGGTACGTAGAACTTTTCCTGGGGCAGCGGCCGTTCCGTCCCGTTAGGCATCCGCTCCACCATGTAGTCGGCGACAGGCAGGCCGAGGTGTCCGGCCAGGTTCGTCGACGAACCGATCGTGATGACGGTGCCGCCTTCTTCCATGAACTTCCTGAGCTGCGGGACCGTCTTATCGGCGGTCACCGATCCGAGCTGGTTCTGGAATTCAGCTGGAATGTTGGCCGGACTACCGCCGCCACCGCCGCGTCCACCAAAGCCACCGCCACCCGGATTTGCCGAGGGAATCGCGCCGGAGACGAAGACGATGACGTCATACTTCTGCCGCAGGTTGCCGGCATCAAGCTCGGGCGGGAAGATGACGCTGAAGGGGAACTCGAATTGCTCGAGCAACCACCTCGTGTGACCCGAAGGCATCGATCCGCCGTATTGATCCCAGAGCCCGACGCGCTGAGTGGACAGCTTCACCGCACCAGCGCTCGGAGCGTCAGCGGTTGCATCGAACGAGAGGCCGAGGCCCTTCGCCGCTTGCTCGGCGACCGTGCGCGCCTGGCCCGCCGCTTCGATGTAGAAGGAGCCGGGGGCATATGTCTTTCCGCCAACCGTCATGGGCGCCTTGAGCCAATGAACGCTCGCTCCAGCCTTCAGCGCGCGGTTGACGGCCACGAACGCGTCGTTCGCGTCATGGCTGAGCAGGAAGCCGCGCGACCCCGTGCCGGCGATCGTGCCCGACGGTGGGACCGCCATGCCCGTGATCTTCTCACACGGACACTCGAAGCCGTCCAGGATCCGGTCGTATTGCACACCCATCTGCATCGCGAGCGTGTACCCGGCGTTGTCGTATGGCGGGCGCGGCGGGCCACCCGGATACGCGAAATCGTTAGGGTGATCCTGCGGTTCGAACATGTCGAGCAGGTGCGGGCGGAACGCCTGCGCACTCTTCAGCACATACGAGCCGGCGGGATAGTTCTTGCCGGCGACCGTGAAGGGCGCCGTGGCACGATGCACCGCAACGTTCACCTTGCGGAGCGCATTGACGAACTTCGTTGCCGTCAGGAAGTCGGGCTGGTTCGCCGGAAGGATATAGCCGCGGGGATTCCGGTCTTCCTTGTTGCGCAGCACGGCGTTGAACGCCTCGAGCGCCGCGGCACCGCCGACAGCACCGCCACGACCGCCACCGCCGCCGCGTCCGCCCGCAGCGCCAGCCTGACCAGCGCGACCTGCCGCGAGACGTTGATCGAGAGAATCGACTTCCATCGGCGTGTTCGTCCAGGTGTCCGAATTGCCGCGCGCGATGGCGTTCTTCCCCATCTTGTAGATGTTGAAGAGCATGTCTTCCTTCCGCTTCGACGCGATATCGAAGATCGCGTAGTTCGCGGTCACTGAATAATCGACCGACTGGCGGAAGTGCCACCGCTGCGGCGCGATCGGCGCCGGGAGATCGCCGCGTGGGAGCTGGTTCCTCGTGACGAGCGGAATCTCGATCGGTGTCGGATTCCCGATCGTCTCGGTCAGGATGCCGATCATGTTGTGAAAGTACGCCGTCGTGCGCAGGCCGCCGTTCCACCACGTGGAATAACTGGCTCCCGAGCGCATGGTGACGCCGGGCTTGTCCTCACGAATGAATCGTTCGTGCATCGCGGCGGCGACGAGATCGAGGCCAACCACCACGAGCGGATCGAAGTTGTGGTTGAACGGATCCCGGAATGGCGGCGCGAACATCACCGTGCCGGCGGGACCCGTCTGGTGATGGTTGTAGATGATCTGCGGCATCCATTCGTGGTACTGGATGCGCGCGATGTTCACCGATTCCGGCTGGTTCAGGATGTAGAAGTCGCGGTTGTTGTCGTGACCGATGTACTTCTGGTACAGCCTCGGAATACCGCCTGACGAGCGTTCCTGCGGGTTCGAATTGCGCATGTACCAGCTCGACACGAGCTCCATGCCGTCCGGGTTTGCGTGCACGGCGAGGATGATGTTGTCGCGGAGGATCCGCATCGTTTCCTCGTCGTTCCTCGAGATCAGCTGGTACGTCGTCTCGATGAGCTGGTGCGCGCCCAGGACTTCGGTGGCGTGCAGGCCGCCGTCAAACCAGACGATGGCCTTCCCTTCCTTCGCCATGGCCCGGGCCTGTTCGTCCGTCAGGCCTTCGGCGAGCGCGAGGCGCTGCGCGATCTGCTTGTAGCGCGCCAGGTTCCTGAAGTTTTCCGGCGACGTGATGATCGCCATCAGCTGTGGCCGGCCCTCGGCCGTCTTGCCGATTTCTTCGACCACCATGCGTGGTGACTCGGCGTCGATCTTGCGCCAGTACGCCATGAACTGCGTGTAGGTCGCAAGGTGGTAGTCATCGCCGATGTTGAATCCAAAGTGCTCCTTCGGCGTGGTGATGCGGCCTTGTGCCATCACCGGTGTAGTGACAAGGGCGAGCGCGAAGAGCGGAGCGATGAAGCGCTCCAACCGAACAAATCGCGTCGAACGTGTTGCTGGCATGACGTCCAACCTCTGGGGTGACGGGACGGCTCAAACCTACGGTGCTGATCTGGCTTACGCAGCAGGCTAACGTCTTGCTGCCTTGAGCCCAGAGGTCAGAAGCAGAGGCCAGAGGTTTGCGAGTTTGCTCTGGCCTCTGGCCTCTGGCCTCTGGCCTAGATTTGTGGAATGTCGTTCCCCAGGAAGGCCACTGCGTATTCCCCCGGATCGATCGGAAATCTCGGTCCGGGCCTGGACATCCTTGGCTGCGCCGTAGAAGGAGCTGGTGATACCGTCGTGGCCGAGTTTACGGATAAACCGGGAATCGTCGTGCTCGATCCGGGGCATCCGTCGCTCAGCACCGACCCTACGATGCACGCGTCCGCCATCGCGGCGCATGCCGTCGTGCGGCGCGCGACACACATGGGCGCGACGACACCGGCCGGCGGGATCTCCCTGCGTGTCACCAAGGGACTTCCCCTTTCTGCTGGTCAAGGCGGAAGCGCGGCATCCGCGGTCGCCGGAGCGGCCGCCGTGAATGCACTCATCGGCAGCCCGCTGGCGCGCGATGAAATCCTCGAAGCAGCTCTGTATTCGGAGACCCAGCTCGCAGGACGTCACCTCGACAACATCGCGCCGTCCTACATGGGCGGCATCGTCCTGATCCGCTCACTCGATCCGATCGATCTGCTCGCGATTGCCGTGCCGCCGAAGCTGTCCATCGTGCTGGCGTGTCCGGAGCAGCGGCTGCGTACCGCGGAAGCGCGCGCCGTTCTCCCGGTCGAGGTGTCACTGAACGTGGCGCTGCACCAGGCGGCTCATGTCGCGGGAATCGTTGCCGCACTGCAAGCCGGAGATCTCGTTTTTCTCGGCCGCTGCATTGACGACCGGATCGCGGAACCAGCCCGCGCTCCACTCCTCCCGGGATTTGCGAAAGCAAAACACGCCGCACTCGCCGCGGGGGCACTTGGCGTTTCCATCTCCGGCGCCGGCCCGACTGCGTTTGCGTTATGCGGCAGCGCCGACGATGCGGCAAAGGTTGCCACGGCCATGGGTGACGCGTACCGGAACGCCGGGCTGGCCTGCACCACGCGCGTGACACGACCTGACCTGCATGGAACAACTGTGGAAACGACGATGACCGCATGACGAGCGTGCACGGCGACGTTCCCTCACGCTGGCAACAATGCGCAACATGCGGAAACCGGCTGGACGAACTGGATCCGCGCACGACCTGCCCGCAATGCGGCGGCTTGCTCGACGTCATGTTCCATACCCCGGCCGGCCGCGCGGCCGATCTTCGGCGCCAGTTCAGTTCCGCCGTCAAGATCTCGGGTGACGCCCGAAAAATCTCCGGTGTCTGGCGTTATGCAGACCTGGTAATGAACGCGACGCCGGAAACGATCGTGTCATTTCCGGAAGGCAATACGCCGCTCATCGCGAATCCGCGTGTCGCGTCCTGGGCCGCATGTGATCGGCTGCTGTTGAAGCACGAAGGGCTCAATCCCACGGGCTCCTTCAAGGACCGCGGTATGACAGTCGGCGTGACCCAGGCGCGTCGCGTTCGTGCGCGTGCGGTCGCCTGTGCCTCGACCGGGAACACGTCGGCTTCGCTTGCTGCGTACGCCGCCCTGGCCGGACTTCCCGCGCTCGTCCTCGTGCCGGCAGGCCAGGTTGCGGCCGGGAAACTCCAGCAGACGCTGAGTTACGGTGCGCGCACGCTCGCGGTTCGCGGGGACTTCGACCAGTGTCTCTCGCTCCTGCGCGACGCATCCGAGCGACTCGGCATCTACCTGCTCAATTCGGTCAATCCGTTCCGGATTGAGGGACAGAAGACGATCGTGTTCGAACTGCTGCAGCAGCTGGAATGGCAGGCGCCGGACTGGATCGCCCTCCCCGCCGGTAACCTCGGCAACACGGCTGCCTTTGGAAAAGCCCTGGGAGAAGCGGCATCGCTTGGGCTCATCGACCGGGTGCCCCGCCTTCTGGCGGTGCAGGCATCGGGTGCGGCGCCGTTCTACGCGTCATTCACGCGCGACTTTCGCGAGCGCCTCTCGACGCGCGCCGAAACCGTGGCCACAGCGATCCGGATTGGTGATCCGGCATCGTATGACCGGGGAGTCCGAGCGATCCGCCTGACGAATGGCGTGGTGGTGGCCGTGCCTGACGAGAAGATTCTCGAGGCCCAGGACTGCGTGAAGCAGGCCGGTATCGGCTGTGAACCGGCGAGTGCCGCTTCAGTTGCGGGCGTGAGAGAAGCCATCAGCACCGGTCTGATCGGTGCCGATCAGAGCGTGGTGGCAGTACTCACTGGACACCTGCTCAAGGATCCGGCCGTATCACACGGCTCGCGCGGGAACCTGCCTATCGAGGTCGATGCCTCGCTCGCCGCGATCGAAGGCGCATTGTCGTCAGGCATCTCCTGAGCATGTTGAAAGCGTAACCGTCGTCGCCGATCGCTGCATAACGCGAGTGGCAAAGATTACGGTTGGTCCCAGCGCCGGAATCACTTACTATTCCGGCACTTCGCGCGGATGAGGGCGCCGCGTTGACCGATGGCTCCGAGCCCTCGATCGACAGATCAGAACCTCCACACGAGGTATCCATGCGGAAAAGATCGCTACTGGCTGTTCTGGCACTCTTGCCCGCACTGGCGTTCAGTGCGAATGCCCAGAAACCGCTGTCGATCGAAGGAGGCGTCTTCGGGCAGTTCACGAAGATCGACCAGGAGTTGTCACTCGACGATGTCCTGTCGATTGGCGCGCGACTCGGCCTGTACGTGTTGCCGCGCCTCAGCGTGGAACTCGACGGCCACGTCGGGAAGACCGACTGGGCCGCGCCTGGTGGCACAACGTCGATCACCTACACCCCCTGGTCGGTGCGCGCAGTCTATGCGCTCCCGTTAGGCGAGCGGATGCGCTTCCTCCTCGGGATGGGATACCAGCAGAACGTCTACAAGAACCGCATCCAGGAGTTCGGCGGCTTCACCGCGGGCAATGAGTACGAGGACGGGGTGACGGCACTGGTCGGGTTGAAGCTCTGTCTCAACGAGAAGTGGAGCCTCCGCGGCGAAGTGCCCGTCGACTACAACCCGTCGCCGAACTTCAACGGCAACATCGTTGTCCTCGACGGCGAATCGATGAACTGGGGCGTTCGAATCGGCATCAGCCGGATGCTCAAGGGTGGCTGCTACGAAAGCGCTCCCGAGCCGCCACCCCCGCCACCGGCCGCCGCGCCGCCGGCACAGCCCGTCGCGACGCCGATCCCGACGCCACCGCCCACGCCGATACCGGTTCCCGTGAACACGCCACCCGAGGCCACCATAACGAGTCCGGCGAGCGGCGCCTCGATCAGCGGAGCGTTCAACTTTGCCGGCACGTGCCGCGATGGCGAGCAAGGTGATGTATCGAGTTCCGCGCAGTGGCGCTCGAACCGCGACGGCATCATCGGCACCGGTGCGTCGTTCTCGCGCACCTTGTCGACCGGCGCCCACACCGTAACGATGACGTGTACCGACCAGGCGGGTCTCACCGGTACCGCCACGATCAACGTGACGTCGGCGGAACTGCTCTTCCAGTTGCTGGAAGTGTCGTTCGAGTTCAACCAGGCCACGCTCACGGCGGCAGGGCGCGACACGCTCGATCGCGTGATCGCCACGTTGCAACAGCGGTCGGACCTGCGCGTCGCCGTTGAAGGCCACACCGATCCGTACGGTCGCCGCGAATACAACCAGGGACTGTCGGAGCGGCGCGCGCAAACGGTAATGAGTTATCTCACGGCCGGTGGCATCGCCCCCACCCGACTCGTCTCAAAGGGTTTTGGCGAGGAGTGCCTGGTCCTCGCTGATGACAATGACGTCCCGAAGCTCCCCAAGAACGATCACCGCGTGAACCGGCGGGTGGAGATCTGGTCGGTTGGTGATGGGGGAGCGGCAGCAGCGTGTCGAGTGAGGTGAAGTTGAAGCGTTGAAGAGTTGAAGAGTTGATAGCGCAAACGAGCAGTTGAAAAGCGCAAAGCGCAAAGGTGGAAGACGGAAGGGACACGTGGATAACCGCGTGTCCCTTCGCGTTTCACGTCCTCCTGTTCCGAAATTTTCGCGCTCTTCATCACTCCTTTACGCTTTGCGCTTATCAACTTCAACTCCTGAACTCTTCAACTCTTCAACTCCTAAACTCTTCAACTCTTCAACTCTTCAACTCTCCCGCACGCACGACGAATCCCCGAAGCAACGCGACCGATCCCACCGCCAACGCCATCTCCGCCAATCCGACCAGCGCAAAGATGAATTCGTACGCCGGTCGACCATCGGCACTGGTGAGCGCGACGAGGATACCGCCCACGATCGGACCCGTCAGGAATCCCAGGGATCCTGCGATCTGAAAGACGCCGAACAGGCCTTCTCCGTGCCCTCGCCTGACGAGTTCACTCACGAGCAGGAGGCTTGGTGCAAAAATGAACGCACTGGCCACGCCGGAGAGGACCATCGACGCCGGCAGGAGACGTTCCGGCGTGATGCCGTACGCGCCATACACCAGTCCAAACGCGACATTGCCGCCGACCAGGAGCGGGAACCACCCCACGCGTTCGGCGAGGCGGCCAATGGGGTAGCAGAGCGCCGCGAACGGAATCATGAACAGCGCCACCAGCCAGCCGCGCCCCGACGGGTCGATCTGGTGTTCACGGGCCAAGAACAGCGTGAACGTGGACACGAACACGCCAATACTGAAGCGGTCCATGAAGGCATAGCCTAACGGGACCCACGACTCCGCCCGGCGCCACTGCCAGCGGTAACGGTTGCGCGGCGCATCGGTCGACGGATCCTGCACCGGCGCCAGCAGGGATACCAGCGCAGCAACAACGAATACCACCGCGCCGGTGTCGTACACCGCTGTGCCCCCCGCCTGGACGAGCCGGCCGCCTAACGGCGACCCGACGGTGATGCCCAGCATCAGGGCGGACGCCAGCAATCCCAGTGACGCGCCACGCTGGTCACCGGCGGCGCGATTGGCCGCCACCATCAGCAGCGTTACCGCCGGCAGGTGCACCGCCCCGTCGAGCAGCCGAAAGGCGAATAAGGCATTGAGCGACTCGGCGCGTCCCATGCCAATGAAGGCAGCCGCGTCCAGCAGGAAAAACGCGGCCAGCCACCAGCGGAGGTCGCCAAGCCGTCGCAGCCGGCGCATCAACAACGGCACCGTCACCATGCCGGCGAGCATGTTCACGGTCATGAACCCGTGCGCGGCCGATTCGGAGCCCCCGTACCGCACCAGCACCAGCTCGTCGAGCCCCGGCACGAGAAGCGTGACGGGGACGAGCGCCAGGAACATGGCGAGCGGATAGATCAATCGAGCGCGCATGACGACCACAACAATTACCGGGTGAGCTGCGGTTTGGAATGGGCGTGAAAAGTGATCATTAGCACCCTTCCCGGCCGTCCGTGAAGAATCGTTCAGGGACCTTCGTGGTATTGCATGAGAGTGTTTCGATCGCGGATTTCCAGCGGCGTCAGCCGTAGGATCTCCCCCGCATTTTCCGGAGGATCCTCATGAAATTCAGACCTTTCCTTGCGGCATGCCTCGCGCTGGGCGCTCTGGCCGGGTGTTCCGACAGTGAATCGCTCGGGCCGGGACAGGGCCGCATCGCCGTCCGGATGACCGATGCGCCGTTCCCGCTCGATGACGTCGCGTCCATCGACATTTTCGTGGTTCGCGTCGAAGCGAAGACGCAGGTCACGACGGAAGAAGATGCCGCGCTCGACGTCGAGGAGCGCGACGCGGAGTCGGACGGCTGGATCGTCCTGGCGACGCCTAACGAAGAATTCGACCTGATGGACCTGCGGAACGGGGTCAACGTATTCCTTGGCGACGCGGTCGTGCCGGAAGGTGATTATCGGAGTTTCCGGCTCATCATTGATACCGACCAATCGAGCGTGACGCTGAAGGACGGCACGGTGCTGACGGCCAATTCGAGCCCGTCAATCATGTTCCCGTCCGCCGGCCGAAGTGGCATCAAGGTCATCCTGACGGAGGCGGTTGTCGTCGAGGAAGGACTGACGACCGACGTGCTCCTCGACTTTGACGCTGAGCAGAGCTTCGTAATGCGCGGCAACACCATCATGCAGAATGGCCTGCTCTTCAAGCCGGTCATCAAGGCGACCATCCAGGACGAGTAGGGAAAACGCTGGGAGCGAGTGGCGAAGGGCAGAGGGTCAGCTTCCTCTGCCCTTTGCCTTTTGCCCCTCCCCTCAACGTTCCATCCCCCGAGGCCTCGGAGCGCTGGGCGCAGGTGTCTAAGTTTCGGACTGATCCGCTCCCGAGGTTTTTCATGCGCCGGTTCCCGTCGTTCTCCCTGCCCTCCCGTCGTGTCCTGCTGGCCGCGCTGCTCCTGCCGGTCGCGGGCCTGTTGCCAACTGGCTCCGCCGGTGCGCAGAGCGACCTCATACCGCTCGATACGGCGGTGCGCACCGGTACGCTGCCCAACGGGCTGCGATACTACATCCGGCACAACAACCGGCCCGAGAAGCGGCTCGAGCTGCGGCTGGTGATCAATGCCGGCTCGGTGCTCGAGGACGATGACCAGAAGGGTCTCGCGCATTTCACCGAGCACATGTTGTTCAACGGCACGCGCCGCTTTGCCAAGAATGACATCGTCTCGTACCTCGAGTCGATTGGCGTGCGTTTTGGCGCGGACCTCAACGCGTATACCGGTTTCGATGAGACGGTCTACATCCTTCCGGTCCCCACCGACAAGCCCGGACTCGTGGAACGCAGCTTCGACGTGCTCGAGGATTGGGCCGGCGGCGCGCTCTTTGATTCCACCGAAGTCGTCAAGGAACGGGGCGTGGTGCTCGAGGAATGGCGCGGCGGCCTGGGAGCCGGTGCGCGCGTCCGCGACAAGCAGTTCCCCGTGCTGTTCCACGGCTCTCGTTATGCAACCCGGCTGCCGATCGGCGATACGACCGTCCTGAAAGGCGCGAATCCCGGGCCACTCAAGCGCTTTTACCGCGACTGGTACCGTCCGAACAACATGGCCGTGGTGGCGGTGGGCGACTACGATCCGGCGCTATTGGAGAAACTGATCCGCGAGCGGTTCGGCCGCCTGACGAATCCGTCCACACCGCGCCAGCGCACACTTGCGACCGTACCCGGGCACGACTCCACGCTCGTCACCATCGTGACCGACCCCGAGGAACAGGTCTCCTCGATCCAGGTGATCTACAAGCACCCGCCGGCACCGCTTTCCAGGCAGTCCGATTACCGGCTGATGCTCGCGCGACGTCTGTACAACCAGATGCTGAACTCGCGGCTGAACGAAATCACGCGGCAGCCTGACGCGCCGTTTGCCTTTGCCAGCTCGTCCTATGGCGGGTTCGTGCGCGGGTCCGATGTCTACTTCCTATCGGCGACCGTGAAGGACGGCGGCATTCAGCGCGGCCTCGAAGCGATATTGCGCGAAGCACGTCGCGTGGACCAGCACGGATTTCTCCCCGCGGAGCTCGACCGCGCCAAGGCGTCGCAACTCCGTGCGCTCGAAAGCGCGTACCAGGAGCGTGAGAAGTCAGAATCGGGCAATTACGCCGCCGAGTATATCAACCATTTCCTGACCGCCGAGCCGACACCGGGGATCGCGTGGGAGTACGAGACGGCGAAACGCGTCCTCCCCACGGTCACCCTTCAGGATGTGAACTCGTTAGGCCGCCAGTGGATCACGGAGGTCAATCGCGTGCTCGCCGTGTCGGCCCCGACCGGGCCGAACGCCGCCGTACCGACGGCGGGGGAGCTGCTGAATACGTTCCGCAAGGTTGACGGCGAAACGATGACGGCATGGACGGAATCGGTTTCCGACGCGCCACTGATCGCGACGCCGCCCGCGAAGGGCCGTGTCGTGACCGAGGCGAAGATTCCCGAGCTCAATGTCACCGATTGGAAGCTGTCCAACGGCGTCCGGGTCGTCGTCAAGCCGACCGACTTCAAGGCCGATGAAGTGATCATCCAGGCATACAGCCCCGGCGGAACCAGCCTGGTGGCCGATGCGGATTTTGTCGAAGGGT
The DNA here is from genome assembly GCA_035646395.1 of Gemmatimonadaceae bacterium. Taxonomy (GTDB): domain Bacteria; phylum Gemmatimonadota; class Gemmatimonadetes; order Gemmatimonadales; family Gemmatimonadaceae; genus JABWBJ01. The sequence goes on along the minus strand of DASRPK010000255.1, from coordinate 10,520 downwards.
CGCTGGCCACGCTGGCCGTGGGGCGCGGTGGCGTCGCCACGTTCGATGCCATCGAGTTAGGCAAGAAGCTGGCCGGGAAGCGTGCGGGCGTGAACTTCGCCATCGGGAACCTCAATGAGAGCATCAGCGCCGGCGGATCTCCCAAGGACATCGAGACGATCCTGCAACTGATCTATCTCAAGGCGGTCGCACCGCGCCGTGACGAGGCGGCATTCAATGCCCTGCGCGCGCAATACGTGCCGTTGCTCGCCAATCGCGACAAGGATCCGGAGCAGGTGTTTGGGGACACGGTCGTGATCACCATGCAGCAGAACCATCCGCGGGCGCAGCCGCTGTCTTCCGCCATGCTGCAGAACATGCGGTACGACCGCGCGTTCGAGATCTACAAGGATCGCTTTGCCGACGCATCGGACTTCACGTTCGTGATCGTCGGAGCGGTCAACGTCGACTCCCTCAAGCCGATGGTCGAGCAGTGGCTGGGCGCACTCCCCTCCACCGGCCGGAAAGAGACGTTCAAGGACGTGGGCCTCAAGAATCCGACCACGGTCATCGAGAAGACCGTGCGGAAAGGCGTCGAACCCAAGGCGCAGACGCTGGTGTTGTTCACCGGCGAGACCACCTTCGACGCGGCGTCTCGTTATGCAATGCGCTCCATGGGCGAGCTGCTCGAGATGAAGCTGCTGGAGAACCTGCGTGAAGCGCTCGGGGGGACGTACTCCGTGTCGGCGCGTGGCAGCCTCTCGAAGTACCCGAAAGCGGAGTATCAGTTTGAGATCCAGTTCGGCTCGGCGCCGGACAAGGCCGACCTGCTCTGGAAGACCGTGACGGCCGTGATCGACTCCGTGAAGCAGAACGGCGCGACCGCCGCCGAGCTCCAGAAGGTGCGTGAACAGCAGCTCCGCGCGCAGGAAGTGTCGCTCAAGGAAAACGGATACTGGGTCGGCAACATTGCGGCCCGGCTCGAGAACGGCGAAGATCCACGTGGTCTGGCCACTTACACGAAGGACTTCATCGAGAAGCTGACGAGCGAGCAGATTCGCGACGCCGCGCGCCGGTACCTCGACATGTCTCGTTATGCAAAGTTCGTCCTGCTGCCGGAGCGCGTGGTTCCCTGATGACCGGCGTCTCGTGCGTCGCCGACCCGGCGGCGCACGAGGCGAAACCTGATGCGACACCTGAAGTTCCTGCTCCTGGTGCTCGGCGCCACGGCCACGCAGGCTCGCGCGCAGGACATTACCGGCACGATCACATCCGCCACCGACGGGACACCGGTTGCAGGCGCGATCGTCATCCTGATTGATGCCACCGGCTCGCGCGTTGCCGGAACGCTGAGCGAACGCACAGGCCGCTATCGATTGCGAGTGCCCGCGCCCGGCGCCTTTTCGCTCCGGGTGGACGTCATCGGGTTCCGGAGCGTGACCGTGCCGCCATTCCCCGTGGCTGCGGATGCGGCGGTCACCCGCGACATCCAATTCACCTTTGCGCGAACCCAGCTTCCCGCGGTGGCGGTGACGGCGACGTCGACGTGTGCCCGGGTCGGCGACGAAACCGGTGACGCACCGCGGCTGTGGAGTGAAGTGCGGAAGACGCTCGAAGCGTCCCGGATTGCCATCGAGGAACGGCGATTCACGGTTGCCTTGCGGCGGTTCGAGCGGACGGTTGGCCTGCCGGATTCGACATTGCGCGCGTCGCGAATCTGGACGCAGACGGCCGTCAGTGAGAATCCGTTCGAGACCCTGACGCCGGATGCCGTCGCCCAGGGCGGCTTCGCCATCGACAGCGATTCGGCGCGGCTGTATTACGCGCCCGACGCCCGCATCCTGCTCGCCGATTCGTTCGTCGCGTCCCACTGCTTCGGGACGCGACGCGCCGGTCCGGATGGAGCTATCGGCCTCACGTTCCGCCCGCAACACACCGGGAAGCGCATCGACATCAGCGGGGTGCTCTGGCTCGATTCCGCAACCGCGGAGCTCCGGTCGCTCGAATATCGATACCTGCCGGCCCTGAGTCGCCAGGACGTTGGTGGCGGGATGGTCGCCTTCGGCCGGTATCCCACCGGGGTGTGGGGCGTGCAGCGGTGGATGATCCGGCTCCCCGTCCTTCGCGTCTTCGAGAGCCGGTTTCGCCCCGACGGCTCGTTAGGCGCGTTTGTCGACACGATGGTGGTGGCGTTCCGCGACGTCGGCGGCGAAGTGATCGCCGCCGGCGCATCAGCCTCCTGGGCGAATACGGCGGGAACGCGGCTCCGTGGCACGGTCTTCGACTCCACCCAGGCCGAACCGCTGCGCGGCGCCAGGGTCACCATCGAAGGAGTGGGACGCACCGTCGAGACAGACTTCGAAGGGCGGTTTCTCTTCGACTCGCTGTCCGATGACGGTGAGGTGCGCGTTCGGGTCTGGCACCCTCGCCTGGATTCGCTTGGCCTCCCCGCGCCTGTGACGCGGGTGACGCTCCGCCGCCGGAACGAAACGGTTGCGGACTTCGGGACCGGGAGTGTGCGCGACGTCGCACGCCAGCGATGCCGGCGGGACTTGCGAGCCGCGGAGCGCATCATTGTCGGTACCTATCGATCCGCCGCCGATTCGGTCCAGGCGAGTGCCGAGGTGGTCCTCCTCGAGCGCGTCACCGGTGCGGGCCCTGATTCACTCGTCAGGCATACTACCATCACCAGCGACGCCGGGCGCTATGCCTTCTGTGAAACGCAGGCCGGCACGCAATCCTGGATCATCGCACGGGACAGCGTGGGCTGGCTGAACCCGCGCCACGTGAATGGCGCCGATGCGCCACCGGTCGAGATCATTCCGCTGCGGGTGCCGGCCCCCGACACGAGTACCGGTGCGACCGGCGCCCCGGCAGTGATTCTCGGGCGCACGCTCCGGCCAGGGGCCGCCAGCATCTCCGGATGGGTCCTCCTTCCTGAACAGAACGACGCCCGGGTCCAGATCCTCGTCGACGACGTGCAACGCGGCACTACCGCTCCCGATGGCTCGTTCACCCTGCCTAACGTCCCCGACGGCACGCGGCGTCTCACCTTCCGTTCGCCTGGTCTCGCCCAGCGCCACATCCAGATCACTGCCCAGGAAGGTCAGTCGGCGCTGATGCTGGTAACTCTGCGCGTCGCTCCCGCTGTCGTCGTCCAGGTCGACGGTCCTCCACCCGACTCGCGGCTGACAGACTTCCGGCAGCGGCGGCGGCAGGGCAACGGGACGTTCTTCGATCGCGCCGAAATCGAGCGCAGGAACCCGAGGGTATTGTCCGATCTGCTGCGAAACGTCCCCGGTGTACGCCTCGAAAACTTCCAGGGCGGATTGCGGTACGTAAGTGGTCGTTTCCGGAGCCTCTCGCCGGAAGCCGGGTCAGGCAATGGGGCGTGCGACATGATGATATACCTCAATGGACAACCCTTCCCATCCGACGCCGGAACCTCGGATGCGCGAATTCGCGTGACCGAGATTCTCGCAGTCGAGGTGTACGTTGCGGCCGGTTCGGTTCCACGCGAGTTCGCGGGTACGAACGCGGCCTGCGGCGTCATTCTCATCTGGCTCGGCACCTGACCGCCTAACGATGAGCCATCACGCGTCAGCCGCGGATCACGTCTTCCGGAGTGACTTCATCGCGGGCCGCATAACGCCGGCGCAGTTCAACCACCGCGCCCACGTGCGCCTGGCGTATGTGCTGCTCACCGAGGCAAGCGTGGACGAGGCGGCCGGCCAGATGCGCTCCGCGCTGCACGCGTTCCTGGCGCATCACGGGATCGACGACGCCAAGTACCACGAGACCATGACCCAGGCGTGGATCCAGGCCGTGCGGCACTTCATGGACCGCACGGAGCAGAGCGTATCGGCTGACGAGTTCATCGACGCGAACCCGGAGCTGCTCGACTCGAAAATCATGCTGACGCACTACTCGGCCGCCCTGCTCTTCTCCCCTGAGGCACGGTCGGCATTCATGGAGCCCGACATCCAACCAATTCCGCGACCTCAGTAAAGCGTGCGTTCTTCGACTTCAGGTTTTGCGATTTGCAATCGTTAATTTGCAATTTGCAATTTGCAATCAGAACGGCTTCTCCAGGCTCTCGCTCTGCGGCGTAAATAATTCGGCGCCCGCTTCAGTAATCACCATGTCGTCCTCGAGTCGACACCCGAACTCTCCGGGGATGTAAATCCCCGGCTCATCGCTGAATGTCATCCCGGGCTCGAGCGTGAGCGTGTTGCCCTTCACGAGGTATGGCCACTCGTGCCCGTCCATGCCCATCCCGTGTCCGACACGGTGAGTGAAGTACTTGTAGCCGGGGCCGAAGCCGCCGTCCTCGATCACCTTTCGCGCAGCGGCATCTACAGCCTGGCATTCCACCCCTGGCTTCGCGGCCGCCAGCGCCGCCGATTGCGCGCGATGTTCGAGCGCGAACACCGATTTCATGCGATCGGTCGCCTTGCCTAACACGAAGGTACGCGAGATGTCGGAAGAGTACCCCTCGACCTTGCATCCGCCGTCGATGAGCAGAATGGTGCCCTCACGGATGACCTGCGGCTGCACTGACCCGTGGGGCAGCGCCGAATATTCGCCGACCTGGACACCGGCGCCGCCGTCGAACCCGAGCTGGCGGTGTGCCTGGGCAACGAGGTCGGCGAACTCGGTCTGAGTCATACCGTCAGCCAGGGCTTTGTAGGCCGCTTCATATGCCTTCAACGTGACCTGCGACGCCAGCCGCATCAGGGCCAGTTCGTGCTGGTCCTTCACCATCCGGCACCCGGCAGACACCGGTGTTCCACTCGTTATGCGTATCGATGGCGCAGCCGTGGCAACCATGTTCGAGAAGACGAAGCGTACCGTTTCCTCGACCCCGAGTGTGCCACTGGAGATGCCCGCATCGCGAAGACCCTTCGCCACCAGCGCCGAGGGACTTTCGTCCTCTTCCCACGTCATGACCCTGGTGGCTGCGCCGAGTGGTCCGGTCCGAGCCTGTTCGAGCGTGCGCTCCTCCTCGAACTTCGGCGTCACGATGAACGCATCACCTCGCACCGGGACGATGACCGCCGTCATCCGCTCGGAAAGGCCCCAGTGCATGCCCGTGAAGTAGACCATCGACGTTCCCCCAGTCAGCATGAGCGCGTCGATGCGGTTCTCTGTCATCAACCGCTTCGCTTTCTCGATGCGGCCCTTGCGTTCATCGACGCTGATCGGGGTCGCCTGGTCTTTCATGGACGTCAAAGCCGCGATGGACGGCGGGACTGATTCACCGCCGGCTTCGCCGCTTCCATTGGCGCCCTTCGCTACGCCGCAGGCAGTGCCGGTGAGCGCCAGGGAGGACGTTTGGACGAAACGGCGGCGGGAAAGCATGACAAACCTCCAAATCGATGAGATAGGCGATGGATGACAATTTGTGCCTCGTCGACGACGTCGTCGAGGTCGCAGCTGTGTTTCGCCTGATTCCCTGCTCACGTTACGGGTGGCTCATTCGAGCCCTATGTTAGGCGCTTCGAGTCGTGACGGCCCGGGTTACGCACTCGCGCGCACAACGATCACTGAAACTGGCCCGACTTCCACCTCTCAAGCCTTGACTCTCGATCGCGCCATAAGTGCCGCCGATGCGGTACATCTGGTCAGGTCCGGCATGCGCGTGTTTTCGCACGGCGCGTCTGCCACGCCAACTCCGCTGCTCGACGCACTGACGGCCCGAACCGACCTGGAAGACGTGCAGCTGTACCATCTGCACACGGATGGTCCAGCTCCGTGGTGTGAACCGGATTGCGAGGGAAGAATCCGGTCCGTCTCGCTGTTCAACGGACCGTCCATGCGCACACCCGTCGCCGAGGGTCGCGCTGACTTCGTTCCCATCTTCCTGTCCGACGTGCCTGGTCTCTTTCTGTCCCGCAGCGTTCCGCTCGACGTCGCCCTGCTGCAACTGTCGCCGCCGGACCGGCATGGCTATTGCTCGTTAGGTACGTCCGTGGACGCGGCGCGCGCCGCGGTGGATAGTGCGCGGTTTGTCATCGCCGAAATCAACGAACAGATGCCGAGAACGCATGGCAACAGCGCCGTGCCGTTCGATCGAATCGACGCCTTCATACACACCAACCGGCCGCTGATCGAGCATGCTCCGGGCGTGGAGACGGAAGTCGAGGCGAGGATTGGCGAACTGGTGGCCGGTCTCGTCGACAACGGTGCCACGCTGCAAATGGGCATTGGCGCAATTCCCGACGCCGTACTGGCCCGGCTGGGCGACAAAAAGGACCTGGGTATTCACACCGAGATGTTTTCGGACCGGTTGGTGGACCTGATTGACACCGGGGCGGTCACGAATCGACTGAAACAGGTCCACCCTGGCCGCATCGTGACCAGCTTCGTCATTGGCACGAAACGGTTGTTCGATTTCGTGCATGACAATCCGATGGTCGAGTTTCACGCCTGCGACCGCACCAACGACACCGCACTGATCGGCCGTAACCCGCGAGTCACAGCGGTCAACTCCGCGATTCAAATAGACCTGACGGGACAGGTCTGTGCCGACTCGATGGGACACCGCATCTACTCCGGCATTGGCGGGCAGATGGACTTCATTCGCGGCGCAGCGCGATCGCGGGGGGGCAAGCCGATCATCGCCCTGCCGTCGACGGCCGCCCGGGGCACGATCTCGCGCATCGTCTGGGAGCTCGCACCAGGCGCCGGCGTCGTCACGACGCGAGGGCATGTGCACTGGGTGGTCACCGAGTACGGCGCGGTGAACCTGCACGGCAAGTCGATCCGGGAGCGGGCGGAAGCGTTGATCTCCATTGCGCACCCTGATTTCCGCTCCGAACTGACGCGGGAGTCGCGACTTCCGGGGCCCTGAGCCCTCCCAACCATTTCCGAACACCCGGTGTCAGACAGATACCTAGATCTGACAGGGGTAGACCTGAAATGGGTAAAGACGCCGCGCCGCTCCTCTCCGGAACGTTGGACCTGCTCATCCTGAAGACCCTCTCCGCGGGGGCGTTTCATGGATACGGAATCGCCCAACACATCAAGCGCCTGTCGAACGAGGCGCTCACGATCGAGGAAGGCTCGCTGTATCCCGCACTGCAGCGGATGATGGTCAAAGGCTGGATCGTGTCGGAATCGAAGAAGTCGCCGACCGGCCGCGACGCCCGGTACTACCGCCTCACAGCAGCCGGACGGAAGCAGCTCGGCCAGGAAGAAGCGGACTTCAAGCGATCGATCGCCGCCACCGTGCGCGTCCTCAAGGGGAGCAACGCATGACGCTTCGAGAGATCATCCTGCGGCTCCGGGCGTGGGTGCGTCGCGACCAGCTGTCGCGCGCCCTGGACGCCGAGCTCGAATCACACGTCGACGCCCTCGCCCGCGACCTGGCCCATACCGGCATGTCACCGGCCGATGCCCGGACGGCCGCGCGACGCCAGCTCGGCAACACAACGGTGATTCGTGAATCGAGCCGCGACGCCTGGGGATTTCCTCGCCTGGAGAATGTCCTCCAGGATATTCGATATGGGGTGCGTGGCCTGCTCCACGCGCCAGGGTTCACGATCACGGTCATCCTCACGTTAGGCCTCGGCATTGGCGCCAATGCGGCGATGTTTGCCGTCATCGATCGCCTGATGTTCCGCCCATTTCCACATATGCGCGAGCCCGGCTCGGTGCATCGCGTGTATGTGCAAACCACGGTCAATGGGCGGCGCAACGTGTACGCCACGATTCCCTACGCCCGTTATCTCGACCTGATCGCACAGGCACAGTCCTTCTCTCAGCATGCCACGGTTTCGGAATGGCGGCTGGGCGTGGGCGTCGGTGAGCACGCGCGAATCCAGAAAGTCGCGGGAGTGAGCGCGTCGTTCTTCGGATTCTTCAACGTGCGGGGGGTCCAGGGCCGCTTGTTCACCGACGTCGAGGACCAACGCCCCATGGGGTCACTCGTCGCCGTGCTCACTCACGAGTTCTGGCAGACAGTTCTCGGCTCGCGTCCCGTCCTCGGTGAACCCCTGAGAGTCGGGAAGTTCGATTACACCATCATCGGCATCCTGCCGCCCGGCTTCGTTGGCACAGTTCAAGGGCGGCCGCCACACATCTTCATTCCGATCACCACGGTTCCGGCCAACCTGAACCCATGGCAGCGCGACATCTATGCCAGCCAGTACTCCTGGGACTGGATGGAAATCATCGTCAGGCGGAAGGATGGTGTGTCGGTTGCCGCGGCAAATACCGAATTGACTCAGGCATACATCCGGAGCCGCAATTCGCAGCGGGTATCGAATCCGCGTGTGCTGCCGGATTCCCTCGCGCATCCACGTGCGATCGTCGCGCCGTTGCGGAATGGCGCCGGCCCCGCACCCGGACCCGAGTCTCGCGTCCTCAAGTGGGTGAGCGGTGTCGCCGGCATCGTGCTGCTGATCGCCTGTGCCAACGTCGCGAACATCATGTTGACGCGCGTCCTCCGGCGACGACGCGAAATCGCCGTGAGACTCGCGCTGGGCGTCAGCCGTTCCCGTCTCCTCGGCCAGTTCGTAATCGAAGCGATGCTGCTCGCGCTTGTCGGCGTCGTGGTGGGGCTCGCCTTCGCGCAGTGGGGCGGAAGCGCCATCAGGGCCCTGCTCCTGCCTGAGGGATCGACGTTGAACCTCGGCACGGATTGGCGGACGATCGGCGTTGCCGGAGTCTGCGCGATTGTCGCCGCGTTACTGTCGACTATCGGTCCCGCGGTGCTCGCGGCACGATCGGAGCTGACGCCGTCCCTCAAGAGCGGTGTGCGCGAAGGATCACATCGCCGGTCGACGTTGCAGACGGCACTGCTCGTGACGCAGGGTGCACTGTCGGTGGCCCTGCTCGTCGGCGCCGGACTCTTCGTCCGCAGCCTGGGCCGGGTCCGCGATATCCCGTTAGGGTTCGATGTCAGCCGCGTCGTCGACGTGTATCCGGATTTCCGCGACGCGAACCTGGAAACCGGCGTCGAAGACGCAGCCATCCGGCAATTACTCGCCGCCGCGCAATCGATTCCCGGCACCGCCGGTGCCGCGCGCGCCAACAGCGCGTTGTTCCGGAGCAGCACGGCGCGGCTCCGGATTGCCGGCATCGACTCTGTTGAGCAACTGGGCCGCTTCAACTTCCAGGTCGTCAGCCCGGAATACTTCGACGTCGTACAAACGCGAATCCTGCGCGGCCGTGGCTTCTCGTCGATCGATGCTCCCCATGCGCCTCGCGTTGCCATCGTGAGCCAAGCCATGGCACAGGCGCTCTGGCCGGGCCGGGAGCCGCTAGGTCAGTGCATGGAGGTCACCTGGGAAGCCGCGGCGAATGTGCCGTACGTTCCCTGCACCACTGTCGTCGGCGTGGCCGAAGATGCGGCGTACCAGGCTCTCACCGATGAGCAGCGCTTCGTCTACTACCTGAACCTCGAACAGATGCCGGGGGGCTGGGCGCGGCAGATACTCGTCAGGCTGAATGGCGAGCCAACCGCAACGGAAATCGAGCGCGTACAGCGTGCCTTGCAACGCGTCATGCCGGGGGACGGGCTTGTCATTCTGCGAAAGCTGCAGGACGTCATTGACGACCAGAGCCGGAGCTGGCGACTGGGCACCACGCTGTTCGTGGCTTTTGGGGGACTGGCGCTGGTCGTTGCCGCCGTTGGACTGTACGGCGTCATTGGCTACACCATCGCACAGCGGATGCACGAGCTCGGGATGCGCATCGCCCTGGGGGCACGCTCTAGCCACATTCTCAGGCTTGTGCTCGGCCAGGGCGTCTGGTTCGCTGCGGCGGGCGCGGCGTTTGGACTGGCGATTGCGTTTTTTGGGGCACGCTTCATCGAGCCATTGCTTTACAAACAATCGGCACGTGATCCGCTCGTGTACTTCGGCGTCGCAGGCACGATGATCCTGGTTGGGCTCGTCGCGAGCGCCGCGCCAGCGCTTCGTGCCATCAGGGCTGACCCCAACCGGGCACTGCGGTCCGAGTGAATGCAGGATGCAGAATGCACGGTGCAGATCGCAGACACACGCGGTAACCTGTTCTCAACTGTTCACACATTCTCCCATGCCACGTCAATCGAAGAAGGACATCGCCGCCGATTTCCTGAAGATGGCCGCGTCAGGCAGGGCCCGTGAGGCGTTCGAGCGCTACGCCGCATCGGGATTCCGCCATCATAACGCATGGTTCCCCGGTGACGGCCCCTCGCTCATGAAGGCGATGGACGAGAACGCGGCCCAAAACCCGGATAAGGAACTCCGGATCCACCGCGTCGTGGAGGATGGTGACCAGGTGGCTACGTATTCCCACGTTCGGCACAACAAAGGTGAACAGGGCGCCGCCGTCGTTCACTTCTTCCGGTTCGAAGGCGACCGGATCGCAGAGTTGTGGGACGTGGGTCAGGAAGTGCCAGCTGATTCGCCTAACAAGAATGGGATGTTCTAATTGCAAATTGCAAATTGCAACTTTGCAATTCACTCGCTTCTCAGCGACTCGATAGGATCCACATTCGACGCCCGGCGCGCGGGGAGGTAGCTGGCCACCAATCCCACCAGGACCATCGA
>DASRPK010000254.1:0-4690 GCA_035646395.1 Gemmatimonadaceae bacterium | reverse complement strand
GAACATGGAAGTGTTCGGCCTGTGCGCGCGGCCCAACTACCACGGGCACACGTATTCGTGCTCGGTCATGGTGGAAGGACCGATCGATGACACCACAGGAATGGTGATCGATCTCGGTGTCCTCGATCGCGTCCTGCAGGTAGAAGTCGTGGATCGGTTTGACCATCGTAACATCAACCTCGACGTTCTCGAATTTACCGAGGGCGGGTTGATTCCGACCGGCGAAAACCTGGCCCGGTTCATTTTCGAGCACGTACAGTCAGCGTTAGGCAGTGTCCGTGTTGCCTCGGTGCGGATCGATGAGGACGAAACGCTCTCGGCGGTCGTGACTCGTGACTCCTGATCTCGCAGCGGGGCTCGACCTGCCCGTCTGCCCGTCTGCCCGGCCTGCCCGATGACCACGGACCTGGATTCCGTCGAAGAAACTCCCGTCTGGTTGGAGCTGAACGGCACGCCCGTCGTCACCTGGATGTGCACCCCCGACCAGCTCGACGAGCTGGTGGTCGGATGGCTGTTCGGTGAGGGATACATCGACCGGCTGGAAGACATCGCGAAGATGCGACCGTGTGCGCGCGAACCCGGATTCTGGGTCGACATCGCGCCCGAGCGGGTGGCGGCGGTGAACTCCGAGGGCCGCCGCCGCATCCTTGCTTCCGGCTGCGGATCTGTGACCGCGTTCCTCGGCAGCCTCGCCGACGTGCCCCGCCGAACGGGATCACCGCCGCATCTCGACACGCCGAAGTTGCGCGCGTTGTTCAAGGAGATGTTTGCACGCGGTGGTCGGTACAAGGAGACCGGCGGGATTCACGCTGCTTCTCTGACTGATGGCGAACAGCTTCTCTTTCATGCCGAGGACATCGGGCGGCACAATGCGGTCGACAAGGTGTTAGGCGCGGCGGTACAAACCGGGCGCCGCCCGGATGACCTGGTGTTGCTGGTCACGGGCCGAATCTCCGGCGAGCTCGCCTACAAGGCGGCACGAGCCAACCTTTCGGCAATCGCGACGCCGTCCGTGCCGTCGACGATCGCCGTGGAAATTGCACGCGCGTCGGGCATGATTCTCATTGGGCGCGCGGTGAGCGGACAACCGCAAATCCACCGCTTCCAGGGATAACGTGCGCCTTCCCTGCACCGGTGTAATCCTCGCCGGTGGCGCCGCGACCCGGTACGGCGGATTGCCAAAAGGCCTGGAACGTGTCGGGGGCCGGCGCATTATCGATCGCGTGGCTGACGCGCTTGCCCTGGTGACCGATGATCTGCTGCTGGTCGCCAACCATGACACCGCTGACCAGTGGTTGCCGGGCATCCCCGTGCAGGCCGACCTCGTGCCTAACGCTGGTGGACTGGGCGGGATCCATGCCGCGCTGCATCGGGCTCAGGCTCCGGTGTTGATCGTGGCGTGGGACATGCCGTTCGTGCCGCCGCCGCTGCTGGCCCTCCTCCGTGAGCTGGGGGACGGCGCCGACGTCGCGGTCCCGGAAAGCGGGTCCAGGCGTGGCGTGGAGCCGTTGTGCGCGTTCTACGCGCCGGCTTGCCTCCCCTTCATCGAACAGTCGTTGGCCGACGGCGATCTGCGTGTCGTCGGGTTCCATGCGAAGGTGCGTGTCGCTCGCCTTCCTGCAGTCGAGGTATCAGCTTTCGGCGACCCGGAGCTGTTGTTCATGAACGTGAACTCCCCAGACGAACTCGCGATTGCGGAGGCCCATGCAGCGACCGCCCATGGTGGCGATCATCGGTCGGAAACACAGCGGCAAGACGACGCTGGTGGTGCGACTCGCGGCTGAGCTGCATCGGCGCGGGCATCGCGTCATGACCATCAAGCATGGCGCGCACACGTTCAACATCGACCCGGCGTCGACCGACACGTACCGGCATTATCACGAAGGGCACGCCGAGCGGGTCGCGATGGCGGCGCCGGACAAGTTTGCCCTGGTGATGCGCTGGAGCGATGAGCTGAGCGCCGAGGAGATTGCGTCCCGATATATGAGCGACGCGGACATTGTCCTGTGCGAGGGCTTCAAGCGTTCCGCGCTCCCCAAGATCGAGATTCATCGGGGCGAGGCGCACGACGCGCCGTTGTACGGCGGTACCGAAATCGATTCCTCGACCGTTCGCCTGCTCGTCACCGACGCTCAGTCGTTAGGTCCTGTGCCGGCGATCCGCCTCGATGCCGAGGGCTGGCTCGAGTCGCTCGCGGACTTCGTCGAGCGCAACATCATGCACGGCGGAGCCTGACGCGTGCTCACAGTCCCTCAGGCCGTTGCCGAAATCACGAAAGACATCGCACCGCGCGCCGTTGAGCGTGTGGCGCTGCTTGACTCGTTAGGCCGAGTGCTGGCCCGGGATGCCGTCGCGCGATACACGCTGCCGCAGTGGGACAACTCGGCGATGGACGGTTATGCCGTGCGGGCGACGGATATCGAGGGAGCGACTGCAGAACAGCCGGTGGTGTTGCCGGTCCTCGAGACCATTGCCGCGGGCGCGTTTGCGTCACGAGCGCTCCGCGCGGGCGAGACGATGCGGATCATGACGGGTGCGCCGCTGCCCGAAGGGGCGGATACGGTGGTCCGCGTCGAAGACACCGACGGCGGAATCGAACGCGTCGCGATCAGGAACACGCGCGACACTCGGAAGAACATCCGGCCGCGGGGTGAGGATTTTCGCGAAGGATCGACCGTCATCGCAGCCGGCACACCGCTCGCCGCGGCGCAGCTCGGCGTGCTGGCGAGCCTCGGGTACGGGGAGGTGGACGTTCACCGGCGGCCTGTCGTCGCCATCGCCGGATCGGGCGATGAGCTGGTCGACATCGACCAATTCGACGAAGTCATTGCCGGGAAGAAGATCGTCGCGTCGAACCGGTACACGCTCGACGCCCTCGTCAGGCAGGCCGGCGGGATTCCCAGACACCTCGGCAATGCGGCGGACACGCCGGAATCGCTGCGCGCCGTGCTCGAGCAGTCACGCGGCGCCGACATGCTGGTGACGTCGGCCGGGGCCTCGGTGGGAGAATACGACTACACCCGCCAGGTCCTGGAATCGTTAGGCGCTGACCTGCGGTTCTGGCGCGTGCGGATGCGTCCGGGAGCGCCGCTCGGGTTTGGTACGTTGGATGGAATGCCATGGATCGGATTGCCGGGCAATCCGGTATCAGCGATGGTGACCTTCGAGCTCTTTGCGCGCCCCGTGATCCGACGGATGCTTGGCCACATTCGCCTGTTCCGCCGCCCGGTTCCGGCTGTGCTGGATGAACCGGTAAACATCGGCGCGAAACTGATGCATTTCCTGCGCGCGATTACGCGCGTGCGCGACGACGGCACGCTGGCGGTACGCCTGACCGGTCCACAGGGCTCTGGAATCCTGACGTCGATGTCCCAGGCCAACGCCCTGCTGATCGTGCCAGAAGATCGGTCGCGTGTGGAAGCCGGCGAGCGACTCAACATCCTGCCCCTCGCTGAAGACGCACAACTCTCCGAGAACTTCTCCCTGTGACGGACGTGTCGCAGTCGCTGCTCGCGCGCTTTGAGGTCACGACGACCGAGGTCGAGATCGGCGACGACCGGTTTTCCATCGTCCATCCGAAAAACGCTGAAGAACTGATCGATGAGGCGGCGTTCAACCACGATGAGCGGTTGCCGTACTGGGCTGACGTATGGCCGGCATCGATTGCGCTCGCACGTGCCGTGCACGCGATGGATGGCAGTGGGCGGACATTCCTGGAGCTCGGCTGCGGATCGGGACTCGTGGCGGTGAGCGCCGCAGGCGCGGGTTTTGACGTGACCGCGTCGGATTATTATGACGATGCGCTGTCGTTCACCCGGCTCAATGTCGCGAACAACACCTCACAGGAACCGAAGGTGATGCTGCTCGACTGGCGTGAGCTTCCGGATGCGATACCGGCGTTCGATGTGGTTGCAGGGGCCGATGTGCTGTACGAGCGCATCCATGGGCCGGTTGTAGCCCGCACGATCGCGACGACGCTTGCCGAGGGTGGCCGGGCACTGATCGCCGATCCTGGTCGCGTCGGCGCGCCGGCGTTTTTCGAGGCGTTACGCGACGTGGGGCTGAAGCACGTCGGAGCTACGGTAGTAACGGTCTCGTCACATGGACGGGAGAACCTGATCACCGTCCACGAAATCACTCGCTGAAACAGAAACGCGCCGACCTTTCGGCCGGCGCGCATCGAAACGTCAGCAGCTACTTCTTCTCAGCGCAGCCGCGTGAATTCAATTCCACGTCGCCGCTGAGATAAACCTGAGCGATGTGAGTGTACGTCTTCCCATTCTTGTCAGTGCAGCTTGTGGGCGCGATGGTCACACTAAGCCGGATTGTATCCTTGTCCGTAATGAGCGATTCAAAGTCGGCAATCGCACCATTCATTGTGGGCGGCTTGTACGCAAACATCAGCGAATCGTTTCTCTTGTGCCGGAAGACAATGCCGGCTGGTGTAATGTCGCCGGACCAGGCACCGTCATTAGCCGCCATGGTGTAGGATTCCGGCGGCGGTGGTGCCGCGGCAGCAGCGGTAGCGGCCGAATCTGGCGTTTCGGCCTTCTCGCCGCCGGCACAGGCCAACACTGTCACGGCGGTCAGGAACGCCGCGATGCGGAATGAGGCTCGCGCGTGGCGCATGGTTTCTCCAGGTCGCTCGAAGTGGGGGAGTAGTGCGCGGTGACCAACCGCCGCGCCGCCA
>DASRPK010000253.1:0-4479 GCA_035646395.1 Gemmatimonadaceae bacterium | reverse complement strand
TGGGGCATCGAAAAACTTGCGGAGGATATATGCGGATTCCGATGATTGTCGCGACGGCAGTGCTGCTCACGGCGGGCGCCGGGGCCGCGAATGCCGCGCCGACGCTGGACACGCCGTACCTGATCACCGCAGCCGCGGTTCAGGATCCGGCGCCACCGAAGGGTGGAGACGTGAAGGTCGATGTCGACCTCGACACTGATGGGGGCACGGTCTGGTACACTGATCCGCTCTGGATCGTGTTAGGCGCCGCGGCGGTGATCGTGGTGGTGGCGTTGGTTGCTGCAGCTGCCCGTGGTGGCGGCGGTGGCACCACCGTTATCAGGTAGCTGGTTGAGTTGAAAAGTTGAAGAATTGAAAAGCGCAAAGCCATCGGCTGGAAAAGCGCAACGTTCAAGGCGCAAAGGGACCTCGGTCCCTTTGCGCCTTGCGCTTTTTTCGCCCCTTCCGCTTTACGCTCTTCAACTCTTCAACTCTTCAACTCTTTCTGCGCAGAAACACTAGGCATCGCGTTCCAGAGATGATGGTGGAAGCGGAGCGTCGCGTATGATGCCGCTCCATGAAACGCGGATTCACGCTCCCCGAAGTCCTTGTCGCCGTCCTGCTCTTCGCCATCGGAATTCTCGGGCTGGCGTCGAGCGGCACCTTTATCGCCATCCAGGCGGGTGAAGCCCGGGCGATGACCGAAGGTGCCATCCTGGCGGGGCGCGTTCTCGACTCCCTGCGATCGATCCCCTGCGGGAGCATCACGTCCGGCCAGCTGACCAGCACGTCCGCGGCGGTGCGCTGGACCGCATCGCCGGCCCCCCGCAGCATCGCGATCGATGCCGCGCTCGAGCGCCCCGGCCGACGGAGCACCACCCGGCAATGGAACCTAACGACGCTCCTGCCGTGTTGAGCACAACCGTAAAACAGGGAACGTCACTCGTGGAGTTGCTGGTGGCACTGGCGCTCTTTGGCATCGTCGGTATGGCGACACTCCGTTCCCTCGATCGCCAGGCCCGTTTCCACGCCGGCGTCCTGACCATTCTCGAGGCCAGGTCTCAGCACGCGGCGGCCCACGAAGCCGTGGCGACGGAACTGCGAAGCCTGTCGAGTGCTGACGGCGATATCACTCGCCTGTCCGACTCAGCGATCGTGTTCCGCCTACCTGTGGGTTCCGCGGTGGCGTGCGCGATTGCTCCGGATACCCTCTACCTCGCCCCGGATACGGTTTCGGCAGGCCAGGTGCTCGCGGGTTTTCGCGTAACGCCGCAACCTGGAGACACGGCCTGGCTGTTCGACGAGTCCAGCACGGACGCTGCTCGCGACGATTCCTGGACTGGCATTCCCGTCACGTCCGCGGTGCGTGGCCCCGGACACTGTATGGGCAGCCCTCTTGTGGATCCTGCCCTGGATGGTGGTCGCGCCTCGTGGCGGTTTGCGGTGGCCGGCGCTCTTCCCGCATCTATCACCGCCGGCGCAGCAGTGCGCCTGACGAGGACAGCCCGCTTCGCGCTCTATCGCGGGGGCACCGGTGAGCATTGGCTGGGCTTCGCCGAGATCCTTCCTTCGACGGGAACGTGGATCACCATCCAGCCCGTGAGCGGGCCGTATCTCCCGTTCTCCTCGGGCGCGCCTTCGTCGAGCGGGGTCGCGATGGCGGCCAGGGATTCATCAGGAGTTCCGACATCAACGACGACCTCGATGGCGTCGGTCTCCGTGACGACGCGCACGCGAACAGCACGCGTGGTTCGCATCGACGGGCTCGCGCGTGGCCTGCATGCCGATTCGCTGCACTCCCTGATTGGCCTGAGGAACTGGCGGTGAAACACGCTCGGCGAGGCCTGGCGTTGCCGGTAGCGGTATTCACAATCGCTATCATCGCGCTGTTCATCGCCGGCAGCGCGTTTACCGCGTCGCAGGAAGCACGCGCATCACTCGGGACCCTGGCCGAGCGTAGCGCAATCGAAGCAGCGGAATACGGCCTTGTCGCGGTACTTCGCGACTGGGATCGACGGTGGAATACTTCCACGCCGATCGGCCAGACACTCGGACCATTCACGCACAACCTCGCCGGCGGTGCAACCGCGCAGTCACGTGCCACGCGCACGAGCCTGACGACGTGGTGGGTGACCAGTGAGGGCCTGATTGGCGCAACGCGACGCCGCGAAGCCCGCCGGATGCTCAACGCAATTTTCCGCCTCGACCTGATGCCTGCGCCTCCGGATTACGCCCTGGGCGTTGGCGATAGTGCGCAGGTGGTTGGCACCGGTGTCGTGATCGGTACCGACAGCACCGAGGCGATCGGGATCTGCAGCACGCTTCCCATTGCGCCGGTCGCAGGAGTGGCTGCTCCTGACACGACGCAAGTCCTCGGACTGGCTGGCATAACGGGCACTCCTGTGCTGCTGTCTGACAGCACCCCCGCTCTGGTCGCGGCGCAGCTGGATTCCGCGGTCATCCCCACCATCGTACTCCCCGCCGGCGCGATCATTACGCCGGCGCCGGTGGTGTCGGCAGGCGTATGCGACACGCTCGCCACGACGAACTGGGGCGATCCGTCGGGCGGCGTATGCTCGAATCATTTCCCGGTCATCAGGGCACTCGGTGACGTCACCGTGCGTGGCGGCGCAGGCCAGGGCATCCTCATCGCCGCCGGCGACGTGCGCTTCGAGAACGGAGCGATGTTCTCGGGCATCGTCACGCCGCGGGACGATTTCGTCACGGGGAGTGGCGGCGGCTTCGTGCTGGGCATGGTAGTCGCCGGCGATGTCCGCCGCCGCGCTGGTGATCACACGATCGTCGGTAGTGGCGGCAGCATCCGACGGTCGTCATGTCGCGTACAACAGGTGCGGCTCGCGACGGCGAATCCGACGCGCATCACACGGCGTTGGTGGGCCGAGTTCAACTGAGCGCGCGATCGCTGCCTGACGAGAACCGCCCGTGATCATCACCGTGGCATCGTGATCACGCTCACGTATGGGGAAAAGCGCAACACGCGTTGCACACTGCTGTTACTGATCCTCACGGGCGGTCGTGTAATGGGCAGCAACGACCAGATGACGCTGCTTCAAGCATTTGGACCGCTGATCTGTGCGGCGGAACGAGCGCGCGAAGAGCGTCGATGGTCTTGGCTGATGCAAGCCGCGTCGCGCCGTGGTTCCCGCCATGTCGTCTCGCGTGAGATACCGGAGTTCACGTCAGGCCGTCGTGTGGCGTCCTGACCGCAGCGAACCCTCGCACTCGACCAACTCGTTATGGCGCTCTTCGGTCGCAAGAAGGCGACGATCGGACTCGACGTCGGCTCAGGACTCATCAAGGTCGCGGTCATCGACCACAGTCGCGGCGAGCCAGAGCTCGCGCGCGTGGTCATCACGCCGTTGCTGGCGGATGCGATCGTCGAAGGTGAGGTCATGGACCCCGGTATCGTCACCGACGCCATTCGCATGGCGCTCGAACAGTCGGGCCTCAAGAGTCGTGATGTCGTTACCGCCGTCGGCGGTCGCGACGTGATCATCAAGAAGATCCAGATCGAGCGCGTGAAGGAGCAGCAGGCGCGCGAGCTGATGCGGTGGGAAGCCGAGCAGCACGTGCCGTTCGACATGGAGTCGGTGGAGCTGGACTTCCAGATCCTCGATCCCGAAGGCAGCAGCCAGGACATGAGCGTCCTGCTCGTTGCCGCCAAGCGTGAGCTCATCGAGTCGAAGATGCAGCTCCTGTCGGATGCCGGCGCCCACGCCACCGTCGTGGACGTCGACGCCTTCGCGCTGCATAACGCCTTCGAGGTGAATCATCCCAGCGCGATGCGCGGTGTGGTGGGGCTGATCAACATCGGCCACGAAGTCACCAACATCAACATCCTGGACGACGGCGTCCCGATTCTCACCCGTGACATCACGGTGGGGACGCGCCGCTTCC
Source organism: Gemmatimonadaceae bacterium (assembly GCA_035646395.1). Lineage (GTDB taxonomy): Bacteria > Gemmatimonadota > Gemmatimonadetes > Gemmatimonadales > Gemmatimonadaceae > JABWBJ01. The sequence continues at coordinate 582 of DASRPK010000253.1, read as the reverse complement.
GCGAGGATCTGCAGCGTGAGCGTGGGCTCGGCGCCAATGAGGCCGAGGGGCTGCTTCAGGGTTACGACCGGTCGCCGCACCTGGACGCGGTGATCGAGGGTCGTGGTGAGGAGATCGCCGTCGGTGTGGAGCGCGCGGCCGCCTTCCTGGCGTCGTCGTCGCGATCCGGTGCGCAGTTGAAGTCGGTCTACCTGTGTGGTGGCGGTGCCCGCGTGCCGGGCCTGGCCGAAGCACTCGGCCGCCGTCTGCGCCTGCCGGTCCAGCTGGCGAACCCGCTGGCCAACATTCGCGTCCGCGACGGTGCCCTCGACGGTCTGGTGACCGACGAGATCGCCCCGCTGCTGATGCTTCCCATCGGCCTTGCCTTGCGCAAGGCTGCCTGATCCCCCGCCGAGCCTAACGATGATCGAAATCAACCTTTCCCCGGGCGCGTCCCGGAAGTCCAGGGGACGCGGCGCCAGCTTCTCGCTGAAGGGCGTCGTCGGCGACGGACAGTCGTCGTTCAAGGACCCGTTCCTGCTCGCGGCGATCGCGAGCCTCATCGTGGCCACCGGGACGGTGGGCATGATGCACCTCACGCAG
>DASRPK010000252.1:0-7853 GCA_035646395.1 Gemmatimonadaceae bacterium | reverse complement strand
GAGGGAAACACAAAGATTGCGTGCGACTACCTGAAGACTTTTATCAGTCAGGTCAAATCTCAACGTGGGAAGGCGATCCCCACGGCGACCGCCGACGCCTGGTTACTCACAGCACAGCAGCTGCAAGCGGCAGCAGGCTGTTAACAACCATGCGAGCTGTTCCAATTTTCAGGAGGTGAAAACCGGCGTCTCGGCGAACGACATCAGTACACCGAATCCCGGCATTCGACGGTAGCGGGTGCGATCCCGTGCGCTGGCGGTGCGCGCGCACGTACCTACATTCGGATTCCATGACGGATTTCGAACGCGCCCTCGAGGGCCGGTACCGCATCGAGCGAGAGCTCGGACGCGGTGGAATGGGAGCGGTGTATCTCGCACGGGATCTCACGCTCGATCGTTCCGTCGCGCTCAAGGTGCTCCCTCCGGAATTCGCCCGGAACAGCTCTCTACGCGAGCGATTTCTCCGTGAGACGCGAACGGCCGCGTCATTTTCGCATCCCAACATCGTGCCCGTGCATTCCGTCGAGGAGCACGACGGCGTGCTGGCGTTCTCCATGGGCTTTGTGGAAGGCGAAAGTCTCGCCGAGCGTGTGAAGCGCCAGGGCGCACTCGATCCACGGACCGTTGCCAAACTGCTCACCGACGTCGCGTACGCGCTCGCCTATGCTCATGGCCGCGGCGTTGTGCATCGCGACATCAAGCCGGACAACATCATGATCGAGCGCGCCACCGGTCGTGCGCTGCTGATGGATTTCGGCATCTCGCGTCCGATCACGGCATCGGTGGAGACGGCGGGGCTGACGCGCGTCGGCGAAGTGGTGGGGACACCGGAATTCATGAGTCCCGAGCAGGCGACGGGAGACAATGTCGACGGCCGGAGTGATCTTTACTCGTTAGGGCTCGTGGCGCTTTTTGCGCTGATGGCGCGACCGGTCATCACCGGCGACTCAACGCAGCAGATCATCGTCAAGCAGCTCACGGAGACGATTCCGCCGTCCCGGTCATTGCGTCCCGATATCCCGGCAGCGCTCGCCGATGCGATCGACGTATGCGTCAGGAAGGATCCGTCGGAACGTTTCGCCAACGCCGAGTCGCTGGTGGAAGCCCTCGATCGTGCCCAGCTGGCGTCGCCGGAGATCCCGCTCGCGATCCGGCTCTTCGCGCAGGAGGCAGGGACGCTCGGCTTGATCCTCACATTTTTCATCATTATCAGCTGGTTGATGTGGCGGATGTCGGTGGAGACCGAAGCGGCGTTTGATGCGCTGTTACCAGTGATAGTGTTGTTCGGCGTCGCGATGACGCGCGTCATGCAGACGAATGCCGAAGCGCGTCGGCTGGCGATGGCCGGCTTTTCCGTTCCCGATGTGGTGAAGGGCATGCAGGGCGTAGTCGACGAACGGGAAGCCGTGCGCGCCCAGGTCCGGCCTAACGTGGAGGTACAGGGACGTCGGCGGCGGACGGTGCGCATGGCACTCGTGATGCTGCTGATGAGTGTGGTCCTGTTCTACGGCGCGCTGGCATCCCGCGTGCAGCTCGGTCCGCGACAATTCCGGATCGGGTTTGGCGGCACCACCATGGCAATCACGTCGCTCATCCTGCTCGGCGTGAGCCTGGTGTTGCTCATTCGCAGTCCGTTCCGCATGCCTGTTGGCGAGCGTCTGTTCCGTCGCATCTGGCTCGGCGCGTTCGGCCGCTGGTTCCTCCGTCGCGCGGCTCGCAGGCTGAGGCCGAGTTCCACGGCATCGTCGGGTACCACCGGGCCGTCTCTGATCGCGCCAGCGGTGTCCGGCACGAATGGCGGCGGTGAGAAGACCTCACTCCACGACCTGGATCGTCGCGTGCGGGAACTGGAGCAGTGGCGTCGCTCGCATTCGGGTTCTGCCTGACGAGTGTAATCTCACGGCCTGGCGATGCCTCCTGCCATTGAATCAGCGGTCGCCACACGGCGACTGGAGCGCGTGCGGCGCTTCGCGGTCCTCCTCGACAGCGGCATCCGGATTCCGGGAACGAGGATCCGCATCGGCCTCGATCCGATCCTTGGCCTCGTACCGGGACTTGGTGATGCCACTGGCGCCGCGTTGTCGGCGGGCATTTTCGCGGAAGGCATCCGCCGCGGGGCCTCGCGAGCGACACTGGTTCGAATGGCTGCCAACATCGCGCTCGACCTGCTGGTCGGCGCCGTTCCGGTTCTGGGTGACCTGTTTGACGTCGTCTTGAAGGCGAATCTGCGGAACGTGGCGCTGCTCGAGCGCCAAGCGGCGGATCCGCAAGGGGCGCGACGTGGTGACCGGCTCTTCGTCGTGATGCTTTCTGCGGCGCTGCTCCTTACCGCTGCGGCGCTGCTGGCGGTTGGTGTCGCGTTGCCCATCTGGCTCTTGAGCCGTTAGGTCTTGCTCCGGGAGGGTCAGATCGGGGTCAGATCGGGGTCAGACCAGGGTCAGACCCCACTCTGACCCCTCCCCTGGGCCGAGCTGGGGATTGCCGCTGCATGAATAGCTACGCAATCGTCCATCCGTGCGTATCAAAACTCCGTACCCGGCAATCGCCGCGGCCGTTTTCATCGGGTGCGCGCAATCCACTGCGCCCTCGTTTGCCACTGCGATCGTCGAAGTCGCTGAAGTGATCACATCGCAGAGCGCTGGAGTCTCGGCGGAGGTGACGGTCGCGAACGCGACCGCGGACACCATCTACTTCAACTATTGCGCGACAACCCTCGAGCGTCAGATCGATGAGAATACCTGGCTTCCCGTTGGAGGTATGCTCTGCAACGCGATCGGCTACGCGAACCCGTTCGGCGGGATGATACCGATCCCTGCGCGGGATTATCTCCGAACAACGATTCCAATGTATGTATCTCAACCCATCCGCGACCTGGATGGAACCGACAATTTCCGGCTTCGCGTGCAGGCGATGGCTGGGTTTCCTGCGTCGTGGTGGAGCCTGAAGCCGCTCGTAACTCTTGCAACGCAATCGATCATCTCAAATGAGTTCGACCTCCTGACTCGCGTCGGCTCGCGTCTTCGTTAGATCACCTGGTTCGAGTGACGCGCCAGGAGCCGTGCTGTTCCACGCCCGCCCCACGTGTCACGAAAGTGCCCTCGATGACATTGCCGACCTGACGTCCGGTGAAGGTCGTGCTCACCTGGCAGTTGCAGTCCGGTGCGATGTACGGCTCCAGCGTGCCGGTCAGCCCTCCCCCGGATACCGATACGAAGTCAATCCGCAGTGCCTGCGAGGAGCGGACGTGGCGAAGGTGTTCGGCCTCCGGATGCGCCGGAACGAGCGCGGCGCGGTTCGCACCCGCCATCATGACCACGTCGCCGAATACGCTATCGCCCGCGGCGCTGACGATGAACGTGATGCTGCCGGATCGTTGTGACTCGGTCCCGTTGTATTCCCCGAGCCACGTGCCGGCGAGGTTGGCGATCGCCGTCGGACTGCCGGATATCGGGACAGGATCAGGACGGGAGGCACAACCAACCAGCAGCGCGACGATACCGACGCGAAAGGGCAGACTGCGCATGTGTTCCTTCCAGTTGTTTGCGGACCATACGCCTCCGCCGGCATGCTGGCAACACCGCCGGCGAGCGACAAAGCCGACCGGAGCGTGCTGAAGGGGGCGAGAAAGACCAGTCAGGTTCGTGTATGTTTCAGGCTCACCGTAAGACCAACCCGGATGGCCAGCAAACTTTCCGACATCGAAGTCCAGCGCGCCCTCGGCGCTCTTACCGGATGGACGCGTCGAGGAAACGCAATCACGCGAACGTTCGAGTTTCCGACGTTCCCGGCCGCGATTGCCTTTGTCAATCGCGTCGCCGACGCGGCGGAAAAGATTGACCATCACCCCGATGTCGACATCCGCTATACGAAGGTGACGTGCGCGCTGTCGACGCACTCGGCCGGCGGAATCACGGCGAAGGATTTCAAGCTCGCGGAAGCCATCGACGCGGCGTCAACCACGTGACTGATTGCTGCTGAACGTGCCTAACGCCTAGTCCGAAGACGACTACGCCGCAGTCTGTCGCGCATGTCCGTGAACCCCACCGTTATCGGGGTGTCTGGACTTCGATCACCCCATCCAGATTTTCACCCTCAAGGGCGTGACGCGTGACAGGTCCCGGGCCGAGTCGAGCAGGTACTCCACCAGCGCAGGATCGAGGTCCCGGTCGCCAAACGGGGCCGGATCACGATTGTCGAAGAGCTGCTCCATCGACTCGACCTCCCGTCGAGGATCGGCTGCCCGTTTCGAGCCGGTAGCAGGACTTCGGCATTTCGCTGTCCATGACGTTGGCAGGTGTACCAGAGCCACCTAACGTGTACAACCGTCCAGGGCGCCCATCATCGGGGCCCGTACAGACATCGCAATGTTACGTCGGCGGGTGGTCGACAGCGATGTCTGCATTGCTTCATACGGTACAGTGCAAATCTTTCGCTTCACATGATCTCGGTGCATGATGCGGCGGCACGACGCTTATCGAACCAGAGGGCATGACATGGAACTCACGGGCGTTCATCACCTGACCGCGATATCAGCCGCCATCAAGGAGAATCACCACTTCTATACCGGGACACTCGGTATGCGGCTCGTCAAGCGTAGCGTCAACCAGGACGATGTGAGCGCATACCACCTGTTCTACGCGGATGCAAAGGGTACTCCCGGCACTGACCTGACCTTCTTCGACTGGCCGGTGCCACGCGAACGTCGGGGCACCCGCAGCATTGTTCAAACGTGTTTGCGCGTGAAGGGTGAAGCCGGCTTGAAGTGGTGGGTCGAGCGCTTCGATGAATCCGAGGTTTCGCACGGCGACATTTTCGAGCGTGATGGTCGTTTGACCGTGTCATTCGAAGACCCCGAGGGTCAGCGACTCGCGTTAGTCGTCGACGGCGGAGCCGGCGATCCTCCGGCGCCGTGGGATCGCAGCCCCGTGCCGGTCGAGCACCAGATTCGCGGACTCGGTCCGATCGCCATCAGCATCCCGACGTTGAGTCCGACGGAAACGTTGTTGACCCGCGTCTTCAACATGCGCCAGGTGCGCGACTACCCGCATCCCGATAACCCCGGCACCAGCGTACACGTTTTCGAGATGGCCACTGGAGGGCCGCACGCGGAGCTGCACGTTGCCGTGCAGCCGGACCTGCCGGTTGCCCGTCAGGGCGCAGGAGGCGTTCATCACGTCGCCTTTCGCACGCCCGATGCGAACTACGACGCCTGGGCGGAGCGACTGAACGAATTCAATGTTCCGAACAGCGGCAAGGTGGACCGCTTCTGGTTCCGCAGTTTGTACGTGCGCGAACCTAACGGTGTCCTGTTCGAAATCGCGACCGACGGTCCGGGCTTCGCGGTCGACGAGGATCCAGAAAAGCTTGGCGAGACCGTGGTGTTACCGCCGTTCCTCGAGCCGCATCGCCAGCAGATTCTGGCGAATCTGAAACCGATCGACTGATGGAAGTGGTTTTCTCTGTTGCGGCCTGACGATGACTGCACCGGCGCCGTTCCAGGAGGTCGGACCGTGCCGGCCTGACAACGTGTAACCGGAAGGAGGTTCCATGGCTGGATTTGCAGGCAAGGTCGCGATTGTGACAGGCGGTGGTTCCGGGCTCGGCGAGGCCATCGGCAAGGCGCTCGCGGCCAGGGGCGTGAAGGTGGTCTTGTCAGACATCAAGCTCGATGCCGCAGAGCGTGTCGCAGCAGAGATAGGAAAGGCCGGGGGAACCGCCAGCGCGTTCATGCAGAACGTCGCCAAGCCGGTGGATTGCGAAGCGGTCGTGCGTCATACCGTGCAGACGTACGGCGGCCTGCACTACGCTGTGAACAACGCAGGGATCGGCGGCGCGGCGGCACCGGCCGGCGAAACCGACCTGGCGGACTGGGAGCGTGTCATCGACATCAACCTCAATGGCGTGCTGTATGGGATGCGATACCAGATCCCGGCGATGCTCGAGACGGGACCGCGCGAAAGCGCCATCGTCAACATGGCTTCGATTCACGGCACCGTCGCCGCGATCGGCAACGGAGCGTACACTGCGGCCAAGCACGGCGTGGTGGGACTCACCAAGAATGCCGCCGCCGAATACGGGCCGCAGGGACTGCGCATCAATTGCGTCGGCCCGGCTTACATCGAGACGCCGCTACTGGCCGATCTCCCGGCGGAGTTCAGACAGGCGTTGATCGGCCGACATCCGCTGGGGCGGCTGGGCCAGCCGGAGGAGGTCGCGCCGCTGGTCTGCTTCCTTCTGTCCGATGAGGCGTCGTTCATTACCGGCGGTTACTACCTCGTTGACGGCGGTTACACGTCCCTGTAATCGCTCGCCAATCTACCTAACGAGTAAGGGGCGCCGAAACCTGATCGGCGCCCCTTCGCTACATCCGCTGGTCTCGACTTCACGATTCGACCTGTCACTCCCGACGCCCGCCGAGCAGTGACAGGATGGCCAGGAACATGTTGAGCAGGTCGAGATAGATCGCGACCGCGGCCTGGACGTAGTCGTTCGGGCCGAAGACGTTGCGGAGCCGCCAGGTATCGAACACCAGCAGGCCACCGAAGACGAACACCGTGGCGCCGGCGATCCATAACGAGGCCGTGGTGTTCTGGAAGAACAGGTTGAGCAACGACGTCGCGATCAGGACCCACAGGCCGACGATGAAAAATCCGCCCCAGGCGCTGAAGTCTTTCTTGCTCAGGAACGCGTAAAGGGTCAGCGCACCGAACGTCGTTCCGGTCAGCAGGGCCGCCTGTCCAACCACACCAGGCTGCGTCTGGCCCAGCATCCAGATGAACGGCGAAATGAAGATCCCTTCGAGGAACGTGAAGAGAAAGACAAACCCGATGTTCGTCGGGAAAACGTGACGGAACCGTTGTGCCGCGATGAGCGGCAGGAACATGCCGATGAACGTGATGATCGGATGCCGCGCGGACCAGGCGAGCACCGGCGGAGTGGAGATCGAGAACGAGACGCCGGCCATCGTGACCAGCACGCTGGCAAGGACCAGCAGATAGGTCCGGCGAATGAGCGTCACGCGCTCTGCGCCCGTGCGGACGGGGGCGGCGACGCCAGCGGCGGTCAGTTCCCTGAAGGACATGCCCATTTTCTGAAACCTCGTGAAGTCAGGCTACGGTTCAAATATAAACGATCGAGAGCCGGTCCTGGTGACTCGTGAATCGTGAATCGTGACTCATAAGTGCTTCGTATTACGTGATTTGTCGAAAACTCAGTCGCTCGGTCCGGGCTCCGTAAAAACACTTGAACCACAGAGAACACAGGGAGCACACGAGAATGACTTCGATCATTCCCTGTGCTCCCTGTGTTCCCCGTGGTTCAAATGTTTGTTTTACAGGACTTATCCGCGACGCAGGTCGATCGAGCCGTTTACTGTCGACAGGTCGATCTTCATGCCGCCGCGACCAACCGTCGCCGCGATGCGGCGGGGGCTGATGCGGCCGTTCACCGTCATCGGGAAGTCCGATCCGACGCTGCCATTCACCGTCCGCATGGTGATGTCGGCATTGAGTCCGTCAGGCACCGTGACCGTGATCGATCCGTTGGTCGTCGAGAAATCGAGGTTGCCGGTGCCGATCGCCCCCATCCGAACATCGATCTGACCATTCACGGTGCTGGCGTTCACGGGACCGCCGGTCGAGCGAGCATCGATGCCACCGTTGACCGTGTGTGCCTCGACTTCGGACGTGGCGCCGGTGATGTCGAGCCCACCGTTGATGGAGCTCACGTCGATCTTCACGCCGTCGGGAACACGCACCGTGATGTCCAGGCTCACGTCATCATCGTTGTCACGGTTCCAGCGATCGCGCCGGTTCCGGTTGTCCCGCGTCCGATACCCCTGTTCGTCGCAGTCT
>DASRPK010000251.1:0-3928 GCA_035646395.1 Gemmatimonadaceae bacterium | reverse complement strand
GACGGCGCACCGCTTCGACCTTCCCGAGACGATGGCCGACGATGGCTGTGACGGTATCGCTCACGGAATCCGCAACCGCGTTGCCTGGACGTGCATGCACGCTATTATGATTGAACGGCGATCACGGCGACTCATGGACGCATTCATCCGTGGCATTCTTGAGGTACCGCTACCGCCGTCGCAATTGCGCCGAAGCCGAAGCTCGTGGACGCGAGTGGAATCAATGGCGCGGTGGCGACGGCGATCGGTTGTGTGGCCGCGCTATAAGCCCGGGTGCGGTTTTCCACGGGGCCCCTCGGGGGCCTTTTCCCGCCTACTAACTAAATAGATGCACCAACCGCCGCAGGCCGGGGGTCGGCTGAACGGTCAGGTCGGCTTATGCCTGAAAGCGCGCACGCACAGTCATAACTCACGTTGGCAACCACAGGCACGCTCCGAGGGAACCTAGCGGAGCCTTAGGGGAACTTACCGTATGTAGCGTAATGCGCGCCCGTATGGGCATGCGCACCCGGCCGGTGACGTGTCAGGCGATCCATAGGAGGCTACTCATGAAAGGGAATTCACTGAGTGATGTACGGTCGCGCACGCGGCCAGCAGCCGGAATCCTTGTCGCGACATCGGCCGCAATGCTCCTGCTGGCAGGGGTCGGACGTCTCGACGCGCAGTCGAGCCCGTCGATGACGGTCCCCGATCTCTCTGTCCGCACAGCACTGGGCGGCCTGACGACGCCCATTGGCCTCGCGTTCCTGTCGGATACCGAGTGGTTCGTGATCGAAAAGAACACCGGTCAGGTTCGATTCGTGGTCGACGGTGTAAATCAGGGAACGGCGCTCGACCTCGCCGTCAACAATTTCTCCGAGCGAGGTCTGCTCGGGATCGCACTCCATCCTGACTTCGAAACGAACCACTTTGTTTACCTCTTCTGGAGCTGTAAGGCTCTCGCCCCTCCCGCGGATAACCCCTTCTTCCCGACGCTGACGGAGTGCGCGAACACGCCGGAACTCGGCGCCGACTCGGATGTCGATCTCGCCGCTCCGCTGCTCGGCAACCGGGTGGACCGATTCGTCTGGGACGGCGCGACCTCCACGCTCGCTTTCGACCGGAACTTAATCAAGCTGCGCTCGTTTCAGAACGATGCCGCTCCGGAGCCGCCGAATCAGGGCGACAGCGAACAGCCGGCGAGAGGAAACCATGACGGTGGCGTCATTCGTTTCGGGCCAGACGGGAAGCTTTACGTGATCTTCGGCGACGTCGGAAGGCGCGGGCAGCTGCAGAACCTGCCATCGGGGCCAACCCTGACCGGGCTCGGCCCGACGGTCCCCGACGATCAGTTCGGCGGGCCCGAACCCGACAACGCGCACTTTTCCGGTGTCATTCTCCGGCTCAACCACGACGGGTCGACGCCGACGGACAACCCGTTCTTTGTCGCGGGCGCGAATATTGGGGGCGAGGTCGGCGCCAATATCCAGAAGATCTTCGCCTATGGCTTGCGCAACAGCTTCGGAATGGCGTTCGATCCGCTTTCCGGCAACCTCTGGGACCAGGAGAACGGCGAGGACGCGTTCGATGAGTTGAACCTGGTCGAGCCGGGAATGAACTCGGGCTGGATCCAGGTCATCGGGCCCGTCGATCGGGTTGCAGAGTACAAAGAGATCGAGACCACGTCGCTGCATCACGAAGATTTCCCAAACCTGCAGATGTTTCGATGGGGACCGGAGCGCATCGCGGACACGCCGGCGGAAGCCTCGTCACGGTTGTTCGTGCTTCCGGGATCGCATTACAGTGATCCGGAGTTCAGCTGGAAGCACGTACTGGCGCCCGCCGCGATCGGATTCCTCAACAGCCAAGCGCTCGGACCCCAGTATTTCGGGGACCTCTTCGTCGGGTTCTCCGTCAACGACGATCCGTTGGGAGGAGGGTTGATGCGCTTTGAGCTGACCGGCAATCGCCGCACCATCGCTGGAAAGGAAGTGGCCGACAACCCGACCTTCCACGACACCACAGGCAGCGAGACCCGCATCGTCGGGCGCGATTTCGGCATCGTTACTGAAATCCAAACGGCGCCAAACGGCAACCTTCTGCTCGTGTCGCTCGACAGTGGAAACATTTACGAAGTCTTTCGAATTCGATGATTTCAGCAACTTCGCGGCGCGGGATCCGCCGTTTGGCGTCGGCGGATTTTACATATCTGGCGGTCACCAACCGGGGCCCGCGACGCAAGGGATTGTTTCACCTACCAGTCAGAACGATGGCACGAGGTATGCAGCGAATCGCTCCCCGGCGTCGGCCGGCAGCGTTCACTTGAGGCAAAGGAGCGGCCATGCGAATACGACACCTGCTCGCCGCCATATTCACCGGGCTACTGTTCTGCAGCCCCGTGCAGGCAGCGATCATCACGGTGGAAGCAGTGCTCACGGGCGCTAGCGAGGTCCCCGGCCCGGGCGACGCGGACGGCAGCGGACACGCGACGTTCACCATCGACACCATCGCGCTCACCATTACCTGGGACGTTACGGTGGCGGACCTGGACACGGTGGTGGCGGCGCACATACACCCCGGTCCAGCAGGCGTGGCGGGCCCGCCGCTCATCGACCTCTCGTCTGGACTTACCGGCGGACCGCTGACGAGCGCTGATCTGGCACAGGTCATCGCCGACCCGAGCGCGTTCTATTACAACGTCCACACAGACGTGTTTCCGGACGGAGCGATTCGCGGCCAGTTGCAGTTGGTGCGACGGGTGCCGGAGGCCGGTGGCGCGGGTCTGATGTTGCTTGGGCTGATGGGCGTCGCCTGGCTGCGCAGGCGGGCCTGATCCGACCAGCGCGGCGCCGGCGCGGTTTCCGACGCCGGATTTAGTCGCGCAGCCGACGCGACTGGGAGCCTGCGCGCCGGTAGCAAGTACTCCGCGCATGACTGCCGCCGTGCCTGTGTACAGGCTCACATTCCCGTGCCGGTCCCTTGGAGAAAACGAAAGACGAACCGATGCTGGAATTGGAATCAGACGGACTCGTTGAAGGTAGTCGATGAGACCGGCAGTGAGCAGCGGGTCTACGTCTACACCTTGTGCGAAGAGGCAACTTCTGCGGATGGAAGGCGTCAGCGCACGGACATTTGGCAAAGCTTTCAAACTGGCCGACGGTGTGAGTACGTGGGACGAGACGGCGACGGATCACTGATTGAGTCGGGAACCGGTCGGAAGCTGCGCCGCGTTTCTCTGAGCCGGGGATTTGCCCCGGAAGTCTGACGCAATCCTACGCTGAATTCCTACAGTGTGTAGGCAATGGGCATTGTTAACGTCGCGGCGCCATGGACCGCGATCTAATACTGGAACATCTGGCTGGAGCGGAACGGCGGATTGCGTCAGCTCGGAAAAAGATTACCGAGCAGATCGAGTTTATTGCATGGCTCAAGTGGCTCCATAAGGACGCAACTGGCGCTATCGCTTTGCTTCGTGAGTTTGAGATGCGACTCGCGAGACACGCCACCGATCGAGAGCGGCTCCGCGCGCAACTCGCCTATTTAGGCCCGACGGCGACCAGGCGCGAACAACAGGCGCCTCATAGACTAACGATCGACGTTCCGCCGCTTCAATCGGCAGTTTGACACCCTCGTACGTACTAGCTCCGCCGCTCAACTACGCTTGTGATCGCGCTCCAGAGCGCCGGAACCACATCCGTCGTCGCCGAGTCACCTCGTCCCGGAGGTCGAGCACCGACGACCGGCCGCAAGCGGACAGCACGCCGCGAACTGGTGAGGGTTCGCAGGGAGTACTGTGGTCAGGCTACCTTCGCGCGATAACGATCCCGCAGGGTGCGGATCTGGTCATGGTTCCGCAGGACGCCGTCGTACTGTCGCTGCACGACTATCCGGATATCTTCCGGTAGCGGATCCTCAAGAGCCTTGCGATAACGAGCCTTTGCAACATCTT
>DASRPK010000250.1:0-48392 GCA_035646395.1 Gemmatimonadaceae bacterium | reverse complement strand
CCGCGGCCAGCACGGAGGCAGCGAGGTACAGGCGCCGGCTGGCGACCTCCGGTTCGACGCCAAGGGACGCCGCCGCGTCATGTCCCAGCGCCAGGGCATCGAGGTCGCGTCCCCAGTGCAGGATCAGGGGACCCGCCACCGCCAGCACGATGCCCAGGCGCGCGACGTCCGGCCATTGCGCAGCGCCTAACGACCCCATCATCCACCAGAGGGCGCCCTTCGACGCCTCGGCCGGGGCCGTGGCCAGCAGTACCATAATCGCGGCATTCGCAAAGGCACCGACAACCACGCCGGCCATGAGGAGGATCCGGGGATCGGCGTGCATCGTGCTCGCGCGCGCGATTCCCATCACCAGCGCGACCGCAACGAGGGCCCCGGTGAAGGCGGCCAGTGACAGCAACGTGGGGTCGTTGAGGCCGACCGCCACGGCGGACACCGCGCCGACCGCGGCCCCGCCGGAGACGCCCAGCAGGTATGGCTCGGCCAGCGAGTTCCGCAGTGCCCCCTGCAGCACTCCACCACTCATGCCTAACGCGGCTCCCACCAGCACGGCCAGCACGACCCGCGGCGCCCGCACGTCCAGGACAATGGCGCGCGTCATGGGTTCGGCCGTCCCGGCCAGAACACCCCACAGCTGCGATGGGGCAATCGACACCGCGCCCAGGCCGAGCGCGGCGAGCGATGCCAGGAGCAGCACGACGACCAGCGCCACCACGCGAGGGTTCACGGCACCACGCCCGGGTGCAGCAGGCGCGCGATGGAGACCGCAGCTTCTCCGAGTCGCACCCCCGGCCGGCCCACCACCACGGTGTCCATGACAAGGACTCGTCCGTTGCGAACCGCGGGAAGGCCAAGCCACCGTGGCTTTGCCCGCAGGTTGCCGGCAGTCTCGGGGCGTCCCAGGATGTATTGAGGATCCCGCTTGAGGACCTCCTCGAACGACACCTGCGGCGATGGTCCTTCGAGATCGCCAAACACGTTGCGCCCACCGGCAATCTCGACCAGCTCACTCAGGAAACTGCCGGATCCGATCGTCATCAACGGCGTTTCCCACGCCAGCATGAAAACTGTTGGACGAGCGCGACCGCTGGTCGCGCTTCGCACACGCTCGAGCGTTCGCCGAACCGAGTCCACCACCACCTGTGCACGCTGCCGTTCTCCCACCGCGTCGCCGAGCAACAGCGCGGCGCGCTCGAACTCGGCGATGCTGTCGATGCGCAGCGAAATGACGTCGACGCCGGCGGCGCGCAGTGCCCTGGCGGCATCGCGGTTGTCGCCGCTGGCATAGAGCACGACGAGGTCGGGGCGCGCGCGCAGGACCGTCTCGATCGACGGGCGGATGCCGTCGCCGAGGTCGGGGACATTCACCACCTCGGGCGGCCAGCCGTCCCAGTGCGTGCGTCCCACGACGCGATCACCGGCACCTAACGCGAACAGGATTTCCGTTGTTGCGGGAACGAGGGACACGATGCGCGTCCGGCGCGCAGGTGGTGGCAGTGGGTCACCGGCATCGTCGACGGTGACACGTTGCTCGCCGGTCGCTGGTCGCCGGTCGCCGGCCGGACTGCACGCCAGGATGATGGCCATGACTGATAGCCATCCCACACGCTGCGCATCCCTTGATCGCAACAGAAACACGGACATTCACCCAGTGATGGAGAACGCCCGTGTGCGGGACGAGCCTGACGGCCCGAATCGCCACCGGACCTCCCCCGAGGTTACCGTCGGTGTGGCCCGTGCGAGGGTCGTCTCCTGGCTCCGGGATCGCCGGACTCGCCTTCCCGACCTTACGTCAGTGGCTTTCGAGTCCGGGAGAAAACTCCCGTTACAGTGGCGGGGCCGCACCGGCATTCCACCGGTTTCCGTGGCCCTTGCACGTCACATGAATTGTGGAGGAGAACCTAGGTGGTCGAGCCGCGATCTTCAACCGCCTGTGCTTCGACCAGGCGTTCGAACAGGCTGGCCCGACGCTGCCGGTAGTAGTCGCCCGCGGACCCCTCATGGCGCGCCGGTTCGGCATACACGTGGTCGAGCGCGGCGATTTCGCGCGCCAGCGACTCCGCAGGGGATCGCGCTATCACGGTTGGGCCGGGGGCCGGCGCCCGGCGCGCTATCACGATGCCTAACGCGACGGCCACGAGGGCGATCGCCAGTAGCGCGACGCGACGTGCGTTGCCCGCCCCACCCGCAGCTCCAACCGTGAACGCCGTACCCGCCGACACCGGCGAGGCGGTGAACCGCTGGAAGGTCCGCCCTTCGAGGGTCACCGGCTCTTCGGCGGCAAGTCCTGCACCATTGACCCGGGCCGCCGGGCCTTCGACCAGGACTTCGAGAGTGCCGGTGGCGTCGACGATCGGGATCGAGGTCGATCCGCGGTCAGGGATGGCGTACGTCAACACGACCTGCCGTGATCCAGGTTGGATCGGCACCACCAATTCAGCCGCGCCACCCGCAAAACGGAATGCTTCTGGTGGCAGGTCGCCACCACTCGAGCCGGGATCTCGTGCGTCGCGGGGTAACGCGAGCCGCCACGTCGCACCGCTGGCGCCGGCGACCAGAGTGCGGTTTGAATCATTCGCAATCTCGAGCACGTCGACGACGCGCCGCACTCCGGCTTCAGCTGGGGCGACGACGACATGCCGGGCGCGAACCGACAGCGGAAAAATCGCCGACGTCGTGTCGTAGACGGTGATGTCCGCATCGGGACTCGTGACGGCAGCGTCGCGCAGCGGCGTCGTGAAGTACGCTACCCCGGCATAACGCGACGACACGATGTACATCGAACGCGGTCCGTCGAGCTTGTAGCGGAACCGGTACGTTCCGTTCGTCGAGGTGTTCACCGAGTCCACGGGCCCCGAAGAATCGGCGGAAATCCGGTGCAGTACCACGATGTGGTTCGCAATCGGGAGCGGTGCCTCGCTGCTACCGCTGAGCACGCGACCTGTAACCGTGCGCATCTCCCCAGCGACGCCCGGCGTTCCGGTCGCGGGCGGCAATTCGCTCTGAGCGCGAAGGTCCCGGGGTTGCAGAAGCGTCCAGAGCAGCAGCGCAAATATTTGAACGACCAGCACGAGGAACGCGAGCACGCGCGTTGCGCCCTGGTCTCCCGCCGACCTCTGACCTCTGACCTCGGACCTCAAGTTCAAAGGTTGAACTTCCCGAAATCTTCCGGCCGCAGGTTCGACAGATACCGCTGCAGTTGCTCGACGGTCATGTCGTCCGTGCTCTGCGCGGGCGGCGTTTCGGGAACCACATCCTCACCCTCGTCAGGCTCCTCTTCACCCATCGCAACCAGCAGCGACTCGTCCGCGAAAATTGGCGCCGGAAACCTCAATGCGATCGCGATACTGTCAGACGGCCGTGCGTCCACCTGGATCACTTCGCCGCCGCGCACGATGTGCAGCTCCGCGTAATACGTGCCTTTGGCCACACGCGTGATCTGGACGCGACGCAACTCTCCGCCAAGGCCGGCGATCAGGGTCTTGCACAGGTCGTGCGTGAGCGGCCGCTCTTTCTTGACGTTGTTGATCTCCATCAGGATCGAGTCGGCTTCCGCGGCGCCGATCCAGATGGGCAGCAGCCGATCGCCGCCCTTTTCCTGGAGGATGACGACGTGGGCATTCGACACACCATCGATTGCCAGCCTTATCACGTGCACTTCGACCATCGCACTCACCGCCGTGGACGACTTTTGAACTATCGCACGGCGCGCCGGAGATCGCCAACCTTGTCGGCGCGCTCCCATGAGAATCGGGTCATGGCGCGCTTTCCATTCCCTATACGCTCAGGAGCGCGACCAAAGTGGCCGTACGATGACGTCGACGAGAAAATCGGCTTGCGGAGATCGAGCGAGCTGATGATTCCGGCCGGCGTCAGGTCGAACACGTCGCGGACGGCGTCCGTGATCGCCTCATCGGAGACCTGTCCCGTCCCGAATGTCTCCACCATGATGGAAACGGGCTCACGTACGCCAATGGCGTAGGCCAGCTGCACCTCGCAGCGCTTCGCCAGGCCCGCAGCCACGATGTTCTTCGCCACCCAACGTGCCGCATAACAGGCCGACCGGTCGACCTTTGTCGGATCCTTTCCGCTGAAGGCGCCGCCACCGTGACGGCCCATGCCGCCATACGTGTCGACGATGATCTTGCGTCCGGTGAGGCCCGCATCGCCCTGTGGACCGCCGGTCACGAAGCGGCCGGTCGGGTTGATGTGATACGTCGGCTTCTTCTTCCGCCACTCCGTCGGAATGATGGGCTCGATCACTTCGGCGATCACCTCGCGTTTCACTCGTGAGGCAGCAACCTTCTCGTCGTGCTGGGTCGACACCACGACCGTATCCACGGCGACCGGGCGGTCGCCTTCATATGCCACCGTGACCTGAGCTTTGCCGTCGGGGCGAAGCCAGGTCAGCTCACCGGAATGACGAAGATCGGCGAGCCGCTTCGTCAGGCGATGCGCCAGCAGGATCGGGGCCGGCATCAGGTCTTCCGTCTCGTCGGTGGCGTACCCGAACATCATGCCCTGGTCACCGGCGCCGCCGGTATCCACACCCATCGCGATATCGCCCGACTGCTTGTCGATCGTGCTCATCACCGCGCAGGTGTGACTGTCGAAGCCGTACGTCGCGTCGGTGTACCCGATGCGGTGGATCGTGGAGCGCACGACCGAAGGCAAGTCGACCCAGGTAGACGTCGTGATCTCGCCCGCAATGACCGCCAGGCCAGTCGTCACCAGCGTTTCACACGCGACGCGAGCCGTTGGATCTTCGCCAATGATGGCGTCCAGGACCGCGTCGGATATGGCGTCAGCGACTTTGTCGGGATGACCTTCTGTTACGGATTCCGAGGTAAAAAGATGAACGGCAGGCACGATGAGTTGGCAGAGAGTTGGTGTTGTGACTATCCGGCGAAACGTAAGTGTTCGTGGGGCAATGACGGTACTGACGGCGTAGGAGAATCCCGGATTCTAGGCTCCGCCTTCTCCTGCCAGTCCGCCGTTTCCCATTGCCGCAACGAGGCGGAAACGCAATTCGCGTTCCGCGTCCGGTGCGGTCCGTGCCGCAAGCGCGGCACTCGCGGCTTCCGTCGCCAACGCGGTGCTGATGCCCCGAACGAGCCGCTTGGTCGCGGATACGGCGCGCGGATTCACGCTCAATTCACGGACCCCCAGTCCGATCAGCGCAAATGCCATCAACGGCTGTGAGGCCATCTCGCCGCAGACTGCAACATCGATCCCCTGGGCATCGGCGACGTCCACGATCCGCTTGATCAGGCGCAACACCGCCGGGTGCAATGCCGTGAATCGATTCGCGAGGTTCACGTTCCCCCGGTCGACTGCCAGCGTGTATTGCACCAGGTCATTGGTGCCGATGCTGAAGAACGCCACGTCACCGGCAAACGTATCGGCGGCCACCGCCGCGCCGGGCGTTTCCATCATCACGCCGAGTGGCACCTGCTTCCGGAACGGCACTCCGGCGGCTGAAAGCTCCGCCGCTGCCTCGTCGAGGAGGTGTCGCGCGGCGCGCACTTCCTCCACGCTGACGATAAGTGGGAGCATGATGCGCAGGTCGCCGTGCAACGCGGCACGCAGTAACGCCCGCAGCTGCACCTTGAACAGGTCCGGCGAATCGAGACACATCCTGATGGCGCGCCATCCCAGGAACGGATTCGCCTCGGTGGGATAGCCACCGACCGGCAACTTGTCGCCACCGATGTCAAACGTGCGCACAATGACCGGATGCCCCGCGAACGCTTCCACGACGCGGCGGTAAGCCCGGTACTGTTCCTCCTCGTCCGGCATGTTGGCACGGCCCACGACGAGAAACTCGGTCCGCATGAGGCCAACACCGTCCGCGCCGCTGCGGGCCGCGAACTCGGCGTCCTCGGGAAGGTCGACGTTGGCACGGAGCGTCAGGTGTACGCCGTCGGTCGTGACGGCATCGACGTCGGCAAACCGTGCCAGCTCGGCGTCACTTCGTGCCTGCGCGTCGGCGCGTGAGCGAAACGCCTCGAGCTCGTTCGGACTGGGGTCGATGACGAGCAGCCCGCTCGAGGCATCCAACACTGCGGCCTCACCGCCACGCAGCCGGCTGGTGGCATCGCGCAGCCCGACGACGGCCGGGATGCCTAACGATCTGGCCAGGATGGCGACGTGCGACGTGCGTGTGCCCGAATCGGTCGCGATGCCGGCGATCGCCTCGCGGTCGAGCTGGACGGTGATGCTCGGCGTGAGGTCGTGCGTGACCAGGATCGCGTTCGTCCCCTTCGGCACTTCCACCGGATCGTGATCCGGCAGGTTCATCAGCATCGACAGGACGCGGATGTGCAGGTCCACCAGGTCGTGCACGCGCTCGCGAAGCATGGGTGCCGCACTGCGCGCGAACTTCTGGCGCCACTCCAGCATCACGACATCGAAGGCCTTTTCCGCGTCGAGGTTCTGCCGGATGTACGACTCGACCTCGTTGAGCAGCGCGGCGTCGGCCAGCATGCCGATCTGGACCTCGAAGATCTCGGCTTCATCCGGACCGGCGTGCTGCTCGGCGCGCTCCTTTACCTGGTGCAGGCGTTTCCTGGCGCGCTCAACGGACTCGTGGAAACGCGCGATTTCGGCGTCGATCTGGTCATCGTCGATGATCCGGTGCGGGACTTCGGGGACTTCCCACCGCAGCAGCCGCACCGGGCCGACCACGATCCCTGGCGACGCCGAAATCCCGTGGAAGACGCGGTTCATGCGTCCTTCTCCCCGAATTTCGAGGCGACCAGTGCGGCCAGTGCGTCAACCGCCTGCTGCGCGTCATCACCCTTGGCGCATAACCAGAGCGTGGTGCCGTACTCCGCGGCGAGCATCATGACCCCCATGATACTCTTGCCGTTCACTTCCATGTCGTCGCGGCGGATCGTCACCTCGCTCTTGAAGCGCGATGCGGCCTTCACGATTTCCGCAGCCGGCCGCGCGTGGAGACCGTTCCGGTTCTCGATCCGCACTTCACGCTCGCTGGTCATCGGAGCACCGAGTAGAGGACGAATGCCGTGAGGACGCCGACCGAAACCTTCCAGCCTTCGGCGCGACCCTGAAGAACCGTGAGGATGACTGCACCGGCAATCGCCCCGGCCAGCGTTCCAAAAAGCACCAGATCACTGGATCCGATGATGCGGTCGATTGCGAGGGGAAGCGCCAGGCCGGCAAGTACCGCCGCCACCTTGCCAAGTTGCGGCGACGACTGCTGCAACAGTGGGTGACCTAACGATTGCGCCACGGCCAGCCCCTTGCGCCAGCCCGCCGCCAGTCCCCACACGCGCAAGCTGAGGTGACCGGCGTTGTAGAGCAGGAGGAAGGTCAGCACCGTCACCAGCGGCGAAGCGTCCAGCCCGAACGCCACGAGGGCCGTGAAGGAGCAGAGCGGAAGGAAGGTCGCCCAGACCAGGCGATCGCCGAGCGCGCCTAACGGGCCACAGAGCGCGGTCCGGAACCGCTCGATGCGCTCGGGCGCCTCCCCATCGAGCTCGGCCCGGGCCAGGGCCCCCACCGCCACGCTCGTCAGGTACGGGTGCGCATTGAAGTACTGGCTCTCCCGCGCGAGCGCCGCGCGATACTTGTCGCCGTGCAGTCCACCCGGAAGGCGACGGAGCGCCGGCTCGACGCAGAACCCGATGCCGTTCCCGACCAGTGTCTCGTAATTCCACGCGCTCTGCACGGCGAGCAGGCGGAAAAAGATCGAGATGCGCGTCGGCAACGGCAGCGGCGGGGTCGTCGGGCGCGCGGTCATGTCAGCACCACCAGGCCGACGCCACCCGCCAGGCCAATCAGGAATTCCCACCTGAAGCCGGGCACGGCATGAAACAACTTGTACGCCGCACCTAACGAGACCGCCCCCGCAGCACCGACCACCATGGCGCGAGAGAACGGCGCGTCGGATCCCCAGCTCTGGAGCGCGGCCAATTGCAGCGGATGCAGCGCCGCCAGCCCGACCGCGGTGAGGATGATACCCCGGAAGAGATCCGCGACGAGACCCGCGACTTGCAATCCGATGACGGTCTGGCGCGAACCGCTGGCCACGGCGTCGTGGCGCCCGCGCGCCCACCACGCGTTGAGCTTGCGGACCTGCACCATGGACCACCCGCCAACCCACGCCACGGTCAGCGCGGCGAGGACCGAAGTTGCGAGCGGGCCCGCCTCGAACGTCATCGCCTTTGCGAAAAACGCACCGCCGATGACCGACGCGGATCCCCACTCCGGATAGCGGCTGGCGCCGAACGGGAGCGTATCGACGGCGAACAGCTCCAGCGTCGCGCCGATCAACAGCCCCGCCATTGCGTCGCCCATGAACGCGCCCGCGATCGTCGCGCCAACAATCGGACGCGACAACATGGCCTGCGGAAAGCTCACCGTGTCGAGCCCCAGCACGCCGCCAAGCAACGCCAGAATGACGATGTCGACGCCGTTCACGATCCATTCCCCGAGAGGAGCTCATCCAGCGTAACGGGACGCGCGGCAGGAACGTCCTGTGCCGTCACGTCGAGACCGCGAGCTTCCAGCGCGCGCAGCTGGGCTTCTTCGGCCGGCGACAGAAAGACATAGCGGAGGCGTTGCACACGGCCCGGCTTGTGATGGATGCCGCCAACGTTCACGCGGCGAATTTCCTCCGTCGCATCCACGAGCCGAGTCATCGTGCCGATATCACCAGTCAGGAGTAATCCCCGGCGTTCGTCGAATTGGTAGCGCTCGAGATTTGTCGCGGCCGACTCGACCGTGTCGAAATACACTTCCATGTCGGGTGGCACGCCCATGCGATACAGCTCCTGCTCCCAATCGCTCGCGGCGACTTCATCATCCACCAGGACGATGAACTGCAAGTCCAACGGCTGTCCCCACCCCACGACAACCTGGCCATGAATGAGCCGGTCATCGATCCTGTACAACTCAAGCGCCACGCAATCCTCCACTCACGACCAGCGCGGCCCTTCCCTTGTCGGCGGCGTGTTCGACCGCGTGCACATCACCCGACTCGGCGTGGAAGACGAAGTCGAGCATCGTCGCCAGGTTCACTCCGGTCACGACAGCAATGCCCGGCTGCTCGCGCTGAATTCGACGTGCGGCCATGGTACAACTCCCGGCCGGCAGGTCGGTGAAGATCACGGTTGCGCCGGATTGAGTGAGAACATCCTTCATCAGTGCCTCAACACCCTGCGCCGAAAGATCGCGATTGGTCACGCCGATGAAGACATCGGTGCGACCCGTGATCTGTTCGATGGCGGACAGCATGCCTTCCGCGAACGTGCCATGACCGGCAACCAGCGCCCTGATGCTACTCATCGTCCTGGACGAGGTACTGTTTGGCGTCGCGGGCATCGCGCATGCGACCAATCAACCGCTGATTGAACGCCTCGGCAGGATTCTCTCCGTAGTACCGCAACAGGTGATTCATCGCGATGACCTCCGAGATCACCGTGATGTTCTTTCCCGGATTCAGGTAGACGGTGATCTTGGGCAACTCCACGCCGAGAATCGTGGTGACAATCGGCTCCAACCCTGTCCGCTCGACGGGCGCATGCTCCGACCACTCCTCGAGCTGCACGACCACTTCGATGCGTTTCTGCTGGCGGACGGCACGGATGCCGAAAATGGAGCGGACGTCGATCAGGCCAACGCCGCGGATTTCCATGAAGTGCCGCTGCAGCTCGTGTCCCCTGCCGATGAGCAGGTCGTTGCCCCGACGGAAGCAGATGACGAGGTCGTCGGCAACGAGACGATGCCCGCGCTCGACGAGATCAAGCACGCACTCTGACTTGCCGATGCCGCTCGCGCCGGTGAACAACAGTCCCACGCCAAAGACGTCAGCGAGCGAACCGTGCAGGGTGCTGCTGGGCGCGAACAACTCTTCCATCACCGGCTTCAGGCGCCGGTACACTTCGGCGGTCTTCATGGGAGAGCGCAACACGGCGACCCTCGCCGCCACGGCGAGTTCCACCAGCGGCGACACCGCGTCGAGTCCTTTCGTGATGATCACGCACGGGATCGGGAACGCGAAGAACTGCGTGAGGATACGCCTGCGCTCGGATTCGCTCAGGGTGCTGAGGTAGGTAATCTCGGTTTCGCCGAGTAT
This sequence comes from Gemmatimonadaceae bacterium, assembly GCA_035646395.1. GTDB lineage: Bacteria > Gemmatimonadota > Gemmatimonadetes > Gemmatimonadales > Gemmatimonadaceae > JABWBJ01. The sequence continues at coordinate 38,290 of DASRPK010000250.1, read as the reverse complement.
CTGGACCCGCTCGGCGGTGAAGCGGCCGACGTACCCTGCCAATGCGAGGCCCGGGCTGGACACATCCGGGTTCTCGATTTCGCGGGCGTGACCATCGCTGCCGCCCAGCTGCTCGAGTTGCAGCGGCCCCTTGAGTCGCTCGATCAGCTTGCCGACGGTGACGGCCACCGCGCGCTCTCTCCTCGTTAGGTGCGCACCGGGCGCCGGGCCCGGCGGATGTTCATCCGTCCCACGCGCCGCAGCTGGGCCTCGAGGTGCGCGAGCGCGGCCGCCAGCGCCGGCCCGAAGTACCGCCCGGTGCCTTCCGCCACCAACCTCTGGCCGCGCGCCTGCAGCTCCAGTTCCACGCGGCGCATGCGGCCATCCTCCTCGAACCGGATCACGCCCGACACCGGCCGCGTTAGGCGCAACCCGAGCCGTTGCAGGGCGCGGCTCGCGTTCTGCCGGACCCGTTCCGGGACCGTGGCGTGATGGGACTGAAAGACGATTTCCACAGATGTTATCCTCCACCTTCGATTCTTGGCTCTTCCAGCCTTCGCTGGTGAAGCACTTCGTCCAGGTGCTGCGCCGTTTCCGACGCGGCACGCTCCCAGGTAAACGATGTCGCGAAAGCCCTTCCCTGCACGCCCAGCCGTTCGGCCAGGGCGCGATCGCCGGCCAGGCGGGTCATGGATGCCGCCAGCCCCTCGATGTCACCATGCCTTACGAGAAACCCGGTCTCACCATGCCTGACGGACTCCCTGATGCCTGGTGAGTCGGATGCGATGACCGCGGTCCCGCACGCAGCAGCCTCGAGGTTTGTGATCCCCCAGCCCTCCTTTGGTGACGTGAAGACCAGGGCCCAGGCGCGGCGCAGGAGCCGGAGCTTGTCGGCCTCGCTGATTCGCCCAAGAAACGTCACGCGATCACCGAGGTCAAGCGAGTTCGCCAGGCGTTCCAGTGCCGGTCGGTAATCGCCCGCACCCGCCACCTCGAGGCGGGCTCCGGGGATCGCCGCACGCGCAAAGCCACGCAAAACCAGGTCCACTGCCTTGTAACGCTTGAGGCGGCCCAGGTACGCAAAGACGGGTGTTGCTGATCGATCTCCCGGACTCGGTGTGTACGTCGTTGAGTCGATGCCGCAATAAATGACGCGGATCTGCTCTCGACTGATCCCTCGCCCTGCGAGGTCATCCGCGGTGCTCTCGCTGATCGCCTCGAAGGGAACACCACGATACACCCAGGGAATCGGCCGCTCAGCGAGCCAGACTGCAGCAGCGAGTGGCCGGGGAAGCTCATCGAACACCGTCGATCCAAAGAGGTGCGGCACCACTGCCACCACCGGAACCGCACCCCAGTGTGGAGTGTGCAGCGGCATCTTGTTGATGTCCTCGACGAGGACGTCGAATGGCCGATGCGCGAAGTGCTCCTTGTAGGCGCCGCGGGCAAGCATGCGAAACGTGTTACGCGTGCCGACGCGCGTTACCGCGATTCCGTCGAGCACCGCACGGGGAGCGCAGCCGGGCCACCCTCCGCACAGCAGGCTGACTTCGTGTCCCTGCGCGGCGAGTCGTCCGAAGATCTCGTGCAAGTGGATTTCGGCGCCCCCGGCCTGCGGATTCTCGCGATCCTGCCAGTTCACGACCAGGATCTGCAATCAGATCCTCCCGAGACGGCGTGCCAACGCGTCGAGCACGCCGTTCACAAACCGGGCGCTCGCGTCCGTCCCGAATCGCTCGGCGAGGTGGATCGCTTCCTTGATCACGGTAACGGGCGGGGTTTCCCCGATGCGCAGCTCGCTCGCGGCGAGGCGCAGGACGGACCGGTCGATCGCGCTCAGTCGTTCCAGGCGCCAGTTCGTCGTAACACTGGCCAGGTCGTTGTCGATTTCCTTCAACGATTCGGCGGCCTCCTCCAGCAGCGGCGCGGCGACCTTCCGCTCTTCAGGGCCAACAGCAAGATCGGCGAACAGCCGCTCGCCTACCTTGAGCAGTCCGGCGTCAGGAACCAGGTCCCACGCGTACAACGCCTGCAGCGCGCGAGCACGCGCACGCCGGCGGACGCGGATTTCATGCGCTGTCAGCGGCATCGAGTCGATCGAGCAGGTCCACCATCTCGAGGGCCGCCATCGCGGCGTCCCATCCCTTGTTGCCGTGATCGCCGCCGGCCCGGGCCAGCGCCTGCTCCGTCGTATCGCAGGTGAGCACGCCTAACGCTACCGGAACCTCGAATTCGGCAGCCGCCTGCTGCAGCGCCCGCGCACATTCGCCGGCGACGTAGTCGAAGTGCGGCGTCTCACCGCGGATGACGGCGCCCAGCGCCACGACGGCGTCGTAGCGATCCATGGACAACAGCCGCCTGACGGTGACTCCCAGTTCCCACGCGCCGGGGACCCAGATCACGTCGATATCCTCGAGCGCGACGCGGTGCCGGGTCAGCGCGTCCAGCGCGCCATCCACCAGTTTCTGCGTGACCTCTTCGTTGAACCGGCTGACGGCGACGGCCATCTTGCGCCCGGCCCCGTGCGGGGTGCCGCTGAAGTCCGCCATTCAGGTGGACAGCAGGTGTCCGAGCTTGTCTCGCTTGGCGTCGAGATACCCCGCGTTCTCATCGGTCGGCGGTGCGCTGAGGTGCACGCGGTCGACAATCTCCAGGTCGTAGCCACTCAATCCGACGAGCTTCTTGGGATTGTTGGTCAGCACCCGGATCCGCCTAACGCCGAGGTCGAGGAGGATCTGGGCGCCGATCCCATAGTTTCGGAGGTCGGGGGCGAAGCCCAGCTTTTCGTTGGCCTCGACGGTGTCGTGGCCGGCATCCTGCAGCTCGTACGCCTTCAGCTTGTTGAGCAGGCCGATCCCGCGCCCTTCCTGGTCCAGGTAGACGATCACGCCGCGCCCTTCCTCGGCGATGCGCTCCATCGCCTTGCGGAGCTGCCAGCCACAATCGCAGCGCTGCGAGTGGAAGACGTCGCCCGTCAGGCACTTCGAGTGCATCCGCACCAACACACTGTCGGCGCCGGCGAGATCGCCGTAACTGAGCGCGACATGTTCGTGATCGTCGACGTCGTTCCGGTAGGCGTGGATCCGCCAGTCCTCGGTCCCGATGTCCGTCGGCAGCCTGGCCTCGGCCACGCGGTGCACCAGTTTGTCCGTCTTCAGGCGATGCGCGACCAGGTCGGCAACGGTGATGAACGTGAGGCCGTGCTGCGCCGCATAACGATCGAGCGCATCGCGCCGCATCGCGTGGCCGTCATCGTCGAGGATCTCGCAGACGACGCCAGCGGGCGTAAGGCCGGCCAGCCGGCACAGGTCGACCGCAGCCTCGGTATGCCCAACGCGCTGCAGCACGCCGCCGCCCCGGGCGCGCAGGGGATGGATGTGACCCGGCGTCCGGATGTCAGCCGGCCCCTTCGTCGGGTCAGCGACAACGCGAATGGACGCGGCGCGATCCGAGGCACTGATGCCGGTGGTCACGCCGTATTGCGGTCCGGCATCGACGCTCACGGTAAACGCCGTGCGCATCGCGTCCGTGTTTTCGCGGGCCTGCAGCGAGAGACCCAGCTGCGCCACGCGAGCCGGTTCAAGGGCGACGCAGATCATCCCCTTCGCGCGGAGCATGAAGTTGACCATGTCCGTCGTCACCAGCTCGGCGGCGCAGATCAGGTCCCCCTCGTTTTCGCGCGATTCGTCGTCGGCGACGACCACGAACTTCCCGTCGCGGAGGTCCTGGATTGCCTGTCCTACGGTGCCAAAGGCCATGCTGAATCCTAGTGGACAGCAGGCCAGAGGCCAGAGACTCGAGGCCAGAGGAACCGTTGACCTCTGGCCTCTGGCCTGGCTTCAAGGGGCTTGATAAGGCGCGAGCAGGGCCTGCACGTACTTGCCGATGACGTCCGCTTCGAGATGGACCCGGTCCCCCGCGACAAGCGCACCTAACGTCGTGTGTCGCTCGGTCCACTCGATGATCGACACCTGAACTACCCCGGGTGCGGGCACGCGATTGACCGTCAGGCTGACGCCGTCGACGGTGAGGGAGCCATGGGGCACCAGCAGTCGCGCCACTTCCGGCGGCACGTCGATATCGAGCAGCAGGGCGCTCTCCTGTCGTGCGACCGAGCGGACCGTGCCAACGCCATCGACATGGCCCTGCACCATGTGTCCGCCGAATCGATCGCCGACCTTCATCGCCCGCTCGAGATTCACCCGCGTGCCGGTCGACCACGATCCCATCGTCGTGCGATCGAGCGTCGTCACAACTGCCGCGACCACGAAGGAGTCCGCCCTGGACGACCGAACCGTCAGGCAGGCGCCGTTGATCGCAATGCTCTCTCCGTCCTGTAAGTCAGGCCACGGAGAGCGCACACGAAACTCGCGCCCCGCATCCGCATCCGAGACTGATTCGATCGTCCCGATTGCTTCGACCAGGCCGGTGAACATCAGTGTCCCTTGGGCGCGAGCACCATCATGTGGTCGTCGCCAACCCACTCGGAGCACAACAGCCGGAACCGGAAGTCTTTTGTGGCCCCAATGGACATGCCGGCAAATGCCGGGAGCGATCCCTGTCCGAGCAGGATGGGTGCCTGAAAGAGGATCACGCGGTCGACGAGGTCTTCCTCGAGTATGGCGGAAGTCAGCGACGCGCCCCCCTCGACCAGCAGCGATTGAATCCCGCGCTGCCGCAAAGCCTGCAATGATTCACGCAGTGATGCCGACGTAAGCACCTCCACACCGAGCTCTCTCAGTGCATGATCGTAGCTCGGATCTGAGGCTGCCGCGAAGACGATGACCGGCGCCTCATGTGTTCCCTGCGCGAGCCGGGACGTCAAGGGCAACCGCCCGTGCCGCGAAAAAACGACGCGCGTGGGACGCACGCGCGGCGGAACCGCGTCGCGCACCGTGAGCAACGGATCATCGGCGAGTACCGTCCCCATTCCCACCGCGATCGCGTCGTTGCCGGCGCGGACGTGATGCACGCGCTGCCGGGCCGGCGGGCCGGTCAGCCAGCTCGTGGTGCCCGAGGCATTGGCGATCGCTGCGTCGAGCGAGATCGCCAGTTTCAGCGTGACCCACGGCCGGTCGAGCCGGAAGGAATTCAGGAATGCCGCATTGAGCTCCGATGCGGCGTCCACCAGCACGCCCACATCCACGCGAATGCCGGCGGCGCGAAGTCGCTCGACGCCGCCTCCTGCTTCGGGGTTCGGGTCACGCACCGCCACGACGACGCGCGCGATGCCGGCGGCGATGATCGCGTCGACACAGGGCGGCGTCTTCCCGTAGTGGGTGCACGGCTCGAGCGTGACGAAGAGATCGGCTCCGCGCGCGTTCTCCCCCGCACCGTTCAGGGCCTCCACCTCGGCGTGGGCGCCGCCAAATTCGCGGTGCGCGCCTTCCCCGACGATGCGGCCATCGCGCACGACCACAGCGCCGACGAGAGGATTGGGTGACACTTTCCCCCAGCCGGCGTGGGCAAGTTCCAGGGCGCGCGCCATCCACGCGTCGTCCCCGGCCCGTGAGACTCCATCGGCCGCACGGAGCGGACTGCCAGGCGCTGCCCGGCTCGTCATGCCTAACGATCTTCCAGCCGGACCGCGCCCGATCCAGGCACGACTTCTCCGGCCACCCAGCCCCTTACGCCGGCCTGCGCCGCCGACTCCAGCAAGGCCCCGGTGTCTGATGGAGCCACGAGCGCCATCAGGCCGACGCCCATGTTGAATGCGCGGAACTGCTCGTCGATCGAGACCCCGCCGGCGTCGCCCAGCTGGCGGAAGACGTTAGGCACGTTCCAGCTCCCCGTGCGCACCACGGCGTCGAGTGAGTCCGGCAGGGCGCGGTTGAGGTTCCCCGGGATCCCGCCGCCCGTGATGTGGGCGAGGGCATGGACGCGCCGCAGGTGCGGCCGGATGATCGCCAGGTACGAGCGATGCACGCGCAGCAACACGTCGGCCACGGTGGCGCCGTCCTCACCTGGAAATGCCTCGTGGACGCCGAGCGCCATCCGCTCGCTGACGATCCGCCGGGCGAGGGAGTAGCCGTTGGTATGGAGACCGGTCGATTCGAACGCGACGATCGTGTCGCCGGCGCGAACACGATCCGGGCCAAGCGCGGCGGATTCCTCGACCGTGCCCACGATGAAGCCGGCGAGATCGTAATCCGGTGCGGTGTAGAGACCGGGCATTTCCGCCGTCTCGCCACCGATCAACGCACAGGCGTTTTCACGGCACCCCGCGGCGACCCCGCTCACGATCGCTTCGGCAACCGCTGGATCGAGTACGCCAAACGCGACGTAATCGAGGAAGAAGAGCGGCACCGCGCCCTGCGCCAGGATGTCGTTCACGCAGTGATTCACCAGGCAATGGCCGATCGTGTGGTGTCGACCGGATTCGATCGCCACATTGATTTTCGTTCCCACGCCGTCGGCGCTCGCGACCAGCAGCGGGTTGTCGCCCGTTGGCGCGCGGAACAACCCGCCAAACGACCCGAAGGCACCCACCGCCCCGGCGGTACGCGTGGATTCCACCAGCCGCCGATAGCGCTCCTTGGCGTCTTCGGCGGCATCGATGTCGACGCCGGCGGAGCGATAGTCCATCGCGTCGTTCACTCGGGGAGTTCCTCCTCGAAGGCCACAAGCTTGCGGAAGCCTTCCAGGCGACGCGCGATATCGACGCGATGAATCTCCAGCAACCGATCGATGGAGAACCGTTCCACGGCAAATGAGCCTAACGTCGATCCGTACACGACGCCGCGCCGCATCGCCGCCTCGTCCGTCCGGCCGGTCCGGGCCAGGTATCCGACGAAACCGCCGGCGAACGAGTCACCCGCCCCCGTGGGATCGAAGACCTCTTCGAGCGGATATGCCGGCGCGAAGAAGACCGAGTTTCCGGTGAACATGTACGCTCCATGTTCGCCCTTCTTGATGACCACCGTCTTCGGCCCGCGCGCGAGGATCCACCGCGCAGCACGCACAATGTTGAACTCGTTGGTGAGCTGCCGGGCTTCGGCGTCGTTCACCAGGAGGATGTCGACGCGCTCGAGCAGCTGCAGCAGTTCATTGCGGCGACTCTCGATCCAGAAGTTCATCGTGTCGCACGCGACCAGCTTCGGCTTCTCGACCTGGTCCAGCACATCGAGCTGCAGTCGGGGATCGATGTTGCCGAGGAAGACGTATGGCGATTTCCGGAACTGATCCGGGATCGTCGGTCGGAACTGCGAGAACACGCCGAGGCGCGTTTCCAGTGTCTCGGCTGAATTGAGGTCGTGGCGATACCGCCCACGCCAGCGGAAGGATTCGCCGTCCGCCTGGACCAGGCCCGCCATGTCGACGCCTCGCGCGCGAAGCGGCTCGAGCTTCTCCATCGGGTAATCGTTGCCGACGACCCCGACGAGGTTGACTTTCGTCAGGTGTGATGCCGACGCGGAAAAGAACGTGCCGGATCCGCCGATGGCGTCCTCGATCTTGCCAAAGGGCGTTTCGACAGAATCGAGTGCAACTGATCCGACGACGAGGACTGAGTTCATGCGCGATTTGACAGTGGACGTGGGACGTGGGATGTGGGAGAAACCTGATAAACCTGCCTGATAGACGCGGCGCTCATCGGACGTTGGGTTCTCCCACGTCCCACGTCCCACGTCCGCTGTTCACATTCGCTCCGGCGCCGAAATCCCGAGAATCGTCAGGCCGTTGCGCAAGACGATTTGTGCCGCGCGAGCAAGAGCGAGTCTCGCCTCTCGAACGCCTTCCGGTGCTTCCAGCACGCGCACCTTGTGGTACCAGTTATGCGCGAGCCGCGCCGTTTCGTGCAGCGAGGCGGCCACGCGTTGCGGCTCACGTGCTTCGTGGGCGGACGCGATCAGCTTGGGGAAATCAAGGATCGCCGCGACCAACGTCCGTTCCGATTCCTCTCCAAGAGCAGCGAAGTCTGTCCCCTCCCCGGATATCGCCGCTGCATCGATGCCGCCCACGCGAAAGATGCCGCTCATCCGGGCGTGCGCCATCTGGATGTAATAGACGGGATTCTCTTCTGACTGGGTGCGCGCCAGGTCGACGTCGAAGGTGAGCGGCGTGTCCGCCTTGCGCATCAGGAAGAAGTAGCGCACCGCATCCCGACCGACTTCATCGACCAGGTCACGCACCGTGACGTAGCTGCCGGCGCGCTTCGAGATCTTCACCTCTTCGCCGCCACGCATCACGGTGACCATCTGGTGGAGCTGGTACTCCGGATACCCCGGCGGAATACCCTGGCCCAGTGCCTGCAAGCCGGCACGGACGCGGACCACGGTGCTGTGATGATCGGCTCCCTGCACGTTGATCGCATGACGGAAGCCACGCCGCCATTTCGTGATGTGGTAGGCGACGTCGGGCACGAAATACGTATAGGAGCCGTCCGATTTCCGCATAACGCGGTCCTTGTCGTCTCCGTAGTCGGTCGTGCGCAGCCAGATCGCACCACCCTCCTCGAACGTGTGGCCCGCATCGGCCAGCATCCGCACCGTCTCGTCGACGTTGCCGTCCGTGTATAATGACGACTCGAGGAAATAGACGTCGAAGCGCACGCCCAGTGCCTTCAGGTCGCGATCCTGTTCCTCGCGTAATTCCCTGATCGCAAACGTGCGGACGCGCTCGAGGTCGTCGCCACGCGGATCGTCAGGATGGGCATCCGCGTAGGCGGCGGCGATCTCGCGGATGTATTCGCCGTGATAGCCGCCCTCGGGGATCTCGAGCTTGCCTGAAAGACGCTCGATCAATCGCGCCCTGACAGACAGCGCGAGGTTCTGGATCTGTCCCCCGCCGTCGTTGTAGTAGAACTCGCGTGTCACGGCCCAGCCGTTCCATTCGAGCAGCGAGGCGATGGCGTCACCTAACGCGGCCTGGCGCCCGTGTCCCACGTGGAGCGGCCCGGTCGGGTTGGCCGACACGAATTCCACGTTGAAGGCCTCACCCTGCCCCTCGTTATGCCGGCCGAAGCGCTCGCCGGCCGCGATGACGCGCGCCAGCCCTCCAGCCGCGGCTCCTGTATCGAGCCGGAAGTTGATGAACCCCGCCCCGGCGACAGTCGCCTCCCGAACGCCGGCGCGCTGCACATCCATGCCGGCGATGAGTTCGCGCGCAATCTCCTGCGGCTTGCGGCGCAGCTGCCGCGCCAGCGTCATGGCGAGGTTGGTTGTCCAGTCGCCGAACGCGGGATCGCGGGGGCGTTCCACGACCGGCTCGATGGGGCCTGCAGCCCCGAGTCCGCGAGCCGCCTCGATCAGCGCATCGCGAATGATCGCGTCAGGAGTCACTCGACCCCGAGCCTTTTGACGACGACTTGTCGCCCGACGACTTCTCTGATGACTTCTCGCCTGACGACTTGTCGCTCGACGACTTGTCGCTCGACGACTTCGAGCCGCTTTCGCCGCCTGACGAGCCGCCTTCGCCCTTCGCTGACTCCGCCGCTTTGCGCTGATCCTTCTTTCCGTCCTTGCCGTAGTCCGTGATGTAGAAGCCCGAGCCCTTGAAGAGGAGCCCGGAACCACCGGACATTTTGCGCTCAGACACCTCGCCGCATTCAGGACACTTCATGCTGCTTTCGGCGGAACTGATCGTGCGAAAGAAGTGCTCGAATTCGTGGCCTCTGGGGCAGCGATATTCGTACGTGGGCATTGATTAACCAGGGAAACAGGAAACAGGAAACAGGAAACAGGAAGCAGGACAGGGGACTGCAAGTCGTTACAAGTTACTGACTTGTCTGGAGCAACTAAAGCGGTTTGCGAGGGAGCTCAAGTACCGTCTCAGCTTCACGCCGGGACAAACGCGCCCCACTCCTCGCGCAGCACGTCTGCGATCTCTCCAACGGTCGCTCGTCCCCGCACCGCCTCGATAATAACAGGCATCAGCGACGGCCGTCGGTCCGCGTTTGTGTCATCGCGGTAGGCTCGCGCGGTTTCACGAACTTCGTTGAGGACACTGTGAAGCGAATCGGCGTTCCGTTGTTCACGACGAGCGTGCAGCCGCGCGATCTGGTCTGCTTCGAGGCGACCGTAGTCGGGCCTTGGCACCGACACTTCTTCTCCGGTATCGGCAAAGCGGTTGACGCCAACGATCGTGGTTTCCCCGGATTCTACGCGGAGCTGATGAGCGTAGGCACTGCGGGCAATCTCATCATGGAGGAAGCCACTCTCGATTGCACGCGACGCACCGCCCAACTCGTCGATGCGCGCCATCAACTGGACGGCGCCCCGCTCCAGCTCATCGGTCAACCACTCGACGAAGTAGCTCCCAGCCAGCGGATCGACGGTGCTCGCAACTCCGGATTCGTAGGCGGCAATCTGCTGCGTGCGCAGCGCGAGTGTCGCCGCTTCGCGCGTCGGAAGGGAGAGCGCCTCGTCGTACCCGTTCGTGTGGAGTGACTGCGTCCCTCCCAGTGCGGCGGCGAGGGCCTGGATCGTGACACGCACGACGTTGTTGAGTGGCGATTGCGCCGTGAGGGTGACCCCGCCGGTCTGGGTGTGAAAGCGCAGCCGGCAGCTCGCGTCCGACGCGCCGAAGCGCTCGCGCATCAGGCGTGCGTACATGCGCCGAGCGGCGCGGAACTTTGCCGCCTCCTCGAACAAGTCGGTGTGCGCCGCAAAGAAGAACGAGAGGCGGGGCGCAAATTCGTCGACGGCGAGTCCGCCCTCGATTGCTCCCTTCACGTATTCAATCGTGTTGGAGAGCGTGAACGCGAGCTCCTGCACGGCGGTCGCTCCTGCCTCGCGGATATGGTATCCCGAGATCGAGATCGGATTCCACTGGGGAACCTCTGCCGCGCAGAAGCGGAACGTGTCGGTGATCAACCGCAGGCTCGGGCCGGGAGGATAGATGTAGGTCCCTCGCGCCAGGTACTCCTTGAGGATGTCGTTCTGGATCGTGCCAGACAGTTTCGAACGGCCGAAGCCACGCTCCTCGGCGACCACGATGTACATCGCCAGGAGGGTCGCGGCCGTCGCGTTGATGGTCATCGAGGTTGACACACTATCGAGCGGAATGCCCTCGAGGAGCGTGTGCATGTCATCGACGGTGTCGATGGCCACGCCGACGCGTCCCACTTCACCGACCGCACGTGGTGAATCGGAGTCGATTCCCATCTGCGTCGGGAGATCGAAGGCCACCGAGAGGCCCGTCTGCCCCGCCTCGAGCAGCTGGCGAAACCGGGTGTTTGTCTCGGCGGCCGTGCCGAATCAGGCGTATTGCCGCATGGTCCACAGGCGCCCGCGGTACATGTTCGCCTGGACACCACGCGTGAACGGAAAGCTCCCAGGATCGCCTAACGCTGAGTCGTAGGTGCCCGCTACGTCATCGGGCCGATATACTGGGGCGATGGGAATGCCGGACGGCGTGCGTTTTTCGCTCGAACTCATGCGGCGAAAGGTACGGGCGAAAACCGGATGTGGGATGTGGGAGTGGGAGGAACCTGAGGTCTGACCCCGCGGAAAAAGTCGCGGCGGACGGATCGGTGGCCGAATCACTTTTCATGATCCATGAATCGTGGATAACGATTCACGATTCACGACTGCGGATTTTTCCGCCTCTCTACGCGCTGGCCGTCTCCCGCATCTTTCAGCAGTTCGCGCGCGGTCTGGACGTCATCCTTGCTGCCGATGTACAGGGGCGTGCGCTGGTGCAATTCGTCGGGCATGATGTTCAGGATATCGGCTCGGCCGTCTGTAGCCGCACCGCCGGCGGCTTCCACCACGAACGCCAGCGGATTCGCCTCATACAGCAGGCGCAGCTTGCCACGGGGGCTCTGCGTGTTGGCCGGATACGCGAACAAGCCGCCGCCCCCCGTCAGGTTGCGGTGAAAGTCGGCGACGAGCGAACCGACGTAGCGCTCGTTCATCGGCTTCTGCGAACCATCCAGGCCGCGGTATCGTCGCATCAACGCGGTCACCTTGCTGTCCCACGACTGCTCGTAACCGTTGTTCACCGACAGGTACCGCCCGCGGGTCGGGATCTGGATGTTCGGATGCGAAAGCAGGAACTCCCCGATCGACGGATCCAGCGTGAAGCCGTGGACGCCTTGCCCCGTCGTGTACACCATCATCGTGCTCGACCCGTACAGCACGTAGCCGGCGGCGACCTGGCGGCGACCGGGCTGCAGCATGTCCTCCAGATTCCCGTGCGAGCCGCGCGTGATCTTCCTCAACACCGAGAAGATCGTGCCGACAGGAACATTGACGTCGATGTTCGACGATCCGTCGAGCGGATCGAACAGGAGGACATACTTCCCGCACTTGAACTCGTCGGGAATCGGGATGATGTCCGGCTCTTCTTCCGACGCCATGGCCGCCAGCCGGCCGGTGTGATCCATCGCCTTCACGATGATCTCGTTGGCAAAGACGTCGAGCTTCTGCTGGATCTCCCCCTGGACGTTCTGCGAATCCAGTGCGCCCAGGATGTCCACGAGCCCGGCGCGACGGACCTTGCTGGAAATCATCTTCGCCGCCAGGCAGACATCGTACAGGATACCGGACAGCTCGCCCGTCGCTTCGGGGTAGAGCTTTTCCTGCTCGATGATGTAGCGCTCGATTGTGACAACTGAGGTCGCGGTGTGCTTGACCACGGGCGGCCCTGGCTCGGGTGAGAAGCGGCGTTTAGAAACTGATCCGTGTTGCAAAACCCATGCAAGGGCGAATCACCCTCCCGATCGTCCCCGCGGTCGCAAACGGCGTAGCGTCCAGCGCGTTTCGTCGGTCGCAACATGGAGTTGGGCGCTTCCATCGACGGCCACGATCACCGACCCGGCATCGTCCGTGCGCAGCACCTGCGTTCCGCGCGCGCGCAGCGCCGACATGACCTCGGGGCTCGGATGCCCATAGCGATTCCCGGCTCCGACACTCACCAGGGCGATACGCGGGCGCACGGCATCGAGCAATGGCGCGGTCGTGCTGGTCTTGCTTCCGTGATGGCCGACCTTCAGCACGTCGGCCTGGAGGTTTGCGCCAAATCGCTCGACCAATCGCGCCTCCACGTCGCGTTCGGCGTCACCGGTCAGGAGGATCCGGACGCCGCGAAATTCCGCCATCACCACAACGGACGCGGCGTTCGCGTCAGGCGCGTTCGCAATCTCCACCGAATCGGGTGACAGCACCGTGAGCCTCACGCCGTCGATCTCGATCGGCATGCCGGCGCGCGCAACACGCCATGTGACCCCCTTCAACCGCGCCGCCGATAACACGTCGTCGTACACACTACTGGGCTGGGGATAGCCACCGTCCCAGACGAAGCCGACGGGAACCTTCTTCAGGATCGAGGCCGCGCCCCCGATATGGTCAGCGTGGGGATGCGAAAGGATAAACGCCGCGACCGTCCCGCCTTTTCGTCTCAAATACGGCGCGACGATGCGTTCTCCAACATCGGAATCGCGCCATTGATCACCTGCGTCCACCAGGATCCATCGCCATCGTGGCGTGCGCAGCGCGATCGCATCGCCCTGCCCGACGTCGATCATGTGAATCTCGAGGCGATCGCCGGCCGGCCGCACCACGGGCCACCAGAGCGCTGCCCCGATCGCCCAGCTACAGACGAGCGCCGGCCGGCCCCAGTGCCGTGAGACACATGCCGTGAGCAGCGCGCCTGACGAGGCCGCGATCAGGATCGCCGTGACCGCGGTCGGCTGTACATCGAGCGCCGATGCGGGTATTGCTGCTCCATACGCGCCGACTTTTTCGATCGCCAGGAGCAGGACCCGCGCGCCGTCGGCGAGGAGAGAAGCCGCTGCGTGTATCGGCGCCAGCACGAGCGTCAGAAACAGGACAGGCTGCGCCAGCCCGAAGAGCGGCGCCGCCACGAGGTTCGTGACAGGGGCGGCGAGACTCACACGACCAAAATGCCAGGCAACGATGGGCGCGGTCACGAGGCTGGCAATGATGGTCGCGATGGTTTCCCTCGTCAGGCGCCTTCCCCATTCCGGCACCCGGTCCATTGGCAGCCGGCGCGAGAGCCTGCCGCTCGCGATCAGGCCCGCCATGCCCGCCACGCTCAGGTGATAGCCGATTTCGTTCACCACTCTCGGCTCGATCAACGGCAACGCGGCGCCCAGCGCCAGCAGCGCCCATGGAGACGTCGGGCGTTGAAATCTTCGCGAGGCAACGACTGCGGCATACATCGCCGCCGATCGCACCGCGGGTGATGGCGCGCCCACGAACAGCACAAAGACACTGATTGTTATCGTGGCAACGATTTCGGCGCGGCGTGTGGACGCGCCGATCATCATCAGGATGATGACGACACCTTCAGCCAGCACGGCGACGTGTAGCCCCGACACCGACAGCATGTGGATGATGCCGGCGTCGGCAAATTGACGGCGTACGTCGCGCGAAATATCACGCTCGTCGGCGATGAGCAGCGCCCGTGCCAGCGGGGCCTGCGCTCCATACAGGCGGTCGATGATGTCTCCGGCGCGGGTCCTCGAGCGCGCGAGCATGCCGGGACCGTCGATAACACGCAGGCTGGTTTCGCTGAACACGACCTGCCGCCCTTCTCGCCGGGCCGTCCCCCGCACGTGTACGCGCGCTCCGGCTGCCGCAATCCCACTCGTGACGCGCAAACGCACCGGCACCCGGCACCCGTCGCCTAACGCTGTTCCGCGCGCGGTCTGGCGGGGTTTCGCGTCCTCACGCAGCCGCGTGGTGGCGAAGCCCTGGCGTTCAATCGCAACCGCGCACGCCTCGTCGGCGGTCGCCGTACTCCACCCTGTGACTGCGCCGGCAATCGTCAGGCAGGCCAGTGCGCCAATTTCGATCGATCGTTTCCACGCCGCACCGGCCGCGACCAATCCCGACCCCGCGAGGCAGAAAAACATTTCGCCGCCCGACCCCAACAGGAGCCCGGCGGCGACCGCGATGTACGCCTGCATGACCAGTGGCACCACGCGCCCTCATCGTCAGCGCACGGCACCTCCCTGCGCCGTCACGAAGGCTTCGGGACCATGCCGTGGATTGCGTTGGACACGGCGCATGGCCTCGAGAACCAGCACCGCCACCTCGGCCTGGGCCTGGTCCCGGGTCAACGCCACTCGCGTGACCGCCGAACCGACACCGCTCCCCGAGATGTATCGGGGCCGAGCATGGTTCAGGGCGTGCGTGATCACATCATCCTGGCATTTCGAGCAGTGACAATATCCCGCCTCCAGGTCCCGGAGTCGGACGAACACTTCCTGAACGGATTCTTCGAGAAGGTTTTGCATTGCCCGCGACGCTGGCCCGGCGGGTGTTAGCCGGGCTCACTTTTAAGACGCCCCGGCAGTCAGGAGGTAAGTCGCAACTGCGGTCAAGCAACCGCGCGTGTGACGCTGCTCACATTCCTTCACAGCAGGGGTCAGACCGGGGTCAGACCAGGGTCAGATTCCAATCTGACCCCGGTCTGACCCCGGTCTGACCCCTGCCCTCAGCCAGCCACCGGTAGCCGCTGGCGCTCGTTGACGACGGCACCGGTAAAGGTCGACCCGGTCGTCCCCGTCAATTCCACGGTGAGGTAGTGGCCGATCAGGGACTCGGCGCCGGGGATCAGCACGGTCTTGAAGTCGCGCGACCGCGCCTGGAGTAGCTCACCGCGACGTGCGGTCCGCTCCACGAGCACTTCTCGCCGCTGGCCAAGCAAGCCAAGATTGCGCCGCCGGGCGTTTGTGCGGACCACGGTGATCAGTCGGGCGAGCCGCTCGGTCGCCACCTCGTCAGGCACCGTCTCCGATTCCGGAAAGCGCGTCGCAGGTGTCCCTTCACGTGGCGAGAACTTGAACGTGAAGGCGTCGTCGAAGCCAACCGCTTCCACCGCGGACAGGGTTTCGGCGAAGTCTTCCTCCGTCTCGCCCGGAAATCCGACGATGACGTCCGTCGTCAGGGAGAGGCCTGGAATGGCGGCACGCAGCCGGTCCACGCATTCCAGGTAACCTTCGCGTGAATAGCGACGAAGCATGCGCCGCAGCACCCGGCTCGATCCGGACTGCATGGGCAGGTGCACATGCTCGCAGACCGTCTCGACCTCTCTCATCGCGGCGATCACCGCGTCGGAGAAGTCATTCGGGTGTGGACTCGTGAATCGCACGCGCCGGATCCCGTCGACATTGCCGACGGCGCGGAGCAGCGCCGCAAAGTCGTACTCGCCGTCGTTGTAGGAATTCACGGTCTGGCCGAGCAGGACGACTTCCGTCAGTCCCTCGGCTGCGACGATTTCCACTTCGCGCACGACATCGACCAGCTTGCGGCTGCGCTCCGATCCTCGCGTCGTCGGCACGATGCAATAGGTGCAGCGATAGTCACACCCGCGCTGTACCGGCACCCAGGCCTTCACACGATCAAAGCGTCGTGCCTTGAAATCCTCGTAATGCTCCTCGAGATCGAAGGTCGTCTCGATCGCACGTTCACCAGAGCGGGCTCGCTCCAGTAGGGCGGGAAGCGCTCGATATCCATCCGGCCCGATCACGAGGCTCACGTGACGGGCGCGCTCGAGCAGCGCAGGTCCCATGCGCTGCGCCATGCACCCAGTGACACCCACCACCGCAGTCGGCTTCATCACGCCTTTCAACTCGCCCAGCCGCCCCAGCACGCGCTGTTCGGCGTGATCGCGGATCGCGCACGTGTTCAGCAGGATGACGTCCGCATCTTCCGGCGCGGCGGCTTCCGAATATCCGTCCGCGGCCAACCGTCCGAGTATCAGCTCGGAATCACTCACGTTCATCTGGCAGCCGTACGTTTCCACGTACACGCTGCCCTTCGTCGTCGGAGTGGCGGTCATCAGGCTGGAATGGCGACCAGTCGGTCGTCGCGTTCGGAAAGCAGGGCGGCAACCCTCGACCCCCGCGGGAGGCGCGGCCCCTCGAGGTCGACCTGAAGATAATCCTCTGTCAGGCCCTGGAGCCGATCCCCGCGGATGACGATAACATCGGCCGACCCTCCCCGTCGCCGCTCGCGGTGTGCCTGTGACAGCTGTTCACTGATCGCGCGCAACTCGCCTGCCCGGCGCCGAACGACGTTGCCGTCGACCTGGCCAGCGAGCCTGGTGGCAGAAGTGCCCGGCCGCGCCGAATACGGGAAGATGTGGAGGTACGTGAACGGAAGCGCCCTCACGAGCTCCATCGTCACCCGATGGTCTTCCTCCTCTTCGCCCGGGAATCCCGCAATCACGTCCGCACCTAACGCGAACACGTCGTGATCCATGACGAGGCGCTCCACCGCCCTGGCATACGTGGACGACGTGTACCAGTGCCGCCCCATCCGTTTCAGCACGCGATCCGATCCCGACTGCAGCGGCGCATGCAGGTGGGGCGCCAACCGCGCCGGCTCGCCGAACAGCTCGCGCAGCTGGTCGTCCACTTCGGTGGCTTCGACCGACGACAGGCGGAAGCGCACCTTCGGCACGTCGCGCACCAGGCGACGGACCAGCGCGCCTAACGTCGATTCGATGTCCCTGCCCCACGTCCCGATGTGGATGCCGGTGAGCACGATCTCCGGGTGATGCGCGGCCAGGGTCAGCGACTCCGCGACCAGATCGTCCGCCGGGCGCGACCGGTTGGCGCCCCGTGCCATCGTGGTCGCGCAGAAGGTGCAATGTTCGTCGCACCCTTCCTGGATGCGCAGCAGCGCCCGCGTCCCGTGCTGCATCCCCACGAGCGCACCGGGGGCCGGTGGGAGCCCGATGGCCCTCGCGACCTCCGACGCATCCCCACCACCTACGACACCGGCGACCGTCGGCAGCTCGGCCAGGCGGCCCCGATCGAGGGCTGCGGCACAGCCCATGACCACGGTCCGCAGTCCAGGGTTCACTCGCGCCGCACCTCGAATGCTCTTCCGCAATTCCACTTCGGCTTCCGACGTCACCGCGCAGCTGTTGAACACCGCGGTGTCCGCCTCCGATGGATCCTCGACAATGACGCCACCGGATCGCTCCACCAGTGCCCGCACCTGTTCGCTGTCGTACTGATTGGCGCGGCAGCCGAACGTGCGAAGGTAGACCTTCACTGATCCTGTTCCAGCGCCTGACGAGTAAGCACCGTGGCCGCTGGCAACTGGACCACGAACAACGCCCCGTGATCGGAGGGGACCAGAGTACAGGTTCCGCGCATCGCTGCCAGTGCCGCGCGGCAGTATGCGAGTCCCAACCCGTGTGTGCGCCGGGAGCCTGACGAGTCGAGCGTGACGAAGGGATCAAAAATCCGCTCGGCTTCGTCTGCCGGAACGCCGGGTCCGTCGTCGGCGACCGTGAAGCGCACGAAGTCGCCCGACTGCTCCGCCTGCAAAATCACCGACACGTTCTGGCCCGCATGGACGGACGCGTTCATGAGGAGGTTGTCGAACACACGGCGCAGGATCGTGGCGTCGGCCAGTACATCGGGCACGTCCGGAGACACGACACTCGTCACGTGAACGCGGTTCTGCCAGTCGGCCCGCACGCCGTCGAGAAACTCCCTCGGGTCCACGGGAACGCTCTGAACGACGAACGCATTCGACTGGGTTCGGCCAAGCTCCAGCAGTTCGTCGATCATCCGCCCGAGTTCCGTGCTCTGTGACTGGATGGCGCTCACCGTCGCGCGTTGCTGCTCGTTCAATGCCCCCATGTCACCGTCGTGGAGCATCTCCAACGACGCCAGGATCCCCGTCAACGGCGCTTTGAGGTTGTGGACGAGCATCTGCTCGAACGCGAGGCGCTCGCCGTCCGACATCGTCAGGGCCTGACGGTGAACCCCAGGCTGACAATCCACGCCTTCTCTGACACGCCCGTCACCGGTCCGCGCGTCGCGCGCTGGATCGCCATGTCCAGGATTACCCGGGGCCCGGCAATCGGAATACCGGCGCCGCCCGAATAAAATGTTTCCGGCACCACTTCGCCATTTATGGAGAATGGGAGGTCACGCCGGCGATAGCCGAGATAAATGAGCGTGGGCACAGCGCGAAATTTCGGGCCGGCAGACTCGATCCCAGCGCCGATCTCCCAGGAATCATTGGCGACCAGCGATGTCTGCGAGAGCTTGCCGAGACTCGACCATTGCGTGCGCTCGACCGAGATCGCGAAACTCGTCCCCGGAAATCCGTCGTACCGCACACCCGCCCCGAAGCGGTTTGGCAGACTACCGCTCGCGACGACCGTGTCGGCGATACGCACGTCGAGATTGCCGCCCGAGCGCATGGACGCGGCCAGAGCCAGTTGCCGGGTCGGCCTCCAGGTGGCGCCGAGTGAAAAGGCATTCCCGAGGTAGCCGATCGTGAGATCGCGGATCAGCGTTCCATAGCGCAGGCTGTCATCGAACGTGCGCGTGAGGTTCATCCGATTCTCGCCGGTGTACCCATGCAACCCGACGCCTACCGAGAAGTTCGTGCGGACCGAGTAGGAGACACCAAGGCGGATGTCATTGATGGCGCCGGTCGACTCCACCCGCTCCTCGTAGCCAACCGAATCAGGCCCGAGAATCTGGCCGCCGCGGATACGAGTGGCCCATGTGCGGTCGAGCAGCGTCGAGGCCGTCACGGTCCCCATGGCGCGGGGCCCGAGCTGCATGCCCGCCATCCATATCGGGAAGCGCGCGGTCATCGTGTTATCCGACACGGGGCCGGCGGTCACGCGCCGGAACTCGGGCTCGTACTGGAAATACAGCCCGCCCCGTCCCCAGCCTAACGTGGACGAGGGATTGCGCGTTGACGAAAAGTCGAACTCCCCGAACCCGCCGCCAGCCGCAGCGGCGCGCGTGCTCAGGCCACCGGTCGGATATCCAAAGCCCTGTGTGCTGATCGTGCCCTGCGCACTTCCCGCAACGGGAAGCGCCGGCAGCAGCGCGACGGCCACCAAGAGACGGCGCATCATGGAATACCGAAGCTCCGAACGGGGGAATAGCTGATGCGCAACCGTGGCCGCAGGTGTGCCGCGGCACGACTCGAGAAGAATGACACGAAACGCGGGTCCACTGATTCCGGCCCCGCGCGCAGCACCAGCGCCTTCTGCGACGACTTCGACACCGGCAGGCCCCAGGCCCGCAATGCGTTCACGATCTCGATCTGCTTCACCCCGCTGTCCCGCGGCGCCAGCAGCACCGAGTCGAAGCCGGCATTAGGCGCATTGGTCAGGAACGCGGACCGGCCCAGGTCAGTGATCCCCGTCCCGGCCGTGACAATGAGCGGATAGAGCGTGAGTTTCGCCGTATCATCGACGCTGAACACCGGCCGTTGCGTCAGTTCAAGGGTCGCACGCAACACATTCGACGAATCGAGGATCCTGGAGGGAATATCGAACCGGATGATGGTCCGCCGTCCCGGCACTCCGCCAACGGAGAGGAACGTGCCATCCGGCACCGGTGGATGCTGGAACACGTGCACGTAGTCCGTGAGGTCCGCGGCGAGTGTTGGCTGCGAACGTGGGACGACGGATCGCGGGAAGACGGTGAGCGCCCTGAACGCCGTGTCGGCGCTCGGAAAGAATCGCACCAGCCCCGGCTCTCCGCCCTCGTAGGCAATGATGCGAATGTGCACCGGACCCGTACTGGTGGCCCGGAACCCGAGCCGCAGTCGTTTCTGGTTCACGATCTTGTCGAGGAGCTTCAGGCTGTCGAGCGGAATCCGGATAGAATCGGTGATCTGCGCGGTGTCGAAGGTGATCGATCCCATCAGGCGATCGGGGCGGAACAACAACTTTTCGATCGCCGTCGAGGTGTCCTGCGCCGCAAACGCCGAATCGCCCGTCGTCGTGTCGACGTCGAAGACCTCGAAGGTCACGGGTTCCGTGAACCGCGACGCGGGTTTGTTGATCCGCAACTTCACGTACGGGCTGTCAATCACCTGGATGACCGTATCGCCCGTGCTGGCGCCCGGGTTGTAATAGATCGGCAACGAGTCGAACCGGATCACGGGCCGCGTGTCGACCGTATCACCACGGCGCGCAAGCAGCAGCTCCTGCTCGGTGCCGTGCGTCGGGAACCCGGAGATCGTGGTGTCGACCACCACCGGATCCACGACGGTGTCGAACACCGTCACGTTCTGTTCCGGACAGAGCGCCGGACACGCCGCTCCGCCCTGAAAGTCCTCCGTGCACGCGCCAATGACTGCCGCCGCTATGAACGCCAGCACCACGAGGTGCGGCCGCCTGACGAGTGGAGAACGCGCGGGCGACGTCAACGCGACCATCCGGAACGACGCATCATGTATTCGAGAGTGATGCTGGAGTAAACGGTTGCGGCAGGAGCTCGCTCAGAATCCATTCCGCGCGCCTCCCTGCCGTGGTAATGGCGAGCACCGCGAGCCGCGGGGCAAATTCGGCCAGCGCCTGACGACACATACCGCACGGCGGCGTGGGTTCCGAGGCGTCGGTCGCGACCACGAGCAGGTCGAAGTCGCGATGTCCGGTTGCCACCGCAGCCGCAAGAGCGCCGCGTTCCGCGCAGGTGCCGGCGGGAAAAGCGGCGTTCTCCACGTTGCATCCCGCGACCACGGTGCCATCGGTCGCGCGCAGCGCCGCACCGACGCGGAAATGCGAATACGGTGCGTACGCGTGTTGCAACGCGGCCAAGGCAGCCGCGCTGGCATCTCCCGCATCACGCGTAGGGTTCAAGCCATGATCTCCTGAAGAAACGAGGTCCCGCGACCGCGAAACCCGATGCCGAACCACTCGGCGATCGTTGCACCAAGGTCTGAAAACGTCGGGCGTTCGCCGAGGCTCACTGCCCTGATTCCCCGACCTCCGGCGCCCGCGGTCACCAGCAGGGGCACGCGCTCGCGCGCGTGATCCGTCGATGGAGTCGTTGGATCGTTGCCGTGGTCGGCCGTAATGGCCAGGAAATCACCGTCGCGGAGCCCGGCGAGGAGACCCGGCAGTGCCGCATCGAACTGCCGAAGCGCCCCGTAGAACCCCGCGACGTCATTCCTGTGCCCGTATAACTGGTCAAAATCTACAAGGTTGGCGAAGAGGAACCCACTGTGAGACACATTGGGGTTGCCTCTCCCCTCGATCCATTCCTGGATCCGTGCGATGCCCTCGGCGTTATCCCGGGTGTGATGTGACGAGATGCTGCGTCCGGCGAAAAGGTCGTCCACTTTCCCCACCCCGCTACGATCGATTCCGCTTGCGGCCAGCGCGTCGAGCAGCGTTTCACCCAGCGGGTCGAGCGAAAAGTCCCGACGGTTGGGAGTCCGGTGATAGGCACCGGCTTCTCCGACGAACGGGCGCGCAATCACCCGCGACACGTTATGCGGAGGTGTGAGCAGCACCCGCGCCTTCCGGCACGCGTCGTATAACTCAGTGAGAGGGATTATCTCCTCGTGCGCCGCGATCTGAAAAACCGAATCAGCGGACGTGTACACGATCCACGCGCCAGTGCGCTCGTGTTCATGCGCGAACTGGTCGATCATCGCGGTACCGCTGCCGGCAACGTTTCCGATGACCGGCCGCCCTGTCACGCTACTGAATGCCTCGACAACATCTGGCGGAAACCCATTGGGGTACGTGGGGAACGGTCGGTCAAGGTGCAGTCCGGCGATCTCCCAGTGGCCTGTTGTTGAATCCTTCCCCGGCGACGCGGGATGCATCACGCCCCAGGCTCCTGTTGCACGGACGTCGTCACGAAGCCCCGGAACGCGCAGCGCCTTCCCCAGGCCAAGCGCCTCGAGCGCGGGCAGCGCGACGCCTCCAACCGCCGTGGCGACATTCGCGAGCGTGTTGCTGCCGCTGTCCCCGTACTCAGCGGCATCTCGAGCGGCTCCCGCACCAACGCCGTCGAGCACGATCACGATTGCCCTTTTCGTCACGCGTCACCGTCCACGTAAACGCGAGTCGCACGAAGACTGAGACCAACCAGGACCTCGTAAGGCGACAGGTCTCCCGTCGCGGCCACGTCCCCGATTGAAAGTTCCGCGTCCCCCTGCCGTCCAATGAACGTTGCGACGTCGCCCACTGAACAATCGACGCCGGTGACATCCAGCATCGTCATATCCATCGTCACGACGCCGGCGATCGGAACACGTGTCCCGTTGACGAGAGCAAAGCCTCGATTGCTCAGGTTGCGGCGAACCCCATCGGCGTAACCGGCAGCTGCCGTGGCGATGCGCCGCCACCCCGTGGCCTTCCAGGTCGCGTCGTAGCTCACCGTTTCGCCGTCGGGGACTTCCCGGATCTCCACGATCCTGGAATGAAGAGATGCGACCGGCTCCAGCGTGACACGCGACCCTGCTCCACCACCGACGCCATACAGCGCGACCCCTGGCCTCGCCAGGTCCCACGGCGACGGAGACTGTCGCTCGATCGCGGGGCTGTTTTCGGCGTGCAGCAGTTGAGGACGCGCCGGAAGTTCGGCCAATGCATCGCGGAATCGCTGCTGCTGCAGTTGCAGCGATCCGTCGTTCAACTCGGCCGAATGAAAGTGCGTGAACATGCCCTCGGGCGGTGTGGCGGTGAGGAGGGATTTCAGTTCACTCACCCGGTCCCATGGTATCCCAGAGCGATTCATCCCGGTGTCGACACCGAGATGCCACGGTTCTCCGCCTGATGCGTGCCACGCGCTGATGCGCATCGCGTCGCCGAGCGTCGGCGTCAGGTCGTTGATCCGGCACTCGTCGAAATCTTCGGTCAGCAACGGCGTGAAGACGAGGATCCGCCGCGTCACGCCTAACGATCGGAGTTGCGTGCCTTCGGCCACCGAGGCGACGCCGTACCCCCACGGCTCCTCCTGCTCCAGCGCCCAGATGACCGCCTCCACCCCGAGGCCGTACGCGTCTGCCTTGACCATGGGGAGCAGCGGCACGCGCGCACGCTGCGCGAGGAGTGACGCGTTTCTTTGCAGCGCGCCGAGGTCGACCTCAACCCAGGCCCGCCTCTGGTCGTGCCGCATTGACGTTCCGATTCAGGGGCGGGTAGTATACGCGAACCCGGTGAGACTATGCAACCCAAGGCTACGCTTGAAGATACGCTCGCGATGATGCGCGATCTCCGCGCCCGCTGCGAGTGGGATGCGGCCCAGACCCACGAGTCGCTGCGCCCCTACCTGGTCGAAGAGACCGCCGAGCTCGATGAGGCGATCCGATTGGGAGAAGACCCGCAGATTCGTGAGGAACTCGGTGACGTGCTCCTGCAGGTCCTCTTTCACTCCGTGATCGCCGAAGAGCGGCAGGCCTTCACCATCGGCGATGTCGCCGCTGGGCTCATCGCAAAAATGCGCGCCCGGCATCCACACCTGTACGAGGGTGGGGAGAAAGTGCCATGGGAACAGATGAAGGCACGGAAACGCGTATCACTCGAGCACGGGCTGCCGCCAGGCTTGCCTTCACTGCACCGCGCGCACCGGCTGCAGGATCGCGCGGCCGGCGTTGGCTTTGACTGGCCGGACGTGGAAGGCCCAGCCGCAAAGGTGACTGAAGAGCTAACGGAAGTGCGTGCGCATCTGCCAGCTGGCGGCGCGCCGGATCCGACTCGTCAGGCAGCGCTGGAAGCGGAACTTGGTGACCTGCTCTTCGCTGTCGTGAACCTGTGTCGCAAGTGCGACGTGCACGCCGCGCTCGCGCTGGACAAGGCGAACGAGAAATTCGTTCGTCGTTGGACTGCTATTGAGCGACTGGCGTCCGAGCGTGACATCGATGTGCCAAGCGCCGGGCTCAAGACCCTGGATGCCCTGTGGGACGAAGTTAAGGAAGGCGAGCCGAAATAACCGGAGAGACTGGACCGCAAAGGCCGCAAAGGCCGCGAAGAACTACCTATAGAACTTTACCTTCGCGTTCCTTGGCGTCCTTTGCGGTTTGAGGGCTTGTGGTTCCCATTTCGAATTCGCCCTCGCCGAGAAACAACGGCGTCGCTATTCCATCGCCGTCCTCGTAGAACTTCACGTGGCCCGGCGCGGACATCTTCGCGATCCAGATGATCTGCCCCGTGTGACCGGCGAAGTGTTCCACCACGTGGTACACCGCTTCCATTACGGTCGTCTCGCGGCCCTGGATCACGCGACGCTCGAGCAATTCGCTGGGGAGCAGCGCGCGAAGGACATCGTCCGTCTCGCGCAGGGTGGTGTCGAGACCGTCGAGCATTCCTGCAGCATCCGCACCGCCCCGCGCGGCGAACTCCATGTTTCGCTTGCGCACGTCCGCCTGGCCGCCGACGCCGCTGATCATCCACTGACGGACGTTGCCGGACAGGTGCAGCAGCAGGTTGCCGACCGAGTTCGCGTTCTCGTTAGGTCTCCACCACAACCGGTCGGCCGGCATGGCCTCAACCGCCGCCCTGATCTTCGTTGGGTATTCGCGACAGAGGTAATAGCGCGAACGTTCGAGGAATGATGCAGCAATAGACATGTTGTTTTCTCACCTGCCCGTTTACCCGTGTACCCGTCTACCCGTCTACCCGTCTTCAGGGTTTAAGCCGATTCATCATGCGCGGAAACGCCGCACACTCCCGGATATGAGGCGTCCCGCAAATCCAGGCGACCGTCCGTTCGAGTCCGAGTCCGTATCCTGAGTGCACGAACGTGCCGTACTTCCGCAGGTCCAGGTACCACCCGTACGCATCGAGCGGGAGACCTTCTTCCTTGATGCGCTCGAGCAATTTGTCATGGTCGTCTTCCCGCTGCGATCCGCCGATGATTTCTCCGTAACCCTCGGGCGCGAGGCAATCGTCGCACAAGACCGTTCTCGGATCGGCCGGATTCTCCTTCATGTAGAACGCCTTCGCCTGCTTTGGATAATTGCAGACGAAAATTGGCGTCACATGGCTCTCGACGAGCAGTGATTCATCCTCGGCGCCGAGGTCGTCGCCCCAGGTGATCGCACTCCCCTTCTGCTGAAGGATGGATACCGCTTCCGTATACTCGATGCGCGGGAATGGCCCCTGGATCCGTTCGAGCCTGGAAACGTCGCGTTCCAGAACTGCGAGCTCGGGACGCCGCCGTTCCAGCACCCGCCTGACGATGTGGACCAGCATGTCCTCCTGCAGGCGCATGTTGTCGTTCGAGTCGTAGAACGCCATCTCCGGTTCGATCATCCAGAACTCGCTGAGATGGCGCCGTGTCTTGGATTTCTCCGCCCTGAACGTGGGCCCGAAGGTGTAAATGCAGCCCAGCGCCGCCGCGGCGGCCTCGCCGTAGAGCTGCCCCGTCTGGGCGAGATACGCAAAGCCCTCATCGAAGTACTCGGTCTGGAACAAGCCACTCCGCTCGCCGATTGCCGCCGTGAGGATGGGCGTATCGACGTGGATGAACCCGCGGTCGTAGAAAAAGTCGTGGATTGCCTGCTCGATTTCGTGCCTGACGCGAAGGATGGCGACCTGCCTGGGGCTCCTCAGCCAGAGGTGGCGGTGATCCAGGAGGAAGTCGATTCCGTGCTCCTTGGGCTGGATCGGATAGTCGATCGGGCTGGTCCCAAGCACCTCGAGGTGTGTGACCCCCATCTCGTAACCCCCCGGCGCACGGGCCTCCGCCCGAACGTCGCCCGTTACCGATATGGTGGTCTCCAGCGTCAATTGGGAGAACAATTCCCAGACCTCCGGCGCCACCTGTGACTTCACAAGCACCGCCTGGAGCTGCCCCGTCCCGTCGCGCAGCACGATGAAGGCGATCTTGCCGGAAGAACGAAGGTGAGAAACCCATCCACGAACGGACGCGGTGGAACCGCTGTGTCGGGCTAGATTCGAGATCGTCGAGGTTTCTGGCACGCGTTGCAAGCGGGAAAAAGTGAGCACGAAAGGTAGTCGGCTCCAGCAAGTAGGCACACAGGACTCCGCGTCAGTTAATGACCTTACAAAGTCGGCTCAACCTCGGCATCCTCGGCATCGCGATCGTTCTGGTCGCGCCGCTCGTGTTGTCACTGCGTGCGCTCCAGGACCTCCAGGACGACACCACGCGGCTGCGCGATAATGAGTATGCGGCCACGCTGTTGCTGGGGCGCATGCGCGCCGTGCACGACGACCTGCTCCAGCAGACGATCTATCTCGCCGTCACACCGGGCGAGGATTCTGAAAGGCAGTACCAGGAGGCGCTGACGACCCTCTCGCGCCAGACCGACACGCTGGCACAGCTCACGGAGATCGCAACAGTCGGGCAGATCCGTTCGGCGGTCGCGCGCGTCGTCGAGCAGGCGCCCCGTGCGTTTCGTTTTGCGCGCGCGGATCGCGCAGTTCGTCGAGACTCCATCATCGACGTCGTGATTTCCCCGTCGCTCAACACGGTCGATCGCATCCTCGACAGCACAGGCGATGCGATGGAGGCCCGAACCAAAGACCTCGTCGAGGCCTTCGCTGTACGTACCGAGGATGCCGCCGTTCTCGCGCTGGGTGCCCTCGGCATTGCGATCCTCATCGCCTTCGGCGTTGCACTCTGGTTGACGCGATCCATCAGCTCGCCGCTTCGTGAACTCGACGCGGGAATGCGCGCCGTCGCCGAGGGACATTTCAAGCGTCCACTCGCCATCAGCGGCGATCGTGGCGATGAGTTCGGCCGCCTTGCCGAGAGCTTCCGATCGATGGCGGCACAACTCGAGGAACTCGACCGGCTCAAGGCCGAATTCGTGTCCATCGCGACACATGAGCTCAAGACGCCTGTGAACGTCATGCTCGGCTACCTGCAGCTGCTGCAGGAAAACGTGTACGGCGAGCTGACCGAGAAGCAGCGAGAGATTGCGTCCACGCTCGTGGGTCAGACGCAGCAGCTTTCACGTCTCATCCGGCAGCTGCTCGATGTCAGCCGGTTCGATGCCGGCGGCGGCAAGCTCGAGATACGACCGCTCGTGCTCGCGGAGTTTCTCGGCGATCTCGAGCGCGCCTTCCGGGTACTCGCCCTGCAACGCGAAGTGAGCTTCGACGTCAAGAGCGATCGCGACATTCCACACGAGGTGCTGTGGGACCCGGTTCGCATCAACGAAGTGCTGGGCAATCTGCTCTCGAACGCCTTCAAGTTCACGAACAAGGGCGGACGGGTCTCGCTCACGGTCGGTCGCGAAGGCGATCAGGTCCGCATGGCGGTGAGCGACACGGGCGCCGGTATTCCGCGCGATCAGCTTCCGCACATCTTCGAGAAGTTCTACCAGGCGGATACGCAGGCCCCACTCGCGCTACGTGGTGCTGGTCTCGGGTTGGCGATTGCGAAGAGCATCGTGACTGCGCACGGCGGGAGCATCGGCGTCGAGAGCCGCGTCGGTGTGGGCACGACGTTCGAGATTCGGCTGCCGGTTCGCGTCATTCGGCGCCCATCGACAGGTGCGTCCATGCAGGGGTCCACCGGCTGATCTGTCGGGGCGAAAGTCCGGCGCCGTGTCCCTGACGCTGATGCGGAACCACACGTTGCTCGCTGGCCTGGTTGGTCTCACGGGCTGCTTTCCAGTACTCGCGCACCCCACGCGAGTAGACCCCGGGTTCAAGCTCTCGAATTTTACCAGTTTGGCGTTGGTGACCGATTCAACCGGCGAGCCCCGCAGGGCAACGTACGTTGTGCTGCCGTCGATCGATTTCGAGGCCTCGTTGAGCGTTCGCGATACGTCTCGCTTCGATGGACCGGGTCTGAGACTGGCCGCCTCCGGGGGATTCAGCGGGTTCGGGGCTTCGGCGTACGTGGAATTGCCGCGCGATCAGTTCGGGGACTTTGACGTGGGATTCGGTATCGCCGGCCACGGCGGCGCCCTCACCTCGTGGACTCCGTACCTGCAGTTCGGGCGCTATGAGAGCGAGGACATGTCCTGGTTTGTCCGGAACGGCGTGTTGTTCGCGACATACTCTGATTCCACGAACCTGGCAGTCCTGTGGGTGCCGACCGTGGGCATTGTCCGACACCAAGCGTATCGCGATGCCTCTCTCTTTTTGAGCGCCGTCGTCGGAGGACAGCATACAATGGAAGGCCCCTGCTTTTTCGCGTGTGACGGTCATGCCATGCGCACGAAGGTAATGGTCGGCGCATCGATCAGCTTTACGTTGATGACACCCTATCGGCCCGACCGGAGGTAATCATGTCGCGTACGGCCACGGTGCCTAACGCATGCCCACGGATGTTCGCGACCATTTCGCTGGCGACGGTCATCGGTGCCGGTTCGGGGTGTTACCCGGCGATGGCGCACCCTACGCGCGTCGGATCCGGGTTCAGCGTGATCACCACTCTCGGGATGTACGTGTCAGAGGATCAGGGGCTGGTTCCGGGGGCGCCGCCGACGCAGGTCCGGATGCATCCCACCTTCGGCATGAACGCCGCACTCTCGATTCGCGACACCTCGGCGACCGAAGACGGCGTCGGCCTGCGCGTATCGGTAGGGACCGGGTTCGCGATGCCGATCTGGCAGGCGTACGTCGAATTGCCGCGCGATCGCTTCGGACCGTACGACGCAGGCGTGGGCGTCGCGGTGCATGGGGCGCGTCCCAGACTCGTTATGCCTTACGCTCAGTTCGGACGCCAGGTGGGCGAACGCCGTGTGTGGTGGTTCACTCAACAGGGAATCGCGTTCGGCAGCACGTCAGGGAGCCGATCGTCGGGCGCGATCTGGGTGCCCACGGTCGCAGTGGCATCAGGGGCTGCCGGCGGCGAGGCGTCGCTCTTCCTCACGGGTGTCGTGGGCGGGACAGGCCCCTTGCACGAGGAAATCTGTCGCGTCTGCGTGAGCGGGACGCGTAGTGTCACCAGGAATTATCTGCTCTTCGGCGTGTCCTGGGGGCAGATCGTCATTTCTAACCTGCCGATACCGAGAGAGCGATAGAGACGCTGAGAGCTGAGAGCTGAGAGCTGGGTGCTGGAGCGATTCGCTGGTCGCTAGTCGCTGAAGTTATCCGACCCTGAACAGCTCCATCGCCCGCGCATAACGCTGCCTCAACACCTTGTGCAGCGCGCGGTGTTGCGGCGCCTTCAAGTCTGGGTCTTTCTCCATCACGGTTGTCGCCGCCTCGCGGGCCTGCACGTTCAGGGCTTCGTCACGGATCGGGTCCGCGACACGGAACATGGGAAGGCCGCTCTGTCGTTCGCCGAACAGGTCGCCCATGCCACGAAGCCGAAGGTCGGCCCTCGCGATCTCGAAGCCGTCGTCGGTATCGACGAGCACCTGGAGCCGTGCCGCCGAGTCCGGGCCGCCGCGGCCGAGCATGATGCAGAACGACTCCTCCGCGCCGCGGCCGACGCGTCCGCGCAACTGGTGCAATTGCGAGAGCCCGAACCGCTCCGGATGCTCTACGATCATCACCGTGGCGTTAGGCACGTCGATCCCGACTTCGATCACGGTGGTCGCCACGAGCACGTCGATCTGGCCATCCCGGAATAGACGCATGATGCGGTCCCGCTCTTCCGCGCCGATGCGGCCATGCAGGAGTGCCAGCCGGCGGCCCTTCAATACACCGGCCGCGAGTTCTTCGTACATCGTGGTCGCCGCTTTCAGGGCGAGTTTCTCCGACTCCTCGATGATTGGATAAACGATGTACCCCTGGCGCCCCTTCTCCAGCTCGCGGTCCAGGAACGCCATCACCTTGTCGTGCGCCGAAGCGTTGCGCAGCAGCGTCGTCACCGGCTGCCGGCCGGGCGGACGTTCGTCGAGCACGCTGACATCGAGGTCTCCGTACAGCGTGAGGGCCAGCGATCGTGGGATGGGCGTCGCACTCATGAGCAACGTGTCCGGGCGTTCCCCCTTTTCACCGAGTGCCGCGCGGTGCTCGACGCCGAAGCGGTGCTGTTCGTCGATGATCGCGAGACCCAGCTTCCCGAACTTTGTCTCTTCCTGTACCAGCGCGTGTGTCCCGACGGCAAGGAGCGGGTCACCGGCGGCGAGGCGGTGGTCCGCCGCGCGACGCTCGGCGGCACCGAGACTTCCCGTCACCAGCAACGGCGCAATCCCCAATGGCGCGAGCAGCCCGCCTAACGTCCGCACATGCTGCTCGGCGAGCAGCTCCGTGGGCGCCATCATGGCGGCCTGGTAGCCGTTCTCCATGGCCAGCAACGACGCGAACACGGCGACAACCGTCTTGCCGCTGCCAACGTCACCCTGCAGGAGGCGGTGCATGCGCCGGCTGGAGCTCATGTCGGCGAAGATTTCACGGATGGCGCGCGTTTGTGCACCAGTCAGCGCGTACGGCAGCGCCTCCTTCAACTGCGTGGTCAGCGTCCGCTTGACCTCGAATGTCGTGCCGATGCGAGGGGCGCGGGCCACGCTGTTCGCGCGGCGATGAAGTATCTGGACGAAAAACAGCTCGTCGAAGGCCAGCCGTGCCCGCCCGTGTTCCGCCTCGGTGACACTGGTCGGGCGATGCACTGCGCGCAGTGCCTCGTGAATGCGCGGCAGTCCCGCCGCAGTGCGCAACTCGTCAGGCAGGTGTTCCTCGACCAGCGGTAACAGTGCGTCGAGGTGCTGCTCGATGATCGCGCGTAGCTGGCGAACGGTGAGCCCTTCCGTGGCCGGGTATACCGCCAGCACGCGACCCGCCGCGCTGCCGGGATCCTCGGCGCCGAGGTTCACCCACTCGCGCGGTTGCAGCTGACGGCCGTGAAAAAACCGGCAGGGTCCATTGATCAGCAGCACATCGTTCTTCTGGATGCTGCGGTCGAGGAACGGCTGCCCCGGCCACGCCGCTTCGATCATGCCTGACTCGTCTCGCAGGACCGCCTGGAAGATTCGCAGGCCTTTCCGCGTGGGAAGTATGCCCTTCGAGACCACCCGTCCGATGATCGTGACTTCCTGACCGACGTCAACGGAAGCGATCGGCGTGATGGTGCTCGCGTCGTCGTACCGGTGTGGGACGTGGTACAACAGGTCCCCGGCGGTCTGGATGTTCAGGCGTTTGAGCAGGTCCGCGCGACGTTCTCCGACGCCCTTCAGGAACTGCACGGGCATCTCGAGATAGAGTCGCGAGCTCGCTGGTGCCGCCACTACGTCTCCAGCACCTCGCGTGCGAACGCCTCAGCGTCGAACAGCTCGAGATCCGCCGCCTGTTCTCCCGTGCCGAGAAATTTCACGGGGGCGTCGATCGCCTCATGCACCGCGAGTACGATGCCTCCCTTCGCGGTTCCGTCCACCTTGGTGACGACCAGGCCGGTGATCGGCACCGCGGCCGCAAAAGTCCTCGCCTGTGCCACTGCATTCTGGCCAATGGTACCGTCGAGGACGAGCAAGGTCTCGTGAGGCGCATCGGGGCGCCGCTTCTTGATCACGCGCACGACTTTCTTCAGCTCGTCCATCAGGTTCTCACTCGTATGAAGCCGTCCGGCGGTGTCGACGATGACGACGTCAGCACCGCGCGTCGTGGCCGCGTCGATCGCATCGTACGCGACGGCGGCCGGATCTCCGCCGGGCTGGCCTCCGATGAAGTCCGCGCCGACGCGCCCTGCCCACACCCTCAACTGATCGATGGCACCGGCGCGGAACGTATCCGCCGCCGCGACCATCACCTTCTTTCCTTCCTTACGCAGTCGCGCCGCCAACTTGCCAATGAACGTCGTCTTGCCGGCACCATTCACGCCGATCACCACGATGACGGTTGGGCGGTCGGCACTGAACGTGAGCCCGGGATCCGACGATCCGGTTCTCAATGCCGCGGTGATATGGTGGCGGAGCGCGGCGAGGAACTCGGTCTCGGTCTTGATGGTCCCGCGCATCGCGACCTGCTTCACCTCGTCGACGAGCCGGAGCGTCACCGGCACTCCAAAGTCTGCCTCGAGCAATAGCTCCTCGAGTGCATCGATCGAGCCCGCCTTGACGCCCCCGCGCGCCAGCACGTTGACGTCGGCCAGCGCGACATCCTTGATACGCTGCCACAGTGTGCGATGGGGGACATCGCCTGCTTTACGAAGTAAAGGCATGGAGAAGAATCAGCGATTAGCGATTAGCGAGCAACGATTCAAAAGCACCAGCACCAGCACGCCGCGTGCAGCAGCCGCAATCAGCAATCAGCACGCAGCCGTATTTGTTATCGCAGTCCAAGCCTTCTGCGGATTATCCATTCCATGCATAACGACAGAATCACGATCGCGAAGATCCATCCAATTCCACGCAGTCTGGGCGCATCGGTCAGCGCCTCGCCCGTCCCGATGTCGCCCTCTATCACGGTCGGACGGCGGGGGAGGACCTCGGCAGACGGATTCACGACCAGGACCGAAGAGCCGCCCCGGGTCGTGATGTCATACACTCCGGCCGGCCGCGCGGGCGTTTCTGCGAACAGGGCGCCACCGCTGAAGTGGACGGTGACGGAATCCTGCTGCGTCGTGCCGCGCCTGACGAGTGTGACGGGGACAACCGTGTCAGTGGGCTGGCCACGACGCCAGCGTACGGGCTGCCCTTCGCGAACCGCGCCGTCTGCCGGGCTGGCTGCGCGGTTGTCGGCGCGTTCGGCGGCGAGCCAGTCGATGACGCTGCCCCAGAACGCGGAGTGCGCCGCAGCCGGTGCTCCGCCGCGAAATCGCCAGCGCCAGAATCCCGACGCCGGCACGACGACGATTCTCTTCGGGCGCTCCCAGCCGAGTGCCGCAACACGCCGCTCGAGTCGCCGCGCTCGTCTCGCTTCGAGGACCTCGAAGTTGCCGGGGGTCGTCACCACGCCGACTTCGAGCGGCGGCAGGCTGTCCCACGGCGAGCCGCTCAATGCCGTTGCCATGGGCGAGGTGGGCGCGCCGGTGGCGTACCACTCCTCACCCGGCGTCGTCGGTGGCGCGACGAGCAGCAGCGAGCCGCGGGCGAATAGGCGCGGATCGCCGAAGATCCCGGTGTCGCCATGCAGCACCAGCAGCGGCGCTTCGCGCGCCGCACGCTGAACCTCGGCCTCGGTCGTCTCGTTGAGCGAACCTTCCTCGCGCCACCGGCCTGGCGCCACGCGGTAGAAGCCGCGAGTGGGCAGCAGCACCGTCCCGCGGAGGACCGTCGCCAGGTCGCGCACGTCGTAGTCTGGCGCCGTCGAGATGACCACCGCGCCCGCCCCCGGCATGACGTCAACCGCCACCGCCAACGAATCGTTGGCGGGCGTGCGGTCACCGGGGGCAGCGACCGACGCCCCGATGACGATCGTGCCTGTCACGTTAGGCACAGGCACCCGCGTGCGCACGATCCGCTCGCCGTATGGACCGACGGAATCAACGGCCACGGTCGCCACCGTCCGGTCGCCCAGGGTGATCGTCAGGCGCGAGGGCGGACCACCGCGTACACTCCCCGTCAGCGCGACATCCACGTCGAGTGTGTCGCCGCCGACGGTCGCCCGGACCACCCGCAGGTCGGCGATGGCAAGGTCGGCGGCATCGTCAGCGCGGAGCACCACGATGCCCGATCCGCCAACCAGTGGCGCGAGCGCTTCGGCATCCTCCAACTCCCCATCCGTGTACACCCGCAAGGGACGCCCTTCCGCCATCGCGCGCTCAACCGCGGGGCGGATCCGTGAGGCATCGTCGGTCGCGGCAACAGAGCCACCGTCGACGCGGGTCGAGTCGCCAAAAAGCAGCAGTTCGCCGGCCGCTTCGTCGCGTGCTCGCGCGAGCGCCTCGTGGAAGCGTGCGGAATCACCGTTCCGGATCCAGCTGGCCGAAACGTCGAGCGCCACGATGGCCGGAGCGGGCCGCGCGGCCCCGAGCGCGGCATTCAGGATGAGCGCCACCAGTCCAGTAATAGCGGTCAACCGTAACGCCGCCGACACCAGGGTCAGTCCGCGTCCCGGTTTCAGTCCGTAAACAAGCAAAACAGCCGCCACGCCGGCGATCAGTGCCGCGATCCAGATGAACATGCGGGGAATACTATCCTTGGAACCGCGATGGGATGCAGCGAGCAGAGACTAGCGACCAGGGGGCAGCAAGCGGGCGGCGACTAGCGAGCGGCGATGAGCGAGGCTAAGGAACAACGGCGGCCCCTCTTTGAACCACCTGAGTCGCGATCCACGATCGCGATCAACAGGCAAAACAAAAGCGCCCCTGTTACGGGGCGCCGAGTCGACGTTGCTTCGCTGCTCGCTGCTCGCTGCTCGCTTGCTATTCGCTTGTCGCTACTCGCTGATCGCTGGTTCTAATTCACATTGAGTGCCGAAACGCGCGAACTACCCTGCTGCTCGATCATCGCCAGATACCGCACCCTCAGCGCGTCGAACTCAGCCCGTTGAGTAGTCGGAAGCGGCGGCCCAGCCTTCGCCTGCAACGTCGTGCGCGGATTGCGGGCGACGCCATTGACCAGCACCTCGAAATGCAGGTGCGGCCCGGTGGCCAATCCCGTCATGCCGACGTAGCCGATCGTCTGACCCATTGCGACACGGGTCCCACCACGCACGCCCTTAGCAAATCCGCGCAGGTGCCCGTACCGCGTCACGATTCCGTTGGTGTGGCGCACTTCGATCACGTTGCCGTATCCACCACGAGAGCCGGCGCCGATGACAATGCCATCACCAATCGCGCGCACCGGTGTGCCGGAACCCGCGGCGTAGTCGGTGCCCTGATGTTTCCGGAAGATTCCGAGCACCGGGTGCCGGCGTCCGCCGAAGTTGCTGGAGATGCGACGGAATTCGAGCGGCGCCAGGAGGAAGTTCGCAGCCAGCGACTTCCCCTGCTGGTCGTAATATTTGGCCTTGCCATCCAACTCATGACGGATCGCCTCGACGGTCGCGCCACCGTTCGTGAACGTAGCCGCCAGGACATCCCCGACGCGCGAGACCCCGTTTGGGAGCTGCCGGCGCTCCACCAGGACCGTGAACGCGTCGCCCGTCTGGACGTCGCGGCTCATGTCGATCCGGAATTCAAAGATGTTGGCGACGGACCAGGCCAGTTCCTGGCGCGATGAACGGGACAGGTCCGACTCGGCCGAATACAGGCCTTCGTAGAGGTTCTCGGTGATCTGTCCGCGGACGACGACGGTGTCGGTCACCCATGGGATCGAATCGACGCGCGCCGTCCAGCCGGAATCTTCGCGCACGAGACGCAGCACGCGGTCGACATCAACCTGGAAGCTCACCTGCCGGGGCACGGAATCGGCGGTCGTACCGCCGAAGGAGATCCGCATGCCACCACGAACCCGGTTGGGGTTCAGGACCCTGGAGGTGGACATGGCATGGAGTGCCTTGAGCATGTGGGGCCCCGTGAGGCCGCCACGTTCCAGCACTTTGCCCAGCGTCTCGCCCTTCGAGATGGAATCGACGCGTTCTTCCCATGACGCGGCGAGCCCCGCTACATCCGCCAGGGGCCTCCCGGTACGCTCGGGGAGGGGACGGATGAAAGCGATCGCAAGGGCCGCCAGGCCACCGGAAACGCCATATGTGATGAGTCTAGCGGCCCAAGGTTTCAATCCATCTGTCTCCGAATAAATGTCGGGATATCCATGTCGGTCATCTCAGGCTCCGCGCGCTGCTGCGGCACAGAGGGCGGAATAACGCGTCGTGGTGCACCGTCCGCCAGAGGAACAACCGGTCGCGGTACTACCGCCGCCCGTCCCGGATTCCGCTGCGTGATTGGTATCACGTTGCGCTGAACCGCCACTGCTGGCTGGGAAGACACACGAGTGGAATTCCCGACCAACCCTGCATCGATCTGACGATCGAATCCTGTTGCGATCACGGTTACACGGATCTCCCCCTGCATCGCTGGCTCGTTCACCGCGCCGAAGATGATTTCCGCGTCATCGCCGACCGCGTCGTGAACGATTTCGGAGATTTGCGTAACCTCGCCCAGTGTGAGGTCTGTTCCGCCGGTGATGTTAAGGAGAACGCCGGTGGAACCTGCCACGGAGATGTTGTCGAGGAGCGGGCTGGAAATGGCCTGCTGGGCCGCCTCCATGGCCCGGTTTTCGCCCCGGCCGATCCCGGTTCCCATCAGGGCGGAGCCGCCGTTCATCATGACCGTGCGCACGTCGGCGAAATCGACGTTCACGAGCCCCGTGCGGGAAATCAGGGTGGAGATGCCCTGCGTCGCGTGCAGCAGGACCTCGTCCGCCTTCTTGAGGGCGTCCTGGAACGGGATGCCCTTCCCGACCACCGCCAGCAGCCGCTCGTTAGGCACGACGATCATCGTATCGACATGCTGGTGCAGCTCGACGATGCCCTGCTCCGCCTGCCGCATGCGCTTGCGGCCTTCGAACAGGAACGGCTTGGTCACGATGCCAACGGTAAGCGCCCCGGCTTCCCGTCCGAGTTGCGCGATCACGGGCGCGGCGCCCGTTCCCGTGCCGCCCCCCATGCCGCAGGTGACGAAGACCAGGTCGGCCCCGGACAGGGCACGGCCCACTTCTTCGCGGTTTTCCTCGATCGCCTGGCGCCCGATCTCGGGTCGGGCGCCGGCGCCGAGTCCCCGCGTGAGCTTCTTCCCGATCTGGATTTTCACGTCGGACTTCGAGGCGAGAAGCGCCTGTGAGTCCGTGTTGATCGAGATGAACTCCACGCTCTCGAGGTGTTCGTCAATCATGCGATTGACCGCGTTCCCGCCGCCGCCGCCGACACCCACGACCTTCATGCGGGCGTTCTGGGGTGGGGTCTCTTCGAACTCGAAGATCATGCGCGCGTGGCTCCACTGCGTTGGGGGACGGTCCCAAAGCGGGTCGGCGGAAACGGGGCAACGCCGGCCCGCGCTTTCCGCCCAAGCGCCTTCCGACCGTCACCCTGTCTCTTCCGCCCGTACGACGGGAGGCAATATATGCCGTTTCCCCACAAAGGCTATGTTGACTTGTGTCCTTAGTGACGGAGCCACAAGTGGTTGCGAGCCAAAATAGTTTTCCACATGGAAACATGTTCCTAAGAACTGTGACGCGTGATGGTTAGAAGGGTGCAATGGGTGCAGGGGGTGCATAGGGTGCGAAGAGCCCCATGTGACGGCCGCGTGACGGCCGCCGACAGCATTCGTGCGAATTCAACCCACCACAAATGCTCAAATCCTATCGAGATCTCGAGGTTTGGAAAAAGTCTTTAGTACTCGTATCGGAGGTCTATCGCGTTACGCGAAAGCTGCCGCCCGATGAGAGATTCGGTCTCACGTCGCAGATGCGTCGCGCTTCCGTATCAATTACGTGCAACATCGCTGAGGGATATGGTCGCGCTACACGCGGCGAATACCTGAATCATCTATCCATCGCTCGGGGCTCGCTGTACGAAGTCGAAGCGCTCAGCGAAGTGTGTCAGGAGCTTTCGTTCTTGGGGAGCGAGGACCTAACGACGATCGAGGAGCATCTGAAGCAGATGCGTCGGATGTTTCGCCGCCTCGTAGAGGCACTTCGAAAACCGAAGGGCAAAAGCTGAAGAGGTCGCGCTTCGCGCCGGTGTACCCTCCGCACCCCCCGCACCCTCCGCACCCTAGAAAAAGTCCTGCAACCACACCTTCACCTTCTGCGCCAGCTTCTCCATGCCCGGCGCATTCAGCATCGGCGCCTTCTTCGAGAATGGAGTGCCGGCGCCAATCGCGAAACGATTCGCGCCGTATTGCGTGAGCCCCACCGCCGTCGCG
>DASRPK010000249.1:0-3018 GCA_035646395.1 Gemmatimonadaceae bacterium | reverse complement strand
CAGGAGAAACGCATCGTCGGCTCGTTGAGCGCTTCACACGCGTATGCAGCGATCGTGAAAGATCCCTCGATCACGTCGGAAGCGGTGAAGACGATCATGCAGAAGGCCTTCCCCTTCGTCGATATCGAAACGCCCGTGCAGTTGCTGGCGCCGATGATCACGCCGGAAAATCCGGCGGTGTTGGTCCGGGATTTTCCGGCGGACAAGACCTACGTACTGACGGGGTATGACGTTTTGCAGGCTATCTAAAGCGCATGTCCGATTGGATAGCGGAGGTGGGAGGTGGGATGTGGGAGGAACCAGATTGAACGACGAATACGCTGCCGTCGCTGAGCTTTACGACCATGTCGTGCCCTACGCTACGCGCGGGGACATCGAGTTTTTCGTCGATGAGGCGCTGGCGGCAAATGGGCGCGTGCTGGAGGTGGGTTCGGGTACCGGGCGCATTCTCATTCCGACGGCGCGTGCCGGTGTGCCGATCACTGGGCTCGACGGGTCACGCGCCATGCTCGATCGCTGCCGGGAGAAACTCGCGCAGGAGCCGGAGAAGGTGCAGCAACTCGTGCATCTCTTCGAAAGCGACATGCGGGCGTTCGAGCTCGGAAAAACGTTCGCGTTGGCGACGTTTCCCTTCCGTCCATTTCAGCACCTCCTCACCGTCGACGACCAGATCGCGTGCCTGACGACGATTCATCGTCACCTCGCGCCCGATGGGCGACTCATCCTCGACCTGTTCAACCCTTCCCTGGACTACCTGGCAAATCGCCCCATCGGGCTGGAAATGCCGGAGGGACCCGCGGCGACGTTACCCGATGGGCGGACGCTCGAGCGGACGTTCAAGGTTCTCGACCATGATCGGTTCGAACAGGTGAACGATCTCGAATTGATCTACGACATTACGCATCCTGACGGGCGCAAGGAACGCAGTGTGCACGCCTTCACGATGCGCTACTTCTTCCGCTACGAAGTCGAGCACCTGCTGGCCCGCACCGGATTCGTTGTTGACCAGCTCTACGCCGGGTACGATCGAAGTGCGTATGGAACGGTATATCCCGGCGAATTGATCTTCATCGCACGGAAGGTCTCGTGACGCCGGTCATCATGAGAGAATTCGACAGTCCCGTTGGGGTACTCGTGGCCGGCGCGACCGAGGACGGGCTCTGCCTGCTCGAATTTCGTGACCGGCACATGCTCGAGGTACAAGTTGCCAAGGTGCGCGCGCGCGTGGGTCCGACCGAATCCGGGTCGCACCGTTTCCTCGTCCAGCTCGAGTCTGAACTCGTTGAATATTTCGAAGGTGTTCGGCGCGAATTCACCATCCCGCTCGTGTATCCGGGCACGCCGTTTCAGCGCAAGGTCTGGAACGCGCTACGCGACATTCCATACGGTGAAACGATTTCGTATGAGACGCTCGCGCAGCGCATCGGATCGCCGGCCGGCCAGCGTGCCGCAGGACATGCCAACGGCCAGAACCCGGTCGCGATCGTGATTCCCTGTCACCGCGTCGTGAACAAGGACGGGAAGCTGGGCGGATATGGAGGTGGCCTCTGGCGGAAGCGACTCCTGCTTGGAATCGAATGCGTGGAGCAGCGCGAACTCTTCAGCGCGACCCAGTAACTGGGTGACCGCGACGCTGGTCATTGTCGTTTTATCAGGAACTTGGGCTCACGCGGAGGCGCGGTGACGCGGAGATCTCACCCATCATCTTCGCGGCTTCGCGTCTCCGCGTGAACAACGGTTTAATCGACAACGTCGGTATCCGCCTGACCCGTTAGGCGTCTGCTCATGTGTGACCACGACATGCCGACCGCCAGGATCACGCTGATCGCGATCAACACGACGCGCGCGAGTCCTCGGCCGCTGCTGGCCGTGACGATCCCGCTACTGATCAGGAGCCAGATCACGCCACCGGCAATCGCCGCGACGAGGACGGCTCCCATGAGCCCGATGGATCGGCGCGTCGCCTGCAAGAAGACGACCCAGGCTGCGACGAGCAGCGCTCCGGCCAGGAACTTGATCGCCGAAAAGTTACCCGCGCCCTCGAGCAGGGGCTGGATCGCCCAGTTGTAATAGGACCAGCCTTCCGCGTTCCAGGTGAGGAAGACGAGGACGAGTGACGCGAGCAGCCGCACCAGCACGCCGCCCCAGGTTATCGAATCAGACGCAGGCATTGGATTGAGACTCGTGGCTCAGGCAATTCCGGTTACGCGCGCAACAACGCCCAGCGCAGCGCCACCCGCAAGTACCCACAACATGCCGATGTGGAACCGGAACAACGCGATCGTCGCGAGGACCGCAATTGCGGCGACCAGCGGAGAAAACGTTGCCGGATCCGGTACCGGAATGGTGACCGGTCCGAACGTCGTGTCCGTCACGCGAGCGAAGAGCGTGTGGATCGCGAACCAGACGCCAAGGTTGAGGATCACACCGACCACGGCGGCCGTGATGCCGCTCAGTGCTGCCGCCAGTTTCCGGTTCGACGTCAGCCGTTCAACCCACGGCGCGCCGACCAGGATGAACATGAACGACGGCGCGAAGGTGACCCACACGGTTACGAGTGAACCGAGCATCCCCGCCGTCACGGGCTCCAGAGTCCCCGCATTGCGGAAGGCGCCAAGGAAGGCGACGAACTGCACCACCATGATGAGTGGTCCTGGTGTCGTCTCGGCCAGCCCCAGGCCGTCCAGCATTTCACCCGGAGTGAGCCAGCCGAAGACGTCCACGGCGCGTTGGGCGACGTACGCGAGCACCGCGTACGCGCCGCCGAACGTCACGACGGCTACCCTGCTGAAAAATGTTGCCTGACGAGTCAAAACGTGATCCGGTCCCAGTGCCAGGAGAAGCGCCACCACCGGCAGGAGCCAGATCAGGATCCACGTAACCGCCGTGCGGATGCTGTTCACGACGTCGGAGCGCGGGAATGCTCGACGACCCGCCGGAATGGACCGTGCACTGCGATCTGCCAACACGCCGACGAGTCCTGCAGCCACGACGATAATCGGGAATGGAACCTTGAAC
>DASRPK010000248.1:0-2143 GCA_035646395.1 Gemmatimonadaceae bacterium | reverse complement strand
ACTTCCGCCGCGACCCGTGACAGCGGCACCTCGTACCGGTGGAAATCAGTCACCGTGGTTGATGGCCTTGTCGCCGGTTCGGCGATCGCCTGCGTCGCTGCAACCTCGGCGGGCCACACCGGCACATCAAGGGTGGGTGCCACCGACGCCATCACCGGAAGCACAAGGATGCCGCCAAGCGCGGCGGTCCAGACCAGTGCGCGAAGTGATGCGGACCGGCGGCGCAGCAGAG
Organism: Gemmatimonadaceae bacterium; assembly: GCA_035646395.1. Taxonomy (GTDB): domain Bacteria; phylum Gemmatimonadota; class Gemmatimonadetes; order Gemmatimonadales; family Gemmatimonadaceae; genus JABWBJ01. The sequence goes on along the minus strand of DASRPK010000248.1, from coordinate 1,911 downwards.
TGACGGCGAGCCAGGCCAGCGCGAGCAGGATCAGGGCGCGAATGAGCAGGCCGACGATAACCGGTGACATGACTATCTCCCCTCTTTCATAGCTTTCTTGATCAGTTGATTCAACTGATCCAACTCGTCTTTGGTCCACCTGCGATCCGGCAGCTCGAAGAGCGCCGTGGCCGCGCCGGCGGCCGACCCCGCGAAAAACGTGCGCACGACGTGCGCCATCGCCGAACGGCTGGCGTCTTCGGCCGCCACCACAGGAAGGTAGACGTAACGGAGCCCCTCGCTGACGTGCCTGAGATGCCCTTTTTCTTCGAGGAGGTTCAGCATGCCGCGCACCGCCGAGTACGAAGGCGGGTCGGGCAATTCAGCGCGAACCTCCGCGACGGTGGCGCGCCCGAGCCGGTAGACGACATCGACAATCTGGCGTTCGCGGCGTCCGAATTCGGTCGCGAGTGCGGGGGCAGGGCGGTGACGTTTCATGGTGTCAGCACACTAGCACATGCTAATGCATTGACACAAGGACAAGGACAGGTCCGCGGGTGCGCAGGACCCGCGGACTGGACTATCTGAAGTTCTGTTCGTCGGCCGACGGCCCGTAGATCGCAGGCACCTTCGCGCCCATCAGGCGCAAATACACCGTCGACTGGCCGCGATGGTGGACCCAGTGGTTGATCGTGTCCTGGATCATCTCGAAGCGCGGGGCTTCCATCACCACCTGGCCCTTCACTTTGAGTTGCCAGTTCGTCTTCAGGTGTTCATCGGTCGTGCCCTCGAGAGCCGCGCGAGCCTCCGTGGCTGTTTTGTCGAGCTGCGCGAGCAGCTGAGCGCTCGTTTTCAACGGCTCCATCTGCACTTTGGGACCGTCAACGGGCGCGATGTCCAAGTCCGGCTTAGTCACCTGCATCGCGACCCACGACGGAATCGTGGCCACCATCCCAATCAGATAGCCGAATTGCATCGACCGCTCATGCGGCTTCCAGTCGAACTTGTCATCGGGCACCTGCTCTAACGCCCTGCGCGAACGGTCGACCTCTCGATTCAGCTCTGCCAGCAACAACTCTTTCAGGTCCATCGGAGTCTCCTCAGTGGGGGTTTTAATGGTTTACCATCCTGACATGGACACTCTGATTCAGGATGTTCGCTACGGCACTCGACAGCTGTTTCGGCAACGAGGTTCATCGATGGTCGCGGTTGTGACCCTCGCGCTTGGCATCGGGGTCTCGACCGCTATCTTCTCGGTCATCGACGCCACGATGCTAAGGCCCTTGCCCTATTCCGATCCGGAACAGCTCGTGGAGCTCACCCCTGCAGAAACGATGCCCGACGGCAGGGTCATCAGCATTACGCCGGCAATGGAAGACATGCGGCACTGGCAGAAATCGAACGATGTGTTCGCGCAGGTGGCGACCTTGGGTGCCATCTCGCGGGGCCGCATTATCGAAGGGGCGGAGCCCGAGCGGATTCAGGTGTCGCACTTCACCGAGGACTATCTCCCGATGCATGGGATCACGCCCATTATCGGCCGCAACTTCTCACGCGAGGACACGGACCTGGGATCGCCGCTCGTGGCGTTGCTGGGCTATGGGTATTGGCAAAGCCGCTATGCGGGACGGGAGAACGTCGTCGGCGACACCGTCCGCTTCGATACGGAAAGTGCCACGATCATCGGGGTGCTGCCGCCTGGGTTCAGCGCGAACACACCAGTCTCCGTGCCGTCGCGTGTTCCACCTGACATGTATTCGCGCCGGGGCACGGGCAGTCTGACCGGCACGGTGTATGCCCGTCTTCGTCCCGGCATCACGATTGAGCAAGCGCGCGAACGTGTGTCGGCACGAATGGAACGGCGAACGCTTCCTGACGGCAAACAGACCACGTCGGCCGTGGCGATCCGTTCGCAGTTAGACGGGGCACTGG
>DASRPK010000247.1:0-8735 GCA_035646395.1 Gemmatimonadaceae bacterium | reverse complement strand
GTGTTCGCCTCGGCGAAGAAGACGAACCGGGTCATCGTCGCCTACGAGGACTCGGTCAGCTGGGGCTACGGTGCTGAAATCGCTTCGCGGATTGCCGACGAATGCTTCCCGTGGCTCGATGCTCCGGTAAAGCGCGTTGCTTCGCTGGACACGTACGTTGGCTACGCCCCGCGAATCGAAGATGCGACCCTGCCGCAGGTCGAGGATTTCAAGCAGGCCATCGCCGAGATCGTTCGCTTCTAAAGCGGGGCGGCAAGCTACAGGAAGTGAGGCGGGCAGCTTCGGTTGCCCGCCTTTTGCTTCCCCGACGGCCCCCACCGCCTCCCTACTCCCGCAGTCTGGGATATCGCAACGCGTTCGCGTTGTGACGGTTAGGCAGGATAGACCGTCCACACTACACGCGGACGCGAACTGGCCTGTCATTTGCAGCTTCGATCGCAGGTATCTGGTGTATTACGACAGCTGCAACGAGGCCGGCCATGCTGGGAATTACTCAAGACGAAGTACGCAGGCACCCGCGGTGGCGGGAAGAGCTTCGCACGCCGCTGAACGCTCCGAATGTCCACCGGGCCCCGGGGAGCCGATGGCTGGCCGTGGTCGGGTTCCTGATCGTCATCGCCGCCATCACCGTCGTCGTGTTGAACTAGCCCTGCGAGGAAGCAGGAAGCAGAAAACAGGAAGGAACGAAACGTTCCGAACCATAGAGGGCCCGAGGTCGCCAGACCCGGGCCCTCAATCATTCCCTGCTTCCTGCATCCTGCTTCCTCTCTGCTCTATTCTCGTTCAAACACGACGCGCCCGCCCACAACAGTCATCGTTATGCTGGCGTCGCGAATCGCCTCGGGCGCGATCGTGGTCAGGTCCCGGTCGATGAGCACCAGGTCCGCGAGCTTCCCCCGGACCAGTGAGCCCTTGCGAGTCTCCTCGAACGACGCCACGGCCGATCCCATCGTATAAGCGCGCAACGCTTCCTCGACGGTGATCTTCTGTTCCGGCACCCAGCCACCCGGATTGCGGTCATCGAGTGTGCGCCGAGTAACGGCGGCGTAGATCCCCTCGAGCGGAGTCGGCGGGGCGACGAACCAGTCGCTGCCAAAGGCGAGCGTGGCGCCGCTGTTGATCAGCGAATGGAAGGCATACGTCCCCTTTGCCCGCTCCGGTCCGATGACCCGGTCCGCCCACCGACCGTCGTCGATGGCGTGGTACGGTTGCATGCTGGCGATCACGCCTAACGCTCCGAAACGTGGCATGTCCGCCGGCGCGATGTGCTGCGCGTGCTCCATCCGGAAGCGCCGGTCACGGGGGCCATTTTCGGTCGCTACGCGTTCGTAGGTGTCGAGCAGCGTGCGGATCGCCCGGTCCCCGATGGCGTGGATCATGACATGGAGTCCCGCCTTGTCGGCGCCTGACGTCCACGCGTACAGGTCGTCGGGCGTGTTCACGAAGAGCCCGCGATCGTTCGGCGCGTCGGTAAACGGCTCGAGCATGGCGGCCGTGTGCGAGCCTAACGATCCGTCGACGAAGCCCTTCAGGGCCCCGATCCGCAGCCACTCGTCTCCCGTACCACGCGCCTGCACCGTGTCACGCAGGCGTTCCCAGGTGGAGAGGGGCACGGCCGCATAGATGCGGGTCCGCAGCCGGTTGGCGGCGCGGGCGCGCTCGAAAATGCCCAGCTCCCACCAGGAGCCCATGTTGTGCACCGACGTGACGCCATTCGACGCGACGTACGTCATCGCCGTGTCCAGCGCCCGATCCTGCAAGACCTCCGGTACCTCGGGTACGGCGCGATCGACCAGCGCTTGCGCGTTGTCTTTCAGGATCCCCGTCGGCTGACCATTGGCGCGCACGATCGCTCCACCTTCCACATCACGAGTCGCCGCCGAAACGTTTGCCGCTGTGAGCGCGGCACTGTTTGCAAGCGCCATGTGGCCGTCCAACCGATTCACCCAGACCGGATGCTCCGGGGTGATCGAATCGAGCCATGACCGTTCGGGCAACGCTCCGCCCCATTGCTCGTGATCCCAGTCGCCGCCGGTGATCCAGGTGCCGGCAGGGACTGTTGCCGCAAACTCGCGAATGCGCCTGACGAATTCCTCCGGCGTTTTTGCGTCTCGCAACTGGACCGATGAAAGCCGAAACCCGCCGGTCACGAAATGGACGTGTGAATCGATGAACCCCGGCGTAACCATGCCGCCTTTCGCATCCACCACGCGCTCAGCACCGAGCTTCCGGACCTCGGCGGATGATCCCACGGCGACGATGGTGTCCCCGTTGATGGCAATCGCCTCTGCCCAGGGGCGTGCCGAGTCCCCGGTCCACACGCGGGCATTGACGATCGCCAGTGAAGCGCTCGACGGTGGCTGATTCATGTCACAAGCCAACAGGACGGCTGCCATTGCCGGCCACAACCCGTGGAAACCAAGGCGAATCACCGGTGCGAGTCTCATCAACTCCAGGATGCCTGTCGGTCATTTCCTTACCGGGTGCGGCGGTGCACGCGGTGCGATAAACTGCCCTCGGCCTCCCGCTGACGTAAGTCCTGCTTGTCGTGGGACGCCGCCACCGCATGTCATTCTCCAGCATCCCCCGTGGACTCAATCGGCTCATCGGCCGCGACGCCGATGTGCGGGCGCTGGTCGCGCTGCTGCGCGACAACCGCCTGGTCACCCTGACGGGTGCGGGCGGCAGTGGAAAGACTCGACTGGCATCGGAGGTGGCGGCGCGGTCTGCGGATCGGTTCCCGGACGGCATCGTGTGGATCGAGCTGGCACCGCTCGCCGAACCGACGCTGCTTGCGACATACCTGCTCGACGCGCTGGGCCTCGAGCACGGGTCGCGTCCGCCGCTCGATACGCTGCTCGACACCCTGCGCGAGCGTGACATGCTCCTGGTGCTCGACAATTGCGAGCACCTGGTCCAGGCGTGTGCGGTGCTCGCCGAACGCCTGCTGCACGAGTGCCCGCGCCTCCGGATCCTGGCCACGAGCCGCGAAGCGTTAGGCATCGACGGCGAGCGGGCATGGCTCGTCCCCGGGCTTACCGTTCCCGAGGCCGCGGTACAGCCGGTTGACACGCTGCAGGACGTGCCGGCGGTCCGCCTGTTCGTCGAGCGGGCGCAGGCCTCACAGTCCGCATTCCGCCTGACGAGTGAGAACGCCAATGCGGTGGTCCAGATCTGCCGCCGCCTCGACGGGTTGCCGCTCGCCATCGAGCTCGCGGCCGCGCGGATCCGAACCCTCCCGCCCCACGAACTGGCCGGCCGGCTCGATGACGCGTTCCGCGTGCTGTCGGCCGGACCGCGCACCGCCGTCCCGCGCCACCGGACCCTGCGCGCGGCCATCGAGTGGAGTTATGCGCTGCTCAGCGAGCGTGAGCGCATCCTCCTGCAGCGCCTCTCGATCTTCGCGGGCGATTTCACGCTGAACGCCGCCGAGTCGGTGGGCGCCGACGCGGACCTCGAGGCTGCCGATGTGCTGGACGTTCTTGCCGCGCTGGTCGACAAGTCGCTGGTCGTGATGCGCGAGGACTCGGGCACGGCGCGGTTCCAGCTGCTCGAAACGATCCGCCAGTACGCGACCTCCCGCCTGCGCGAATCCGGTCACTTCCACCGGGTGTGCACGCGCCACGCAAAAGCCTACCTCGACCTGGCTGCAGAAGCAGCGCCCCATTTGATCACGCGGGACCGACCGCACTGGGTGCAGCGACTTCATCGCGAGCTGGACAACATCCGGGTCGCGCTGGCCTGCACGCGCGACGACGACGTCGCGGCGCACCTGCGTTTTCTCGGTCACCTCGGGTGGTTCTGGTACTCCAGCGGTCACTGGTCGGAGGGACGGCGGTGGCTGGAAGGGGCGATCGCACTTCCGGCACCGGATGCCGCGCGGCACGATCGAGCACGGGTGCTGCTGGGCGCCGGCGTGCTCGCGTCACTGCAGGGACACACCAGCGACGCAGTGCCGTGGGTGGAGGAGAGCGCCACGCTCTTCAAATCGTTAGGCGACGAAAGCGGAGCAGCGTATTCCCTCGCCTATCAGGGTGTGGCCTGGGGCCTGATCGCCGACGAGCGCAGCGAGCCACCCACGCAGCGCGCCCTCGCCTGGTTCCGGACGTCGGGAGACCTCTACGGGCTCCGCCTCTGTCTTGTCGTCCTCGCCACTTATTGCGCGATGAAAGGGCGCCTCGCCGAGGCCCTGCGGTATGGCGAGGAAGCCGTTGACGTCGCGCGCGCGTACGGCCTCGACCGGGAACTGGCGATTGCGCTGCAGGTGCTGGCCGGCGTCAAGCTCGTCATGGGCGACATCAGCAGCGCGGAAGTGCTCTTTCGCGAGTGCGTCGTCGCGTTGCGCCGCGACCCTTCGCTCTTCTGGACGGCGCGCGCGTTGCACATGCTGGCGCTGGTCTCGTTCCGGCAGCAGCGCCCCGAACGGGGCGCGTTTCTCATGGGAGCTTCCGAAGTCATCCGCGAAACCATCGGCGCCCGGTTCTTCGGTCACGATCGCGCGCAACTCGAACCGGTCATGGCTGTCGCGCGAGAGGCGATGGGTGACACGGCATTCGATGCCTCGTGGAATGCGGGACGTGCAACCCCGCTGGCTGCGCTCATGGAGGAACTGGCACGACCGGTGCCCGGGAAACGGCCGCAAGCACCGGCGCGCGCCACACGATCAGCCACCGCCGACCCCGCGCTCGAGGTGCGAGCGCTCGGCTCGTTGGAGATCCTGCGTGACGGAGTTGTCCTGCCGGATTCCGCGTGGCGTTATGCACGGCCGCGCGAGCTGCTGCTGTACCTCCTCGCGCATCCGGAAGGCTGCACTCGTGACCAGATCGGACTCGTGTTCTGGCCCGATGCGTCGACGACCCAGGTCAAGAACAACTTTCACGTGATGCTCCACCACGTCCGGAAGGCGCTTGGCCAGGCCGACCTGGTGTCGTTCGATCACGACCGATACCGCATCAACCGGGACGTCGCCGGTGGAATACGGTTCGACGCGCAGACGTTCGAGGACGTGACCCGGGCCACGTTGCGAGTGTTGAAGACGGAGAAGGCTTCGGACAAACTCGAGGACGCGGCCTCCCGGTTGCGCCAGGCAATGTTGCTGTACCGCGGCGACTTTCTTGCCGACGCCGATGCCGGAGACTGGCACCTTGATATCCGCGATCGCCTTCGTCGCCTCGCCGTCGATGCCGGCGTCGCGTTAGGCGACCTGGCGGCTGTCCGCGGCGCCTGGCGCGATGCGGCCGAATCGTACACGCAGGCAATCCGTGTCGACGATCTGAATGAGGCGGTTTACCGCAGGTTGCTGACGGCGCTGGCGCGTGATGGCGAGCGGAACGAAGCGCTCCGCCAATACGATCGGCTGGTCGAGAAGCTGCGATCGGCGCTCGGCGTCGAACCGGATCCCGAAACCCGGATTCTCTACAGCCGGCTGAGGAAGGCGGAGCCGGTTTAATCCGTTGTCTCCCAATCACTTGAGACCGTTAATCGGTTTGCTAATCGGCTGAGTTCAGATTCTCCCGCGAGTCAGATGAACGTCCTCGCGCACCTCTGGAGAATCCATGTCAACTCACATTCCTCTTCGCGCGGTCCAAATGGCGGCCGCGTTGCTTCTTGCCGTACTCGCGGCGTGCAGTGACGCCGTCGCCCCTGCGATCCCGGTTGCCTCGGTGGTGGTAGCCCCCTCGAGCTCGTCGCTCACGGTGGGGACGCAGGTGACGTTGCAGGCGACACCAAAGGCGGCGAACGGAGAAGAACTCGAGCGGCCGGTAACCTGGTCATCTGAAGACGAGGCGCTCGCCACCGTCTCGTCGACTGGAGTGGTTTCGGCATTGGGGACCGGCACGGTTGGAATCCGCGCCACCAGTGAGGGACACGCCGGTCGTGCCGTGCTGACAATAGTCCCTGTTGAACCTGTGCCAGTCGCTGAGGTGCAACTCAGCGTCGATAACGAGATCGTGCTGGCGTGGGATGGTGAAACCACCATCAGCGCCGTGGCACTGGATGCTCAGGGCAACGTGCTCGTGGGACGGCCGATTCAGTGGCACACGACAAAGCCGAGCGTCGTGGCCGTGAACCACGGCGCGCTGTACGCAATCCGGCCCGGCTCTGCGATCGTGAGTGCGATCATCGAGGGAAAAGCCGGCTCGGTCGGCGTACGCGTCCTGGATCCGCCGATCACGGCGATTCAGATCGAAGGGCCGACCGGCCTCGAGGTCGGAGAGGTGGCTGCATTTGCGTCGCGCATCACCTGGGCAAACGGTGAGGTTCTCTATGGACCGGTATCCTGGTCCTCGAGTGCCCCCGACTTCATCAGCGTCGAGCCGGGCGACTTGTGGGGTGTCGCGCTCGCCGCACACGCCCCGGGTGTCGCGACTATCACCGCGTCACGCGACGGGATTTCCACTTCCGTGACGCTGCGCGTGACGCTGCGACCGACTCACGACCTGTTGTACAACAAGTGGACCGGTCCTTCCTCGGAGATCTTCGCACTCTCCCTCGCAAACGACGGAAGCAGCCCGGTGCGGCTCAATGCCGGGAACGTTTCACGCGAGCCATCCCCGTCCCCGGATGGGACGCAGTTTGTCTTCACCGTCAGGCAGCTTCTGTGGACCGGTGAGTGGCAGAACGACCTGTATGTCGTGAACCGGAACGGCATGAACATGCGGTGGCTGACGCGCCTGCCGGGAGTCGAGGATCAGCCCGAATGGAGTCCGGACGGAAGGAAGATCGTCTTTCGTTACGTCGTCGATGACCGTTCGGACCTCTACGTGATCAACGTGGACGGCACCGGCCTCACGAATCTCACCGCCTCCTTGCCGGCGACGATGACGGACAGGCGTGATCCCGCGTGGTCGCGGGACGGGAGCCGCATCGCGTTCATTGGCGCCGTCGCCGGGCAGCACAAGGTGTGGGTCATGGACGCCGACGGCGCGAACGCGCGGCAGGTGACGACCGATGCCGGGTTCGACATGACTCCAACCTTCGCACCGGACGGCCAACGCATCGCGTTCATCAGGTACAACGCCGCGCAACCTGCGTTAGGCGACGACGTGATGATCGTTACCCTGCAGGGAGGCACCCCGACGCGCCTGGCGCTCGCTGGGGACCAGCGCACGCCGGCCTGGTCACCCGATGGTCATTACATCGCGGTCAGCGGTTCGCCCGTCGCCGGCCAGGGGACCAGCGAGATCTTCACGCTGCGGCCTGACGGCACCGGACTCCGGCTGCGAACCGTGGATCCGGCATGGGGCGGTGGATTCAACCCCGCCTGGATCGCCCGATGAGCGCGCAGTCGGCTGGCATCACGTCTGAGACGCCCGGAATGGTGATCCGCGGCGTTGTCCACGCAGGTGGCGTGGAAACGAAATACGTCCGTGCCGGACGCGGTGACGTCGTGGTGCTCCTGGCGCCGGGGCTGGACCGCGACGACGTGCTGCGATCAGTGCAGGCCCTTTCGCGCGAGTTCCTCGTACTCGCCGCTGTTCCGTCGTCAGGCGACCTGGCCAGCCTGTCGCCGTGGCTGCGTGCCTTCCTCGAATGTCTCGGAGTGACTGATGCGCACGTGTTCGTCCACGCGCCAGCCTCCCTTCTTACTGGAGATGACCTCAATGCCTAGACCGGCAATGTTCTTCCTGGCAGCAATGCTTGCCGGGTGCGCCACGACAGGTGCAACCTTCGGAAGTGGCGTTGGTGACCGCCAGCTGGAACATCCACCCTGGTACTCCGGCTCGGTGTCGGCGGCCGGTGCGCCGGTCGTCGCACGCTTCCCGGTTACGTGGCAAGGCGGCGCGTCGCAACCGGCATCGTTCGACCCGTCCGACGAGCCTGAATCCCCGGTCGCGACGCTGCTGCGCGACATGAATGCGTTCCTGGACTCCATCGCCGGTGGCACTGCCCTGCCGGCAATCGGCGGCGGCGGAGTTGTCGCGCCTAACGTCTACTTCGGTTGCGAGCGCGACGCGAGCGAGGACTGTGTGGAGCGCGGGGACAGCGTCCTGGGGAGACAGGGGACGACCATGCGCCTCGCCGTGGAGCGGCCGTCACCGGGCTGGACTGCCCGCAACGCCGCGCTGCTCGACAGTGCCGGCGCGTCGCATGCGCTGGTGATTACGCTCGAAGTCGGCCAGTACTGGACCAGGCAAAAGGGCCTGCGTGGAGACAAGTCCGTAGAACTCGGAGCGGGACACGAAGTGCCGCTCCCTTGGCTCACCTCCCTCGAGATGCCCGTAACCGTGCTGCAACTCACCGGGGCACTGATCAACCGTGAGGGGAAGGCTGTACGAATCGGCGCCGAGGGGCTGCTGGCACAGCGGTCGCCGATTATCGCCAGCGGGTTCGGCGCGCAACGCCTGATTTCGGATGAAGACGTCGATCGGGCACGCACCCAGCGTCGCACGGACCTGCCGGGGCAGCCGCTGGTGTGGCGGGAGGCGCTGTGCCGGATGATCGTCGAACTGGCCGGGAAACGCTGCGCCTAACGCCTCACGATTGCCTGACCGCAACCGCCTGCACCTTGACCTTTCCTGCGTACGGAAGGGCCGCCGCCTGGTACACGGTGCGGGCGGGGCGGCGGCCCTCCGGGAACAGGTCGGCAAACAGTGCGTTGACCTGTTCAAGGTCGGCCAGGTCGAGGAATGCGACGTCGACATAGACGATGTCGTCCTTCGAAAACCCGGCGGCGTTGAGCGCCGCGAACACATTCGCGAACGCGACAGTGGCTTCCTCCCGTGCGCTGCCCG
>DASRPK010000246.1:0-54493 GCA_035646395.1 Gemmatimonadaceae bacterium | reverse complement strand
GCCATACGAGGTAAGCGCCCGCTGGAAATCACCGGCCTCGAGGTACAGATCACCAAGGAGGCGCAGGTTTTCCCCCTCCTGCCGCCGCATGCCGTGTTGCCGCGCCAGCGACAACGCGCTGTCGAGGGCGGCCAGGGCGCGTGTTGGTTCGCCTAACGCGTCCCAGACAAGTGCCAGCTGGCCGAGTGCGTTCTCTTCGAGCTCCACGTCACCGGTGACCCGGGTGAGCGAGCGAACCTCCTCGAGCAGCGCCAGCGCCGCAATGGCATCCCCGCCGTCGAGTTCGAGCTTTGCGAGGTTGGTGATCGACCGCGAAAGGGAGACGGTGTCACCGAATACGCGTGCAACATCCCGCAGCGCGGAAATACCGGCGCGCGAACCTTCGAAGTCTCCGAGGCGGCCGTACACCAGGCCGAGGTTGTGTGCTGCCTTTGCCGAGGAGAGGGAGTCCCCCGTGACCTGCGCAGCTCTCGTGGCCTGCTCATAGAACGCCGTGGCCTCAGCCAGACGCCCTTCATTCTCCGCAAGCATTCCGAGTCCATTCAGGGAACGGAAAAGCTCGCCCTGCATTCCCAGTCGCTGCTTGAGCGCCAGCGAGCGCTCGAGCAAGTCACGCGCCTCCTCGTATTGGGCTTCGCGCCTCGCGGCGAGTCCGAGCGATGTGAGGAGCGTCGCCATTGCACCGGAATCACCACGTGACTCAGCGGCTGAGAGTGCGCCGCGCCAGATCGATCGCGCCTCCTCCAGGTCGCCCTCGAGGTAGAGCGAGTCGGCTCGCGCCAGCGTGGTGTCAATCGTCGCAACGGATACGCCGGGTGACTGCGCAGACCGTTTCAAACCAGTATCCCCGCCGCAGGCGACGGAGGCCACGGCGATGCAAACGAGCCTAACGCCGGCAATGCGGATCACGGCACGACAAAACGGCGGACGCCGGTCGAAGCGGCCCGGCCATCGGCACGCAATGCGTCGACATACCAGAAGTACGTTTTGCGCGGGAAGAGCAGCGTTGGAGGAAGCGTAAGGGAGGTGTCCGTGGTCGTATTGGTCCAGACCAGCTTGCCCGTTTCCTCTGTAATCGTGACACGATAGGCGGGCTCACCGCCGATCGATTTCCAGATCAGCGCAGGGCGCGCGGTCGCAACGGTATCCCCGTCCGCCGGCTGAAGGCCCGTGATCAGCTCGGACCCGGTTCCGGTAAGGGAAGGCGTGGTGCGAACGGGATCTTCCGTCCCTCCTGATCCCAATCGGCCAAGCGTCAGCGCCAGGAAGGCAATGACGGCGGCGGCTGCGAGACCGGTGCGAAGCGTAAGCTGCCGCGGCACTGGTCCGCTCTTCACCAGGCGGCGGACTGCAGCAACTTCCGCGCGACAGCGGCCACAGTGAGCGAGATGGTCCTCAATGCTGTGACGTTCCGTCGTCGTCAGGCGGCGGTCGAGAAACGCGGCGACATCCTCAGCCGTGAGGTGCTGGTGGTCAGCGGCCACGAAAGTCTGCCGGTGCGATGTTGTTCCCATTACATGATGTAACGGCTGCGGTGCACGTCATTGGCATCGTATGCCGGCTCATGGCGCGGAACTCCGGACTCCCAGTCGCGAGAGGCGTTCCCGTAAGGCGCCCAGGACATGGTTCAGCCGGCGATACACATGAAACGGAGAGGGGAGTTGCAGCAGCGAAGCGATTTCAGCGCCAGAAAGCTCGTCATGAAACCGCAGGGCGATCAGCAGTCGATCGGGCGGGGCAAGCTCGCTGACGGCAATGTCGAGTGCCTGTTCGAGTTCAGCGCGACGGATGTCCCGTTCCGGATCATCCTCGTTGGCGTGAGACGCAAGCGCGTTCTCGGGCGTCGAGAAGGCCAGGTCGACGAGTTGTCGGCGTGCCACCCGGGCGCTTTCGGATTCATTCGTGGCCTCCGCGTCAGGCAAACGGCCGTATCGGTGCCGGTGATAATCCAGGCACAACCGCCGGCTGACGACGACCAGCCAGGTGGTGAACTTTCCACGCCCGTCGGCGGCATATCCGCGCAGGCGTCGCAACTCATGCTCACGCAGTTTTTCGAGCACGAAGGTGTAGGCATCCATCGCCGAGTCGTAGTTCGGCGTCGTGCGCCTGGCGACGAACAGCAGGAGCCGGCTGTAGTCGTCCAGGAATCGCGTCCACGCGTCCTCACGGGCGTCCTTGTCCGCCGCAAGCAACCGCGCCAGCACCTGAGGGACAACATTCTGCACAGAAACGCTCATCCGTTCGGGATGCGAGACCGCTTCGCCCAGCGGGTGCTCCGCATACCCAACATACTTCGACTTCGAATTGCCGGAAGCGAGGGCAGGTGCCAGGAAGGATGCTGTCATGGGGCGCATCAACGGCGCGACGCCGGTGAGGTCACCGTCGGAATTGCGGGAAGCTTCCACAGGGTGGCATGCTCTGCGGGTCGGTAGGGATCGTTCATCGATCCGACGATCCATCCACGATTGTTGATCGCCAGTGCTTCACCGACGTGCGACGGTCGGATCGCGCCGAGATCCTCAGGCAATTCGCTGCCGGGAAACCAGATGACCGCATGAGTGACGAAAGATGCCAGCGGCGTCGTGACATCCTGATAGTGCAGGGGAGCCCATCCCACGACCTGGTTTGCATTGTTCAAGGCGTTGGCAGACGCCTGCGAGTTGTACAACGTCGGGAGCACCCGTCGCGGACCACCAGGTGCCGGCCACCAGGCGGGCGACGCATAACAGTTAGGCAGCCACTGAATGCACGGCCGGATCCATCCGATGATGGCGCCATCATCGTTGATGGCACGGGCCCCCGATGGCATCGTATGGTCAACACGTTCCGGCGGCTGCCAGCGATCGTCCCGATACTTCCAGATCACCGGAAACGATTCGCCGGCGCTGGCCGCGGACCCGACGATGTCGCCACGGGCGTTGATGTCGACCGGGTCTATGTTGGAGTACCCGTCTTGATGCGGTAACGGCTGAGGGTCCCCCCATTGTGAGGTGGACACTCGCCGCCACACCGCTGCCGAGCTTTTCGAAAGCGATTCGAAACTCAATCCGACGACGGTGCCGTCGTCACTGATTGCCCGCACCAGCGCCGCGCCCAGATCCACGACACCGCCGGACGGGAAAAGAATCCAGGATCGCCATGACCGCGCGAACTCGTCGAAGGTGACTCGCACAATGAGGCCTTCATCGTTGATCGCGATTGCGTCGCCGCGTCCTTCGAGGATCGTGTACGTCCAACCCGTATCAACCGGCGTCCAGCGGATGGCCACGTTCGACCCGGCCGCATCTTTCCCGTTGCCGACAATCGTGCCGCTTTCATTGATGTCGACGGCCGTCGACGAACCTCCCGGTTCCGGCAACGGGATGGGTTTCGCGACGATGCGGAACTTTTCAACGGCGATGCCCTGTTTTCCCTTCTTCCCGCGAATCCGGACGTTGTAATCGCGCAGGGGAGCGTTAGGCGAGATGGCGACCACCGCTTCGAGTTCTGACGGTGACTTCCAGGTCGTCGATACCGTGCGCACGTCGGTCGTCGCGGCCGCGTCGATCAGCCAGGTCGCGATTGCGCCCTCGGTGAACCCGGTGCCGGTCAGGCGCACGGTGACGATGGTATCCACGGTGACGGTATCCGGATCGATCGCGGAAACGGTGATTTCCGCACCGTCGAGTAGCGTGCTCGCGACTCCGGTTGCGTCCTGGTCGTCAGTGCAGGCCGACAGCACCAACAGCAGGGGAATTGCAGCCGCGGCCCGCAGGTGGTGACACACATGCGCCGCGACGTCGTCGGTCACTGCTGTCCGGCCACTCTTACCGGTTCCCACCGCGTCCGGAGGTTCCCGTCACCGAGCTGGCCGTACGAGCCCGAGCTCCAGCACCAGGCGACTCCGGCAACCGTCAAGCCGCAGCCGTGAGAATCGATGACGACTTGCTCGAACGCCAGGCTGCCGGCAATAGCGATGGGTCGGTTGGAACCATCCCGCACCGCGGCGCCGACGCCTAACGCGCCCTGAAAGTTGTCTCCCCAGCAGTACCCGGCGTTGGTCACTGTTACGCCGCAGGCGATCCAGCCCCCTGCCTTGATCGATTTCCACTTTATCCCGCCGGTGACGGCCACCGGCGTGCTCGACGCGTAGAGCGATGTTCCGGTGCCGAGCCCGTTTCCACCCTCTCCCCAGCAGTATCCATCGCCTTGGGTCGTCACACCGCAGGCCATCCACAAACCGACGCTAACGGAAGCGAAGGTGTGGCCTCCGCTGACGGGGACCGGGACGTTGCTGTTCACCTTCTCCCCGTTTCCGAGAATACCGCTCCATCCTTCGCCCCAGCAGTACGCGCTTCCGGTGATGGTCACGCCGCAAGTGTTGAAGAGATACGTCGAGATCTGACGGAACTTGAGGTTCCCGGCCACAGCAACGGGTGACGAGGACGGCGTCTGGTTCCCGGTGCCGAGTTGGCCGAGCGCGTTCGTTCCCCAGCACCACGCCTCGCCCGTGGTGGTAATCGCGCAGCTGTGACTGCCGGCGGCGGAAACCTGCGAAAAGACGTGATTGCCCACGACGCGCACAGGACCCATCGGTTTTCCCTCCTGCGCTCCTGACCCGTCCCCGAGCCGCCCGCCCCACGAAGTTCCCCAGCACCAGGCTTCGCCGTTCGATGTCACGCCGCAGACCACGGGACCCTCCCTCGCAACCGAGATCTGCGAAAATCGCAGGCTGCCGGCGGCAGGGGCGGGGACTAACCGGGGGAGATCGTCCCCTACGCCAAGGTGTCCGTAACTGTTGACGCCCCAGCACCACGCCTGACCAGCAATGTCCAACGCGCAGGTCATCCCGTAGCCGATATCGATCATCGCGAACCGACGTACGGGCGGGGGCTCGGGTGGACCCCACGTCATCTGCCACGTTCCCGTGCCTCGCCTGGCGCACGACACCGATCCGGCGGCGCCTAACGAACCCCCACCGGTGAGGCGCCCCGTGTAGGTGCAGGTTTCGGTCGGTCCCGAGGCGCTGACGGTGAACGCAATCGAATCGCCGACCAGTGTGACGGTTGCACCTTCCAACGTGGCCGTCATGCCACCGGGTCCGCGCGGTGTGACGCATGTCGCCACCAGGCGGACTTCGGCGTTCGTGAACGACGTTCCCGCGGTGAACGTGGCCACGCCACGGTTTCGGCACGTGGTCTGCTCGAGCGGCGTGGTGGCGAGCGTGCTGTCGGAAAAACTCCACAGGCCCGAAAGTTCCCCGGCCGTGGCGGGGACAGGAATGATTGGGGCCGTCGGATCGTTGTCCTGACACGCGAGGGTAGTAAGCAGCGCCAGGACAGCCAGGCACCGGAGCCCTAACGAGTACGGCGAACGCACAGTACCTCCCGGTGGCTGGCAACGGTCCGACAGTGACCCAAAGGCTCTGGCTGACCGACGCGACTCGCATGCCGATCCGGCTGGCGTCCGCGATTCTCTATTGAACGGAATCGAGAGCGTCTTTTGCCCATCCGCAAGCTGAAATCCGCAAACTCCTATGTGCGCGCCGTGAAATACTCACATACGGTCAGAGCCGTTCGTGGTCCTCTCGATTACGACGCTCCCACCAATGCCGAACCGCAGGAGCCGCCATGAAGCAGTTTGCGCCCGTTTTTGCTGCTATGTTGTCCGCCGTAGTCCTTCCTGGCTGCAGCGAGACACCGATTGAGGTCGCCAACACTCTCGATGCGCCTTCGCTTGCCAAGGGAGGCCCGGGCGGGGGCGGAACCGAGTTCGCGACGCGCACCGCGCTACCAGCGCTGCAGAAGGGGGTTCACGGTGAAGCGTACGCGATTAGTCGTGCGGGTGGATTGATCGGGGGCTACAGCTGGGATCAACAAGGTTACATGCACCCGGTTACCTGGTCCTTGCAGAACGGCACGTGGAAAATCACTGCGTATCCCTGGGACGCATCGGCAACGAGCGCGATCATCAGGGGCGTCGATGATCAGGGGAACAAGGCAGGCAACTTCTGGCCGGGCAGCGCTCCGCGACCAGTCCTGTGGAACGCCGCCGGCGCCTACACGGTGCTTGGCTGCGGTGAACTCGGAGAGGCACACGCAATCAGCGCCGTGGCACAGGTCGCGGTGGGTCGGTCCGGGCCGTCGGCAACCGTGTGGAGCACCGGACAGTGCGCGGAATTGCTCCCGCCGCTGACCCCGGGCGCTGCATCGGCTGCTTATGCTGTCAACAGCGATGGAATGATTGCGGGCGGATCCAGCGCAGGGCTACCGGTACGTTGGCGCCGTGTCGATGGGACGTGGCAGGTTGAGCAGCTCGACAGCCGATCGGGCGCAGTCCGCGGATCGAACAGCGCCGGTGACCTGGTTGGTTACGTACAGGACGAGTGCTGCACCACGGGTGTGATCTGGTTCGTGGATGGTAGCTCGCGCACCTTGCCCACGCTGGGTGGAGTGAGTACCTCGCCGCGGGCCATCAACTCGGCGCGCGAGGTCGTGGGTCTCAGCACGCGAAGCAATGGATCGGGATGGCCCTTCATCTGGTCTGAGACGTTAGGCATGCGAGAGCTCCCGGTCAGCGATGGTGCGTGGGCGTTCGCGCTGAGTGATCCGCGAGGCGACGGGACGCGTGTCGTCGTCGGTGCCGGCGGACGGCCTTTCGCCGCGCAGGTCTGGGTCGTGCGGAATCCGTGAGGCTGGCCCTCACGCTCGAGTGTTTACAAGGCTTGCTTATGTCGACGAATTCATGATGTCTGCAGCATCGCGCGAAGCGCACCGGACGCGCGACATTCGGAGGAGATGATGCGTCCGATCCCGGGTTATGCGTGTGCGATGCTGGCACTGACACTGCTTGTTGCCTGTGATGGCGACGATGGCGCCCTCGATCCGTCGGCGCGTGTGGAGTCGGTCGCCGTCGTACCGGGGATCGTGTCGCTGGTGGTTGGCGACACCCTGCGGCTGACCACCATCGCCCGCGGAAGGATGGGGAATCCCCTCACCGGTCAACTGGCAACGTGGGCGACGGCGTCTCCGGGCGTCGTGACCGTTTCGACCGACGGATTGGTGACGGCCGTCGGGCCAGGCGCGGCGATGGTGTCGGCGACGATTGATGCCAAGGTTGGCACCTCCACAATGACAGTGAGCCCGAAGTTCCCCGCTGCAGTCTTCACCTCGGTCGCCAGTGGAGGGGCTCATACCTGCGGCCTGACCAACGGCGGCATCGCCTCCTGCTGGGGGCGGGGTGAGGCCGGACAGCTCGGTGTCCCGCCGCCCGTCACGACCTGCCTCTCCAACCAGGACTTTCCCTGCGGCCTGGTGCCATTCCCCGTGAACGGTGGATTGAGTTTTACGCAACTGGCTGGGGGCGGGGCGCACACGTGCGGCCTAACGAGCGACGGCGCGGCGTGGTGCTGGGGGAGCAACACGAACGGTCAGTTGGGGGACGGGACGTTGAGCGCGCGGAGCAGCCCGGTGGCAGTGGCGACGGATGCAAAGTTTTCGCAGATCGGCGCGGGATTCGACCATACGTGCGCGCTTACGAGCGCGGGCGCCGCCTGGTGCTGGGGGATGAACAACGTGGGACAGCTTGGAATCGGAACGAGGACCCGGCAACTCACACCCGTTGCGGTCAACGCACCGACGGGCGTCACCTTCGACCAGCTATCGCCCGGTGGGCCCGAGAATGCCGGTTTCACGTGCGCACGGTCGACCAACGGTGACGCATGGTGCTGGGGATCCAACGCTCAGGGGGCCCTCGGCCTCGGCACTCGCGACTTTCTTTTACACGGTGTCCCGGAACGCGTCTCCGGACAACTCGAATTCGCGACCATCGTCACCGGGAAGGGCGTCCATGTCTGCGCGGTGGCGACTGACGGAATCGTGTACTGCTGGGGTGGAAACAGGAATGGCGCATTGGGCGACGGGACGGGCACTGACAGTTTTTCCCCGCTCAAGGTGTCAGGCGTCACGCTGCAGCAGTTGACAGTCGGCGGGTACCTCGAAGGTGCGCACACCTGCGGCCTGACGAGTTCGGGAGAGGCCTGGTGCTGGGGTGACAACGACGTCGGCGCTGTCGGTGACGGCACAATCGGCGGACGGCGCCTGCCGGTGGCGGTGGCGGGTGGCCACCGCTTTAGCATGCTCAGCGCCGGGTTGCGGCATACCTGCGGTCGACGGACTGATGGAGTCGTCTACTGCTGGGGCTCGGGTCGGACCGGGCAACTGGGTACCAACTCGACGATATCGAGCGCGCTGCCGATGAGGGTGGCGGGGCAGCCTTAGGGCACCAACAGCGCAGGACCTGACACCGCAATACCCAGCGCAGGACCGGGCGACGACTGGCCTAACGGCGAAGAGCGCAAACGACGCGAGACCCGGCGGCGCGGGACGCAAACGGCGCGGGCGCGCCCTCATTCCACTTCGATGGCAATACAATCCGTCGAGCACTCCACGGCGGAAGCGGGTGACTTGGTGTTCACCCGCCTTTCCTTGCCCATTGTCCTTACCACGTGCCAATCTCAGCCGTATTCTGCCTGCCGTGACAATATCCGGTGCGGTCTCGCGCGGCCGATTGCTCCAGGTCCTCGGCATCTGGTTCGGCATCGCTGCCATCGTCGGCAACAGCATCGGAGCGGGCATCATGCGCACGCCCAGCGAGGTCGCGCGCCAATTGCCGACAACTACCGGCTACGTGCTGGCGTGGATCCTCGGTGGCGTTTACGCCGCGTTAGGCGTTGCGTCGCTGGCCGAACTCGGTGTGCTCATGCCCCGGTCCGGCGGGCAATACGTCTTCGCCAAAACGGTCTTCGGCCCCTTCGCCGGCTTTGTCGTTGGCTGGAGCGACTGGGTGTCCAGCTGCGCGGCGGCGGCCGCCGTATCCATGGTCGTCGCCGAATACACGGGCGCGTTCGTGCCGAACGGTGCCCGGATCACTCCGGTACTGGCGTTAGGCATCGTACTGATTTTCACGGCGCTGCTCTGGCGTGGCATCAAATCCAGCGGCCTGACCGTGCAAGCCCTGACGCTCGTCAAAGTCATCGTTCTGGTTGGCCTGCCCCTGGTAGCGTTTGCCATGAATGTGCGCGCACAAGTCCCCGACGCGTCCGTCGAGGCGACAACGGTCGCCGGAGCACTGACGATCAGTGGATTCGTGCTGGCGATGCAGGCGGTGATCTACTCCTACGATGGCTGGACCGGAGTCCTGTACTTTTCGGGCGAAGTGAAAGACCCTGCCCGCGACATTCCGCGCTCGATGTTCGGCGGCGTCGCGTCGGTGTTCGTCATCTACATGTTGATTGTCGTGTGTTTCCTGTACGTGCTCGGCATCCGCGGCGTGGCGGCCGATACCTTCCCCGCGGGGCAGGTGGCCACCGCGATCTTTGGCGACATCGGTGGCACGGTCATCCGCCTCATCGTCATCCTGCTTGGATTGAGCGCACTCCCGCCGATCATCATGATGGCGTCGCGGGTGCCGTATGCGATGGCGGGCGATGGACTCTTTCCGCGACGTGCCACGGTCGTGAATCCGGGCGGAACTCCGACGGCGACGCTGGCCGCGAGCTCGCTGCTCGCGATCGCGTTCATCGTGACCGGGACGTTCAGCCAGGTGATCGCAATCGCGGCGTTCTTCTTCGTCCTGCAATACGTGATGTCGTTCTCGGCGCTATTCGTGCTCCGGCGGCGGGAACCTGATCGCCCGCGCCCCTATCGCGCCATCGGTTATCCGGTCACGACCGCGATCTCGTGGCTTGGCGGCATGGCGTTTCTGATCGGCGTCGTGGTGCAGGATCGGCGAAACAGCGCCATTGCCATCGCCATCCTCGTCGCGTGTTATCCGGTGTACCGGTTGTTACGGCTCCCCAGGGATGCCGGGTAGGGAATCCGGTCCCTAACGGCATAGCCAGGTTGCCTCTGCCCTGGCATAACCGACCCGCGGCAGCACCTGTGCCGTGATCATCACTGCGCCCCAGAGCGCGAGCACCATGGCGACGACGTGCGTGCGCGCCATGCGTTCGGTCCAGGTGCAGGCGACTACCCACAGTCCACCGACGATGATCATCAGCGTTGCGGCCAGGTACATCGAAAGCCCGAATCCGCAGTTTCGGCCATAGGGCCACCAGAACATCGCCGCTGCCAGAGCTGCCACGACACTCAGCCGAGCCCATACCAGAAGGTTGGTATTTCGTTCGAACCAATCGCGCACGTCTTCCATCCGCACGAGCGGTTCACGGGGGACTTCACGCACCTGACCGGGCACGAGGCGAGGCCCTGGCCGGGGACGAGGGCGGGCCGGTCGGCCAGTGGTCTGCGGCGTTGGGTCGACGGTCCAGACTTTCCCCTGGTCGTACGCTGGCAAATTGCACCTCGGTGGAACAGGGTTTCTGTCATGACGGCAACCGCATGCTCGACGCAACGGCAGTCCGCAGGGACCAGAAACTTGGCGCGTTGGCGTTGTCGGTGGCGTGCTCCACCTAACGTGATGCTCGCGACGTGAAGCCCCGAATGCGGAGAAGGCACGTCACGCGAAACAGGGATGGTGTGCACCACGACAGTGAGTTCGCGTCACGCTGTATTTATGTGACATCGGACATGGCCACGAAACTCTCTGGCAAAATGCAAGAGGCGCGCAACGACGTTGCGCGCCTCTCTACTTCAGTGAATTGACCGTGTCACTTGCGCTTCAGGATGTAGTAGGCGCCGCTGCTCTGGAAGTGCACCTCGCTCGCCGGTCCGCTATTCCCGTTCTGGCGGAACGTCACGATCGTGGACCCCTGACGGAAGCTCAATCCATCGATCCACGGCAGCGGCCGAGCCGGGGCGCCATTTACGGAGAAGGCTGGGCCCTGAGCGGTTTGCGTAACGACAACTTCCATTTCACGTCCGCGCGACGGGCCCTTGTACGTTCCGACGAGCGGTGCTGCGTCACCAGTGAACGGCTTCATGACGGGTCGTGTCCACGGCAGCAATTCGGCCGCGAGTTCTCCTCCAACCGCGCCCGGATCGATGTTGCCGTTGCTGTTCATCAGTACGACCACCGCCGCCTTTGCATCGGGATACCATCCCGCTTCGGCGGTAAAGCCGCCGATCGCCCCGCCGTGACCGATGTAATTGAGCCCGCGCACATCTGGTCCAACCGCGATGCCCATGCTGTACCGCAGCGCCGTGCCGTCATTCAGCTTCGACGGCATGATAAACTCGGCGTACGACTTCGCCGAAAGCACCTTGCCGCCATGCAACGCCTGGAGCCAGGTGATCATGTCGCCGGCGGTGGAGCAGAGGGAACCCGCCGAAAATGGCCAGGTGTGCACGTTCGTCGGGGCGCGACGGACCTGTCCATTCAGGACCTGGTACCCATGGGCGCGGCGTTCGATGTTCTCGGCGCTGTTGCAGTACATGGAGCGCTTCATGCCTAACGGCTCGAACAGCTTCTTCTCGACGTAGTCCTCGTAGGTCATGCCGCTCGCCTTCTCGACGATGAGCCCGAGCAGCCAGAACGCCGAATTGTTGTAGATCTGGGACTCTCCGGTCTTGAACTCGAACGGGTAACGCTTGATGAGCGCGTAGGCCGAATCGCGCGGGAAACGGGGGTTGTTGACAAGGTTGCCGAACTCCGGCATCTCGGTGAGGCCCTTGATGCCTGACGTGTGATCCAGCAGCCGGCGGAGCGTGACCTTGTTGCCGCGCGTGTCGAAGTCCGGGAGCCACTTCGTAACGTCATCCTCGAGGGAGAGTTTTCCCTCGTCGCGGAGCTGCAGGATTGCGACGGCGGTGAACTGCTTGGTGACGGAGCCGATCTCGAACACGGCGTCGACCGGCATGGGGATGTTCCATTCGATGTCGGCCTTGCCGTAGCCCTTGAACAGGAGTGTGTCGTTCCCGCGAACTACCGCGGCGACAATGCCGGCCGCACGATTCTCAACCACACCGGACGCCGCAAGCGAATCGAGTCGTTTGACGAGCGTTTCACGACTTGGCTGCGGCGTTTGGGCCGATACCGCCGAGGCGAGCAGCGTAAGAACGGCGAGGGACAAGCTTGAAGAATGCAGCTTCTTCATGGGAGGGAGGAAAGGGGAGGGCGTAATATTCCAGAGTCGTCCACTTTACGGGACATCGAGGCTCCGGGTTTCGGAGCCCGGCCATTGGGTGTCCCGTATTCTGATGTCACTGCAATCCTGGAGGTCTCGTGTCCGCGCCCACGCATCCCTATGAAACGCGACTCAACGTCCTTCACGACGCGCTCGAGCTCATCGACGTCGGCCAACTGGTCGACGACTGCAAGTTTCCGTGGTACAACCAGACACTCTGCAAGGTGAACGACTCGGTCGTCAGGCTCGGCGTCGTGCAGGGTGAATATCACTGGCACAAACACGACAATGATGACGAGTTCTTCTACTGCGTCTCCGGCCAGTTCCTGATCGATCTCGAGGACCGCACCATGGCGTTGAACCCGCGCCAGGGTGTTGTGGTGCCAAAAGGCGTCAGGCATCGACCGCGCGCGCCCGAACGCACGGTGATCCTCATGGTGGAAACAGCGTCGATCACCCCGACGGGCGACTGACAGCCAGCAGCCTCTCGAACGAGCTAGTCCGCCCGCAGGGCGATCAGTGGGTCGACACGGGCGGCGCGGATCCCCGGCAACACGGTCGCCAACAGCGCCACGACGATGACCGCGCCCGTGGAAACCGCGAACGCCACAGGATCGCGGCCCGATGTGTTGAACAGCAGCGACTCGATCCGCGTGCCCATCGCCAGGGCCAGTGCGGAGCCAGCGGCAACGCCCGCAACCGAGGCCACCATTCCGCGCCATATCACGGTGCGCATGACATCACCCGGAGAGGCGCCTAACGCCGCACGGACTCCGATCTCCCGGGTGCGCGACGCGACCACGTATGAGACGACGGAGTACACGCCGACCGCCGCCAGCAACAGGCTGAGTGCGCCGAATGCGGTCAGCACTGAGGCGCCGAGTCGCCAGGATCGCGCCTTGGGATCGACCCACTGTTCATAGGGCACGATAGTCGCGTACGGCTGGGACGGATCGATGTCCAGCAGGACGCGCCGGATCACCGGTTCGGCGCGCCTGACGTCTCCACGCATCCGCACGAGGATCTGGGGGGAGCCGGGCGGGATGTCACCGCCGACGCCCATGGGCCAGAAGAACGCCATGAAGGGCTGTTCGCGAAGATTCTGCCGCCGGAAGTTGGCGATCACTCCGACCACGGGTGCGCAGGCGCGCTGCGACACGATCAGGCACTTCTGCAGCGGATCCTGCCCCGGCCAGACGGCGTCGGCCATCTGTTTCGTGATGATCACGGTGGGTTGGCTGGCCGAATCGAGGTCGGCGTCAGTCCAGAGCCGGCCCTGGAGGAGCCGGACCTCCAGCGCACGCAGAGTCCCAGCCGTCGCGGTGTAGATGTATGGACCACCACCCGGAAGCCGCGGCATGGAGTCCAGGCCGGGTGCATTCACGTTCACTGAAATCGTCGACAGGAACGGGCCGCCATGCAGCAGGCCCACCGACTCGACGTCAGGCAGCGCCGTTAGGCGGCGGACCGCTTCCAGATGTAGCTGTGGGATGACGGTGGTTTCTCGAGCGGGAAGGTTCGGCCGTGCGTACATCAGGCCCTTTGGATTGAACCCGAGGTCGAGCTTCCGCACCTGGTCCAGGCTCCGCACAAACAGGGCGCCGACGATGAGAAGTGTGGTCGCCAGCGTGGTCTGCACGAGGAGAAACGTCTGTAGCGCGACGAGTGGGCGCGCCGCGATGTTCCGCGCCCCGGCACGAAGCGCTTGGGAGAGATCGGCCCGGGTTGCACTCCATAACGGCAGCAGCGCTGCGCCGAGGGCCGCCAGGACAGTGCAGGTCACGGTCACCAGCAGGACGCGCATCGTGGTGAAGTTTCCCGACCACTCCACGCCGGGCAGGAGGAATGACCGCGTCACGGTTCCAGCCACTCGCATCAGGAGCAATCCCGCGACGAGTCCCATTGCCGTGACCAGCACGGATTCGGTAAAGAGCTGCCGAACGAGTCGGCGCTCGCCGGCTCCTAACGCCCGCCGGACGGCAAATTCCGGCCGCCGGCTGATGCCGCGGGCCAGCATCAGGTTGGCGACGTTGGCGCAGGCAATGGCGAGGAGCACGAGCGCCATGAAGAAGAGCCAGGCCGCCACTCGCGGTTCCGCGGAATTGCTGTCCCGCTCACGGCCAGCCACCAGCGCACCGAGGCTGCTGACCGCCTTTGCATGGAACGGACTGAGATGCGCGTGGGAAAGCTGGTACACGCGCCTGACGTCCTGCTCGGCGGCCCCACGACTCACGCCCGGCTTCAGCCTGGCGATGGTTTCGATATACTGACCACCGCGTTGCTCGTGCCACCCGGGCGGCATTCCCTCGAGCGTGCTCATCGTCATCATGGGCAGCCAGATGTCGAGCGGCGCCAGGCCTGTACCCGTAAAGCCGGCCGGTGCAACGCCGATCACCTCGAATGGCGATTCATTCAGCCGAATGCGGGCGCCGATGACGGAATCCGCGCCGCCGAACACATTCTGCCACAGCTGATGACTGACGACCGCCACGTTCGATCCGGCGGGAAGGCGATCTTCGGCGTCGCCAAAGAACCTTCCGCGGGCCGGGCGCACGCCCAGCAGCGGGAAGTATTGTCCCGAAGCGTACACCGTGGCGACGACGCGGGCATTGGCGCCCGAGCCGAGCGACAGTTCGGCGTCGCTGGCGCCGGCGACATGCGAGAAGGATGTGGTGCGATCCCGGAAGTCGGCGAAGGCCGCATAGGACATCGCCGGGGAACGAGGGAAAAATCCGGACTGTTGCCATCGCGCGACCAGGACGCGGTGCACCTGCTGCGGTGCGACAATATGCGCGGGTTCGCTGAAGAAGAGCCGGTCGGCGATACCGAACATCGCGCCGTTTGCGCCTAACGCGATTCCCAGCGTCGCGATGACGGCGAGGGCAAAGCCCGGCGACCGGCGCAGCGATCGGAACGCGACCCGGATGTCGCTTAACAGTTGCAGCATGATTCCCACTCCTCCCATCGTCGGTTGTCGCCCCGGGCGACGTATGCGTCCCACGGTTCGAGAGACCGCGAGGCTGGCGCCGGCAAAGACGCGTGAAGTCCCATGCGCCGCTTCCTTCAGCTCCCTGGTGAACACCACCGGATTGGGCGGTCGCTGCTCTCGCGGGACCGCCATCGCGCGTTCGAGGACCGAGCTCACCGCGGCCGGCAGTTCAGGGGCAAATTCCTGGATCGGCGGCGGCGGGACGAGGAAGCGGCGAGTGACGATCGCCTGCGTCGTGTTGCCCGTGAACGCCGGCCGGCCGGCCAGCATCTCCCACGTCATGCAGGCCAGGCTGTAGATGTCCGACCGTCCGTCCAGGTTCTTCTCGCCTAACGCCTGCTCCGGGCTCACGTACGCCGGGGTTCCGGCCGACAGGTCCATCTCGGACCTGAACGACCACTCGTCGACTTCGGCCCGCAACTTCCGCGCGATGCCGAAGTCCATCACGAAGGGATGGTCATCGAAAAGCAGCACGTTCTCCGGCTTGACGTCACAGTGCAACACGCCCTCGTGGTGGGCATGGTCCAGCGCGTTGGCGATGCGGGTGGTCAACGCAACCACGTCGGCAATGCCTAACCGCGAATGTGTCTCGAGCCGGGCGCGGAGCGAACCACCGCGAATCCAGGGCATCACGTAGAACGGTTGCCCTGCGGCGTCGCCCGAATCGAACAGGGGAAGGATGTTCGGGTGCGTGAGACGTGCCACCGTCGAGATCTCGCGCTGGAACTGGTCAAGGCCGATACCGCTCACGATCTCGGGCGAGATTACCTTGATCGCCACCGTGCGACCATGCCGGGCATCACGCGCCAGATACACGCCACCCATGCCGCCCTGGCCAAGCTCGCGATCTATGGTATAGCGGTCGGCGATGGCACGACGGAAATCGAGGTCAGCCCACGGCTCGCTGCCGCTTTCGACCTGGAACAACTCGTGGACGCCGACACCGAACGCCTCGAGCATCCGGATCCGTGTGCGAGCGGACGGGAACGGATGCTTGCCGTTGACGATCTCCGACCAGTGACCGCGCGAGAGCCCGAGCTTGAGAGCCCAGTGGTTCTGGCTGAGGGCGCTCCCGGCAATCAGGTCGAGGAGAGCCCGGTGCTTGAGGCGGACGCGCAAACGATGCGGCTGTGGGCTGGCGACGGTGAACCGGCGAGGTGACCCCTCAATCGGGCAAGGTTAGATCGCGGCTTCGTGCCGGGAAAGGCAACCTGCCAAGAAAGTGTTCGATGTCGTTCGATTCGTGATCAACGGACGGCCCTGCGGGGTTGGCACCACTTTGTCTCACACCTTGTTGACGCTGCTACGCTTGCGGCACTAAGCTCGGCTGTGGACCTGCGTAACCGACTCACGACAGAGCTCAATCGTCGACTCCGGCGAAATCCGCGCTATTCTTTGCGCGCCTTCGCTCGCTCGCTGGCCCTGCACCACACGACTGTCGCCCGCCTGGTGAATGGAACACGACGCGCCTCGGGGCCGATGCTCACTCGAATCGGCCGGCGGCTTGGCCTGTCGGACCCTGTACTGACATCGATGCGGAGGCACGAACATGCGGCGCGCGTCCTCGACGCGTCGCAGCTCCCCGACTTTCGCGCCGATTGTCGTTGGATTGCGATGAAGACCGGCGTGGAGCTCGACGACGTCAACCGTGCCTTGCACCTGCTCATTCATGAACGACGTCTCGAGATGAGCAGCCCCTCGTCCTGGACCATTATTCAGCCATGAGCAATCCCGTCGTTCGATGGCAGGTGATTTCACCGGACCCGGAAGCGTCCAGCGCTTTCCTTACGAAGCTCTTCGGTTGGCGGACGACGCGCGACAATCCGCTCGGCTATCGCGAGGTCCAGGCGGGCGAAGGCGGCATCCACGGCGGCGTGTGGCCGGCACCCGCCGGAGTGAAGCCATTCGTCCAGCTGTTCGTGCGCGTGGACGATATCGACGACATCGTCGCCAGGGCCGTTGCCCTGGGAGCACAAATCATTGTACCAAAGGCGGTATTGCCGGGCGGTGACGAGATGGCAGTGCTAATGGACCCTCAAGGACTTCCGATCGCAATCTCCACGGCTCAATGAAACGCTGCGTTGTTACTCGGCGCTGGCGAGCGCGCTGGCTTCGGTCACTGTGGCCTCGAATGTCATCTCGCGACCGGCACGTTCCGCTGCTTCGGTCCCCACCGGTCCGAGTGCCGCACGCGCCGGGGCGACGAATCGCTCGAGCAGTGCATCCCAGAAGCGAATCTTCAGGTTGATGCCCAGGCGCGCGCACTCGGCGCGTGAAGCAGCGATCAAGCGGATCCCATCAGCATGACGGCCTAACGCGGCCAGTGACATCCCGATACCTTCGATCTCGAAGGCGGTCTCCATGCGGTCCCCAATCGCCGCTGCCAGGAGAAGGCTTTCGCCGTAGAGGCCAAGGCTTTCGGCTGCATTTCCTTCGATGAGCGCACAATCGGCGAGAAAATGGAAGCCGGAGTGTTCGGCGCGTCGATCGCCGGCCCGCCGCGAGAACTCGAGGATTTCGCTTGCGAGGCCCCGCGCTTCGTCCACACGCGAGAGCGCGACGAACATCTGGCCCAACGCCACCTTCCCCCGATTGATCAGATTCGGATCACCCTGATTGCGCATGATCCCCAGCAACTCCTCGAAGGTGGCGCAAGCCGCTTCGTCTTCACTGGCCAGGAACTGTGACCACCCCAGCGTTTCCAGCGATGCAGCGATCTCCATTTGATCACCCAACTGTCTCCACATCGCCAAAGTCTGCTCCATCAGTTCACGAGCAACCGTGTGGCCGCCCTCATACGCCGAAAGCATCCCCTGGCCGCGCACGGCACGGGCGTACGACCGTCGGACGGGATCGGGTGACGCCACGGACAGGGCCGCGTTCAAGTGCGTGCGACCCTCGATGATGTGGGAACGCGCCCACCAGAAATAGGCCAGCGCGCCCACCATCGTCAGGTAGCGCTCCGCGTCGCGGTCGCGCACGAACGACAGCGCCGAGCGCAGGTTGTCCATCTCTCTCGTCAGGCGCTCGTTCCAGGGTTCTTCCTTGAAGAGTCGTTCGGCGTAAAATCGTTCAGTTAATGCTGCGAACTCGTTCAGGTGACGTTCGCGAACAGCGTCGGCTTCCCCGGATTCCACGAGTTTTTCCAGCGCATACTGCCGCACCGTTTCCAGCATTCCATACCGCGCCTCTCCGGCAACCTGCTCTACCTGGACCAGCGACTTGTCGATCAGTCGCGTGAGCAGGTCGAGGACCTCAAACTCGTCGGTGCTGTCCGCGATCGCGGTCGCGGACTCCAGCGTCCATCCACCTGAAAACACCGAAAGCGCACGGAGCAGGGACTGCTCTTCCGCCGATAGCTGGTCATAGGACCATTGAATCGTCGCCAGCAGCGTTTGCTGGCGCGGCACCGCTGATCGGCCGCCCGTCAATAACCTGAAGCGATCATCGAGCCTGGAGCGGATCTGCTCCACGGAGAGCGCCTTCACGCGAGCGGCGGCGAGTTCGATCGCGAGGGGAATACCGTCGAGACGCCGGCAGATTTCAGCGACCGATGCGGCGTTGTCAGGGGCAAGCGTAAAATCCCGGCGCGACGCCTGCGCACGATCGACGAACAGCTTCACCGCATCGGACTCCGCGAGCGCCCGCAGATCGCGGGCATCCGCGGTCAACGTCATGGAACGCACCGCGAGGACCCGTTCTCCTTCCAGGCCAAGGCCCTCTCGACTCGTGGCGACGATCCGGATGCCATCGTCGGCGGTCAGGAGTGCGTCGACCAGCTCCGAGACGGGGCCTAACAAGTGTTCGCAATTATCCAGCACCAGAAGCGTGCGCTTGCCCGCCAGTGCCCCCAGCAATGCGTCGCGTGCCGGGGCATCAGCACTCTCCTTTACGCCCAGTGCCGCGGCGGCCGTTACCATCACGCGGTCGGCGTCGACCAGTGGCGCGAAGTCGATGAACCAGATCCCATCGGGAAACGTCGGCAGCATCACTTCCGCCAGGCGTAGCGCGAGGCGGGTCTTCCCGGAACCCCCGATCCCGGTCAGCGTGAGCAACCGGGTTTCGCCTAACACGCGGGCGCAT
Organism: Gemmatimonadaceae bacterium; assembly: GCA_035646395.1. GTDB lineage: Bacteria > Gemmatimonadota > Gemmatimonadetes > Gemmatimonadales > Gemmatimonadaceae > JABWBJ01. The sequence goes on along the minus strand of DASRPK010000246.1, from coordinate 35,360 downwards.
TCCGCAAGTTCGCGCTCACGGCCGATGAACCGGGTGCGTTGGCGAGGAAGGTTGTTCGGTGTGTCGCTCCGGGTGTCGGCCGTTACGGGCGTGAGGACTCCGCCACTCACCGCAGTGGCAATGGCCTCGGCAAAAGATGCCGCGGTCGCAAAACGATCGGCTGGATCTTTCGCCAACGCCCGGGCGGCGATGCGTGCAATCGACAGGGAAACGGTCGGCCGCAGGTCGCTGAGCGGCCGTGGGTCGGTGGTCAGGTGCATCCGCAACAGGGCGTCGAGCGAGCCGGTGAACGGCGGCTGTCCGGCGAGCATCTCGAACAGCACGCAGCCGAGCGAGTAAATGTCGGAGCGGGCATCGACGTCATCGGCGGTGAACTGCTCGGGACTCATGTACGTTGGTGTCCCGAGCGCGAGCCCGATCGCCGTAAGCGCGGTGTGGCCGCCGTCACCATTCTCGCGGCTCGACCGCACGGCACGCGCAATGCCGAAATCGGCGACCAGCGCGATACCGTCGGCGAGCAGGATGTTCTCCGGCTTGATGTCGCGATGCACGATGCCGTGCTGGTGCGCAAATCCGATCGCCGATGCGACCTCTCTCGTCAGGCGCAGCGCATCGTCCACCGGCAACTGCCGTTCCCGCACCAACCGGCTGCGCAACGATTCGCCCGGAACGAAGGGCATCACGTAGTACAACAGGTCCCCGGCGGCGCCGGAGTCGAACAGCGGCAGGATGTGCGGGTGGCTCAGCCGGGCGGCGATTTCGATCTCACGCAGGAATCGCTCGCCGCCGATCGTTGCCGCGAGTTCCGGCTTCAGCACCTTGATGGCGACCTGGCGACGGTGCTTCAGGTCCTCGGCGAGATACACAAGGGCCATGCCGCCGGAACCGATTTCACGCTGGATGTCGTACTGTCCGGACAGGGCGTCGCGGAGGCGATCCGTAGAGGTAGACACGTGACAAAAGTGCGGTCTCGCGCGCCGTCAGGCGAGCGCTTCCGGCAGGACTTGCCTCGGCGCCGTTGACGGTCCCGGGTTCCCCAGGGGATCTTGGAACGTGCCAGAGACGTCGCTCGCATGATCGGATCCACGGTCTCCCATTACCTCATCCTCGACAAGCTCGGTGAGGGTGGGATGGGAATCGTGTACAAGGCCCGAGATACGCGCCTCGAGCGCCTCGTCGCGATCAAGTTCATGTCCCTCGAGCAGGGTGGCTCCGACTCGGTCAAGCAACGTTTCGTGAACGAGGCGCGCGCCGCGTCCGCGCTCAATCATCCGAACGTTGCCATCGTCTACGATGTTGGTGAAATCGAGTCCCACTCGTTCATCGCGATGGAACTGGTCGAGGGGCAGTCGCTGCGCGACAAGCTCCGCGCCGGGCGCCTCACGATCGACGAAGTGCAGGACCTGGCGCTGCAGGTGGCGGAAGGGCTGCAGGCGGCGCATGCGAAAGGCATCGTACACCGCGACATCAAGCCGGAAAACATCCTGCTCACACGCGATGGCCATGCCAAGATCATGGACTTCGGGATCGCGAAGCTGAGCGGCGAGTCACGCCTGACCCAGACCGGCACGACCCTGGGGACGCTTGGCTACATGTCGCCGGAGCAACTGCTCGCGGACCAGGTGGACCACCGCAGCGACCTCTGGTCGTTAGGCGTGCTGCTGTACGAGATGCTGGCGGGTGAGCTGCCGTTTCGACGCGATCGCGAGGCGGCGATCCTGTACGAGATCCTCAACCGCGATCCCACACCGGTTGAGGTGCAACGACCGGAGACACCGGCGCATTTGCGGTCGCTGATCCAGCAGTTACTCCAGAAGGACCCGGCCAGGCGGCCGGCATCGGCCGCGGACGTCGCGGCGCAGGTACGTCGCACGACTGCGTCGGGAACGTCGGACGTACCGGCGAAGTCGATCGCCGTGCTCTATTTCGAGAACATGAGCTCCGACCGGGAAGGTGAGTACATCGGCGCCGGACTCACGGAAGACATCATCACGGACCTGTCGAAGCTGAGCGAGCTGCGCGTCGTCTCCCGCACCGACATGCTGCCATTCCGCAACAAGGAAGTGAACATCCGCCAGGTGGGTGAGGCGCTGCGCGTCAACTACGTGCTGGAAGGCAGCGTGCGCCGGGCGGGGAACAAGATCCGCATCACGGCGCAGCTGATCAGCGCGAAAGATGGCTACCACCTCTGGGCCGACCGCTTCGATGGCTCGATCGAGGACATCTTCGACCTGCAGAACGAAGTCGCGCACAAGATCGCCGAGGCGTTGAAGATTTCACTCACCGATTCCGAAGAGGCGTCTCTGGCGAAGAAGCCGACCGACGACCTGCGCGCGTATGAGTTCTACATGCGCGGGCGCGAATTCCTGGCGCGACGTGGGAAGAAAAACACCGAGAGCGCGATCAGGATGTTCGAGAGCGCGATCGCGACGGACGATCGGTTCGCACCAGGATATGCCGGACTCGCCGAATCGTGTGGGTACATGTACGAGTGGTACGACGGAGCCGCGTCGTGGCTGGGCCGCGCGATCGAAATGAACCAGAAGGCGCTCGAAAATGATCCGGCATCGGTCGACGCGCGCTTCGGCATCGCCATGGTCTATTACCACCAGGGCCGCCTGCCTGAAGCGAAGCGGAACCTCCTCGCCGTGGTCCAATCCGATCCGATGCATGTCCCGGCGCACCTTCGACTCGGCATGATCGCTGAACGGACGGGCGACCTCGAAGAGGCGCGCTCCCGTTACCAGGCGGCGGCAGAGCTCAAGCCGCAGGACGATGACCCCTGGCGGTTCCTGGCCGCTCTGCATCAGAAGATGGGGAACAAGGACGCGGCACAGTCGGCAGCGATCAACGTGATCGAGATTGTCTCGCGCAAACTCGAGGCAAGTCTCGACGACGTCGTACTCATGAGCCGACTCGCCGAAGCGTATGCCCGGTTTGGGGGAAAAGAGGAAATGCACGCCATCCTGCGACAGGTCCTGACCCAGGATGCGTCGGACCCTCAGGCCCTGTACTACTCGGCGTGCGCGCATGCCCTTCTTGGCGAGACTGCCCCAGCCATTCACCTGTTGCACCGAGCCTACGACAGCGGCTTTCGCGCCGTGGCGCACTCGGCGAAGGCCGACAGCGCCTTCGCCGGTATCAGGGAAGCCCCGGAGTTCACGCGTCTCGTTGCCGAGTTGCAGGGATAGGGTTATCGTGGCACGGACGACCATGGTGCCCGCATCTCCATCCCGACGATGCCCAAATATGTCATAGAGCGCTTCATTCCCGGCGCTGGCAAGCTGACTTCCGACGAGCTCAAGGCCATCTCGACGCGCTCGTGCGAGGTGTTGACCGAGCTTGGACCACAGATCCAGTGGATCCACAGTTACGTCACCGACAACAAGCTCTATTGCGTCTACATCGCGCCTAACGAGGAAATGGTGCGTGAGCATGCCCGCCGCGGCGGGTTCCCGGCCAACCACATCTCGCCGGTCAAGACGTTGATCGACCCGACGACGCCCGAAGACCACGCCGCGTAAGTCGCGCCGCACGCACACTCGTTCGCACTCGTCAGGCAGTCCGAAGCCGGCGATACACGAGCAGATGGCCCAGGAGGGCCGCAAACACCATCACGGTGGGCAACCAGACCCACGGTGCACTCGTGATCCAGGTATTCGCCGGTTCGTTCATGAACACGCGGAACTTCGTCGGGGCGGATAGCAGCGCGACCACAAGAATGTTGAGGAGGAGGACCACGCCGAGCGTGTTCCAGGTGAACACGAGCGGTCTCCAGTTGCGGCGGTCTCCGGTAGCAAGCCAGAACCCGACGACCAATGCGGTGACGCCGCTGATGATGTCAAAGTTTCGCCCCGAGTAGCTCATCTGCACGGGCATGAGGCCCTCGTTGTAGGCCCGGTGCATCGCGAGCTCGACAAGCACGCGAAAGCCCTGGTATGCAACCAGCGCAGCGACAGGAACGCCAAGCGCGAGCCGCCGGCCCAACGAGGATGCGGCCACCCCGATCACCAGCGCGAGCGTCACGAGCAACAGGAGGATCATGGTCGGCGGTGTTCCGTCGAACGTCAGGACGCCGCGCCTGGCGGTGACGGCGGTGACTGCGATCCAGGCTCCGCTCGCCAGAGCCGCCACGGCGGCGTGACGCACGGCGGTGGAACGTGCGATACCGGTCCGGATGGACGACCAGTACACACCGGCGATGAACAGCAGCGCCAGCAACGTCGTGATACCGAAAAATGCGAGACGTAGCAGCGCGGAACCCTCAGCACCCGAATCAGGCAGGGAAGCGGACTGCGCGAACATGGAACGGTTCCTCAGGACAAGGTTGCGATGGACGCTATTATATTTTAAAGTACGACGTACAAATAATATTAGTTTCAATCTCATGTCCAGACGTGTGTACCGGCAATACTGCGGCCTCGCCAAGGCGCTCGACGTTGTCGGCGAGCGCTGGACGATGCTCATCGTCCGCAACCTGCTTCTCGGACCGCTTCGCTATTCCGATCTGCTCAACGGCCTGCCGGGAATCACCACCAACCTGCTCGCCAAGCGGCTGCGCGAAATGGAGGAGGCGGGCCTGATCGAGCGAGCGCGCAGTTCGTCAACTGGCGACGCCTCGACCTACCGGCTTACTCCAACCGGCACCGGTCTGGAGCCGGCGGTGCATGCGCTGGGAAGCTGGGGATGGCAGTGGATGGGCACGCCCGGTCGTGGCGAGTTCCGGAGTTTTGACTTTCTGCTGGTCGCGCTCCGCCGTCGCTATCTCGGCGGCGCGGGCCTTCGCGCGGAACTTGTGGCGGATGACGTGCCCTACCGCATCACCCTGAGCCCGGGGAAGGCAGAAATCAGTCGGGGTGAGGCATCCGATCCGGAAGTCCGGATCAGGGGACCGGGCCCCAGGATTGCCCGGCTGTTCCTTGAACCGACGCCACGCCGACGCACCGTGCCAGATGGCCTGGCGATCGAAGGGTCGCTGGACGCCTTGTGGGTATTAATCGACGCCTTTGCCAAGGACGAGCGGCCCCGCGAAGCAACTCGCGTGTTGGCGACGGCGCGCTGAGGGCGTCAGAACCAGCCTAACAAACTCCGCAGCATTGGAACAATCCGGGACCGCTGGAACGCCGCCGGCTCCCGCCAGTAGGTGCGGCCGGCGTTCGTCACCGTCAGCCGCACGTCGAATCCGCCGACGCCGTCCGGTTGCGTGAACGGGTACGACGCATCGATGCGGATCGTCTTGCGCGAGTTGCGTGGCAGGGCAACGAGAAACCCCACGCCGGCGCTGAACTGCGGATCGGTCGTCACGCCTAACGGGGCGTCACCGGACCACAGCTTGGCCGCGTCGACGAAGGCTGCGCCGCCGAATCCCACCGAACCGCCGAATCCTCCCAGGCGCAATCGGCGCTCGAATCGTCCCACCGCCAGCCGGCTTCCCGACGCCACCGAGCCGTCGAACCCACGCGGTCCGGTCAACCGGTCGTCGAGAAAGACGGCGCCCGGCACGTCTTCCCGCCAGATGCCGCTGAACTCGGCGCTGACTTCCTGTGTCTGTCGGTCGCTCACACGCCAGTACCAGGCGAGCCGGCTGCTGACCAGGCGCGCCGCGTGCTGCGCTTCGGAACTGCGCCGTTCGGCCACGACACGGGCGCTGGCGAAGGACTTGGGACCACCCACGCCCGCATACACCTCGGTGGCAATGAAGGGGTGATCGTCATCTGACGAGACTCCGCGGCCGACGACCGCGGCGGCCTGCACACCCCGCGCGATGTCGTGCACGCCGTACACCGTCTGCAGGCCCTCAGCGGTGCTGAAAGACAAGGCGCGGATGCCTCCAATCACGCCGGCACGAGCGCCGCTTTGTCTCACGTACCGATCGGCGAGAGCCGGTGTCGTGGGCGACTCGAGACCCGTCGCCGTGATGATGACGCCCGAATCGGCCGGCGAGATGCGTTCGTGCGTGTACAGACCGCCGGCGAGGAGCTGGATGGAGCCTAACGAAATCCGGCCGAGCGCGCCCGCATTGAAGGTGCGCCACGCGGTTCGCCACGCCGAGCGATCGGCGACATTGCGATCCAGCGGGATGTATTCGGTTTCGTCTCGAAGCGAGAGCTCCCAGGCGATCGATTGGAATCGCGTCAGGTACGGCTCGCTCAACGAGATGAACGTGCGGTTCCCGAGCGGCCGCGTGTCAACGGAAATGCCGAACAGCGCGCGACGGCCGAAGATTGTCTGATTGCCGGCACGGACGCCGTACCCATCGCGGAACGCGCCGCCATCATCCCAGTGTCCCTCGATCAACGTGCCGGTGCCGCCGAGGTTCACCGTGCCGAGCTTGACGGATTCCGGTGTATTGTCGTCGAGCGTCATTCCAACGATCGGCCGAAGGTCATCGCTCGTTTCGACGACGATGCGCACGCCGTCGCCGTCGGTTTCCGGGCGAAGTCTCGCGCCTGCCACGTATTTCAATCCACGAAGGAGTCGCTCGCCTTCGCGCCGGCGCGCCTCGGTGCAGACCGAACCAGGTTCGAGCAATACGTAGGGACGCAAAGCACTAGCCTTTGTGCGCGCTCCTCCCAGCACAAGGTTCACGATCGGCCGGAACAGTCCGGGCACTTCGTCCCCTACTGCCCGGATCCCTGATCCCAATTCGATGTTCGTGATGCGCCGACCTTCGCAAAGGAGCGAGTCGGATTGTGCAACGGTGCTGGTGTCCTGACCACGCGAGGTCGCCGACGTCAGGAAGATCAACAGCGTCGCGAACGGCAGAGTCCGGGAGAAGATCGCAGTAGTCAGCACGAGGGATGACCATAACGCCGGCTCCTTCCCCCGGCTACGCTCCGACGGGAGAGGATACGCATGTACCAACGGGGCTCCGCAAGCTGAGGCGGACGAGGGTGCCCGGAATCCTCGCCCGATGCGGACCGATTCATGCCGATGGACCGGGTTTCACCCAGACGTCCTCAGATCCTTACGGGCGCGCTCCGCGTTGCGACGGGCCCCTCGCGACGATTTCCACCGGCAACGCGACACGCTGGCCCCCTTCGATCCACACCTCCAGCATCATGCGCCCGATCCGGGTCGGCACATAGGTGAAGTCCGCGGTTTCTCCGGGGCCCATGCTCAGCCGGGCCGGCGTTAGGCTTCGAAGCGCGGGCGGGAGGTCGGCCCCATCGCGCGCCAGCGGTCGCCAGCGGGCGATGCTGGTGTCGGTTCCGAACCGGTAGTTGAGCACCACGTCGGCGTGGATGCTGACGATCCGTACGCGATTCGTGTCGCCCACGGTCATGCGGAGTGGTCGGGGTGCCGTACGCCCGTTCACGAGGAGGAGATTGGGTCCTTCCTTATGAAAGATGGGAAGGCCCCCACCACCGGCGACAATGAGATGGTCACGCGTGAGGTCGCGTGCCTTGTCGGTCACAAGAATCGCTCCGTACATCCCCGATCCGATCTGCCGCAGTTCGTGCAGATGCGAGTGATACGGAAACGTCCCGGTGCGCGGAGGGGTGAACTCCGCGGCAAAGGTTCCACCCGGTGGAATCGGCGGCATGATGCGGTCGCCGATCCCGCTGAAGCCTGGCACACCGTCGGGGTAACTCTCGATCTCGAGACCATGCCAGTGCACGCCACTCGGCTCATCGAGGTTGTTCTTTACCACGATGCTGACCGGTTCTCCGCGCCTGAGTTCGAGCACGGGCCCGGGAATACGCACCGAGTCTTTCGCCGGAATGGAGTCACCCTGCTGGAGCACAAACCCGTACGCCGGCAGCCCGCCCCGGAGTGCGTTCTGCTTCTTCTGAATCAGCAGGTCGAGCCGTCTCCGGTTCGCGACAACCGGTTCCACATAGCCGGGCGCCGGTGTGATGTGCATGCCAATCACCAGTCCGCGCATCGTGTGGCCACCGGGGCGATCATGCTCCGGCATCTCGTGTCCGGCGGAGGGAAGATGCGCATCGGTGGCGCCGTGCAGGCTGACATGATCGCCGACGTGCCCCGCGAAGTGGCAGTGAAAGACCCAGTTGCCGGGCGTGGTCGGCACGAAGCCGAACGTCGCCGACCCTCCGATCGGCATGAGGTGCATGTTCTGCAGCGCCTGACGAGACGCCGGGTTCACGGTGTCGGCGCGCGCGCCTCCCTGGCGGAGCACCCGGAAATAGAAGCCGTGCAGGTGCAACGGATGTTCGACGGCCGCGGCATTGATCACGCGGAAGTGGATCGAATCGTTCTGGGTGAACGTCAGCCGGTCATTGTATGGCCACGCCTTGCCGTTGAAGACGAGTGCCGATTCGAAGTCACGGTGACCCGGTGGCTGCAGGAACCACTCGGTGATCAGCCAGATTCGTTCGTTAGGTGATGGCGTTCCACCAACCGGGTCGACGATGAACGCACCGGTCAATTGTGAGTCGAGCCAGAACCGGTCCGGGAAATCCGACAGCCCCTTCAAGACGGCCCAATAGAAGAAATTGCCGACCGTGTTGAGCCGGAAGGTGATGTCGCGACTGGCGCCGGCAGCGATGTGCACGGTGTCCTGGCTCAAGGGCAGCGCGTGGCGAAGACCGCCTAACATCACGGCGGAGTCGGACTTGTTCCGCACGGTCAGGCGAACCGTCGTGCCGACTGGCGCACGCAGGAGTGGCCCGGGAATCGTTGGCGCTTTCCCCGGTTCGGCGAATGCCAGCACGCGGACGATCGGGTCGTGCGCACCTTCGGGCTGCCAGGCCGCTTCGACGACATCGAGGGCCAGGGTCAACGTCATGCCCTCGATCCGGCCCGCCGGCGTTCGGTTGTCGTTGACCTGCGCCATCGGCGCGTTCGCATCCGGACGCGGGAGGGGGATGCGGGGTGGCGGAGCAACGACGGATTCCTGTGCAGGCACGGCCAGGAAAAGGGCGACGAGTACCGGAAAAGCCATTTCTGCTCCATTGCGAGGTGCGTGCAAGCTCGCCGATCCCGTCGCCTTGTCAACAACGGTCATTTGTGACGCAGCACGCAACCCGGTCTATCTCTCAGCTGTCAGAAGGGCCCCTTGACGAGTCTTGCACATGCAACGCATGACGCTCTTCACCGGCGTGGTCGCAGCCGCACTGACGCTCGAGGCGCAGACAAAGCCGTCCTATCAATTGCCCTTTCCCGCCGGTGACAGCGCCCGGCTTATTCAAGGCAATAACGGCCCTTACGGCCATGAAGGACACGCCGCGTACGCATTCGACTTCATCATGAAGATCGGCAGTCCCGTCGTCGCCGCACGCTCCGGCATCGTGGTCGCGACCGAGGAGCGATTTCGTGATGCGACTCGCAAACCGGGCGAGGAGAACTTCGTGATCGTCCATCACGGTGATTCGACGTATGCCCGCTACTACCACCTGACGACCGATGGTGCAGTGGTCGATGTTGGAGACAGGATTCGCGCAGGTGACACGATTGCGCGGAGTGGCGACAGCGGCGCCAGTGCGGGCGCACACCTTCATTTCGACGTCACCCGCGACTGTTTTCGCTGGGGATGCACCACCATCCCTGTCACGTTCGCGAACGCGTCGCCCGACAGCCTGGTGCCGGGTCGTTACTACCACGCGAGGGCAGTGAAATAGCGAAACGGGAATCGCGTCGCGGCGTGATGCGCCTTAGTTTCTCAGGAGCCTCGACACCTCCGACCATGACTGATCCCTCCACGTTCACCGCGGAACACAAAGCCTGGCAGTGGGAACTCGTGTTGCAATACGAGGACGGGTCACTGCCGGCATCCGCGTGGAGTCCCAGCACGCTCAATACCATCGCGACCTGGTACGCGTCAAACCTCACGCGTGAGCAGGCGACCACGCGCTACGAGCAGCACTACCGCCGCAATCATCAGCGCCTGACGCATCGTCGGGACAACGCCCACGTCGCCACCGAGGCGATCGAATCGGTAGATGCGGTGTGGCAATCGCTGTTGGCGAAGGCGCTCGAAAAGGCCGGCAAATAGGCTGTTGACGCGTCAGGCGCGAATCCTGCGGGCGTGACAACCTTCCTGACCGCCTCCGGCGACTGACCATGGCCCCGTCGTCCCGAGTGACCACCAGCAAGCGGGTGTGGTGGAGCTTTCTCGTGGTCGCCCCCGTGCTGGCGTTTTTTCTGCTGACGAAGGGGCAGTGGGCATTGCCGTTGAACCTCGTCGCAATGGCGGTTCCGATCTACGTTACGCACCGGTTATTGCGGGACGAATGGAAGTCGCGACGAATCGTCATGCCGCTCTTCGTGTTCTCGGTCATCGCCGGTGTTATTGTCGCCTTCACCGACCCGTCCCAGTCAACAGCTATGCACATTCCAGCCTGGGTCTCCAGCATTTTCGGCTTCTACTTCATGGGAGCGCCGCTGCTAATGACCGCCTGCGTCCTGGTGGAGCTGCATGAGGTGAAGCTGCGAGGCTGATCGCGGCCGCTCCGCTGACTTGCGACCACGACGTACCATTGAACTCCCAGGTATCGGAGAGCAACGGGCCGTTTGGCATCGCCTCACCTCCGTACAGCACGACTCGGTCCCGGTCGCGGTCGTACGCCATCGCGTGTGAACCTCGTGGTGAGGGATTCGTGCCCGCTACCGACGTCCAGCTGGTGCCGTTCCACACGTCGCTGCGGAACGCGTTCAGCGATTGACACCAGGCCGCCGACACAAAACCACCACGAATCGCGCCGAGTGAAACCAGGTTGCCGATACAATTGGGCGCTGACGCTGCCAGCCGAACCAGGGACGTGCCGTTCCAGACGTCCATGTGCACCGCCGAAGTGCCGGGGTCTTCGCTTGCCGAAAAAAGCACGAGTGCGCCCGCCTTCTCATCGAAGGCTACACCTCGAGCCACCGTGTTTGGCGGCCCGTTCACTGGCTGTTGCATCCACGACGTACCATTCCACTCCCAGATGTCGCGCAGTTCGGTCATGCTGCCAAGTGAAAACCCGCCGTACAGTACGACCCGGCCGCGCGCGCGGTCGTATCCCATGTTGAGGTGGACTCGTGGAGTTGGTCCGGTATCGGCGACTTTGCTCCAGGCCGTGCCATTCCACTCCCAGGTGTCGCTCAGGGTCTGCTCGTTAGGGAACGAGCCGATGATCCCACCATAGAGCAGGATGCGCTGCCTGGCGGCGTCATAGACCGCAACCGCGTTATGGCGTGGGGAGGGGCCGGTGTTGGCGACACGCGACCACGTCGAGCCGTTGAGCGCCCAGGTGGAACCGCGATCGCCGGGTGGCGCGCCTTCTTCCGCGCCCCAGCCGCCAAATAACACCATCTGGTGCCGCGCTTCGTCGAAAACCATGACGTGTCCCCGGCGGGCTTCGAGTGTGACTTCAGGCGAACCGGGATCCGTTACGTTGTCGCCGCACGCGGCAATCATGCACAGGAAAAGGACGTACGAGATACGAGAGACGTCGAACAGCACCGGAGGGCCTCGGACGAAGAAGATGCCCGAGAATGATGTGTTGGGCCTCGATACGAGAACCCCGAGTCTGTCAGGGCGCCGTCTGGTGCAGGGAGACCTTTCGGTGGTGCAGCAGGATCGGAAGCGTTACGGTCGCGGTGCAACCGCCGGCTGCATTTCGTGCGATGAGCATGTTGGCAGCCTCACCGTGCAGTGCGGCAAGCCTGGCCGAGGTATTCCGCAGGCCAACACCCTGCGACTGAAGCGACCATTGCAGTGGAAGCTCACCGGCGTCGTCGTAGACTGCGATAGATAGCCTCCCATTCTCGCGGCGGGCCGATACCGATATACGGCACGGACGGCTCGTACGACTGGCACCGTGGCGGACGGCATTCTCGACGAGTGGTTGCAGGATCAGGTCCGGTACTGCGACGTCGAGCGTATCCTCCGATGCGTCGATCTTTACGCTCAGCCGCGAACCAAGCCGGGTCTGTTCGATCGTGAGATATTGTCGCACAAAGTCCAGCTCTTCGCGCAGGGTGACTTCATGAGAGCGAGGTTCCCGAAGGATGCGCCGCATCAGGTCACTCAGCGAAGTGATGGTGCTCAGCGCTACGTCTTGTTGTCCGGCGCGCACCAGCATGGCGATCGCGTTCATCGCATTGAACAGGAAGTGCGGCTGAAGCTGCGCACGGAGCGCCCGCAGGTGTGCCGCGTTCAAATCGGCTCGCAACCGCTCGGCGGCGAGCGTTCGGTCCTTCGCCTCAATGTGGCCTAGCCATGCATGGACGCTGCCAACGATGAGACCGTAGGTAATAACGTCCAGATGCAAGTAGTACAGGAACAAGTCCCGGAACCTGTCCCGGAAAGATTCGGGAGTACCGAAAAACAGCGAGTGCAGAGCCGAGAGCAACGCATAGTGGCTGGCAGTGAAGGCGAGTGCGGCCGCCGCATGGACTGGGACTGCCACGTACGTCGCGGCTCTTCCGAAACGAACGCGCTTGGCGACGAGCAGCACGCCAGGTACGAAGATTCCGCCGCTCACCCAGGCGATGAGGAGTCGGGGAAACGTCCACGCGAACGTGTTTTCCGGCAGCCGGAGGAGCTGACTGATCGTGTGGAGCAGCGCGATGGCTGTGCACCCGGCGAGGGTAACGGCTACCAGGCGGAAGAAAGCTCGTTTCGACACGCTTTCAAGATGCCACGGCTCGCGTCCGTTCGAAGCGGGTTTCCCTGCACGGTCACTGGTCTTGACTGCAACCCGCTGTGGGCTGACGACGTTCGACGTATAGTCCGGGCGTGTCACTCCGTTTCCGCGTGTTGGTCGTCGACGATGAACCCATCGCCAGGGAGGGGCTCGTTCGACTTCTCCGTCATGATCCCGAGCTCGAGCTCTTGACGCCCTCCGAGGATGGGGAACGCGCGGTGAACGCCATCCTGGAACAGCGTCCGGATCTGGTCTTGCTCGATGTGCAGATGCCGGTGCTGGATGGTTTTGGCGTCGTTCGGACCGTCGGCGCTGCAGATATGCCCGCCGTCATCTTTGTCACCGCATACGACGAATACGCCATTCGCGCGTTCGACGTGGCCGCCGTGGATTACGTGCTGAAGCCGATCGACGACTCTCGGCTCCACGAGGCGCTCCGGCGGGGCAAGGATCACGTGCGCCGTAAAGCGGTTGGCGACGTAGATAGACTGAATCAAGTCCTTCGCGCCCAAGATGATTCGCCAACGCCGTCGCGCTACGCCCAGCGACTGGCAATTCGCGAGTCGGGCCGGATCATCTTCATCGCGGTCAGCGACATCGACTGGATCGAAGGGGCGGACTATTACTCGAGACTTCATGTCGGCGCGCGGACATGGCTGATTCGCGAGTCAATGACGACGCTGGAGCATCGACTCGATCCATCCCGATTCTTCCGTACGCATCGATCCTCGATCGTGCAGCTCGATCGGGTGCGCGAACTGAAATGGTCTACGGCCGGTGAAGGCAGTGTCATTCTTCAGAGCGGAGCGAGGACGCGCCTTGCCCGTGGACGCCGCGATGCCCTTGCCGGAATACTCGAGGGCAGGACGAGCCATTGATCAAAGCGGAGGTTGGCTCGGTACCTCCCTGGTCGATATGACACTTATCCTCGAGCACGCCGCGATGACGTGCAATGGTTGAGTTGACCGCTGTGCGCCGGCTTAGTGAACATTGAAATGCCCCTGCACACGGCCGCGGATATCTCACCGAAGTCGTGAACGTGTCTGATCACGCCCGCGCCTGGTGATTGCACCAGGCGGGACATCGTGCCGCCGGCCTTCGCGCCGGCGAAGGAGTCAGACATGTCGATTGTACGGCGAATGTGCGCCGGTCTTGTCAGCGTCATCGCACTGGGGGCCTGCAGCGGCGATCCCGTGAGCGAGCCGGTCAACGCAACACAGGTGATGAATCAGGGGGCGTCAGCACAAGCAGTGCTGAACTCGCGCGACCAACATGGCAGTCGACACGTTGCGATCATGGACGACTGCGATCCTGATGATCCAGGTTGGGCAGCTACAGGCGGGTGCGTGCTGAGGAATGGCGCCGTGACGAACGCGGAATTCGGTGCGTTCCTGGCATCACCGCTGTCACTGTCGGTGATCGGCCACCCCGCATGGCGCATGGAGCCGTCGTATCTGCGCGTGAATTCCGGGCAGACGGTCATGGTGAGCAATCTCGGGGGTCGGCTGCATAGCTTCACGCCGGTTGCGATGTTCGGTGGCGGACGAGTGCCACCGCTGAATATCGGACTGACCGCGGCGCCCGAATGCGCCTCGACCGCTCACGATGTATTGCCCGGCGGTCGAGTCGAGCTGAGTGGTCTTTCCGCCGGCAACCATCGCTACCAATGCTGCATCCATCCATGGATGCGAGCCCTGGTCAAGGTTGAGTGAGAACAACGGGACCGGAGGTGGGAGATAGACGATCTCCCATCTCCCATCTCCCATCTCCCATCTCCCATCTCTATAGTTGCGACCGGATGGGCCGAAGAAGCTTCTCCGCAAGCTTCTCGCCTAACGGGCGCCGCTTCCACATGTCGTAGGTATACGGCATTCCGGACTTCAGGTCGCCCTCGAACACCCCGGTCATCTGAGTCGCGAACGCGGTGTCATAGACGTTCAGGTTCGCCTCGTCGTTCAGACGGAAGGACCGGGGATCGAAGTTCGTCGAACCCACCGACACCAGCTCGCGATCGATGATCAACATTTTCGTGTGCAGCATGGTCGGCTGATAGACGTAGATCTCCACTCCGGCCTGAAGCAACCGTCCCCACGTGCCCTTCGAGGCGAGTCGAACCGCCTCGGTGTCAATCCAGGGTCCCGGCAGCAGCACGCGCACTCGCACCCCGCGCTTGCGGGCCGCTTCGAACGCCTGGATGGCCAACTCGTCCGGCACGAAATACGACGCGGCCAGGTCGATGCTCTGTTTCGCGGCCGCGATCGCGAGCAGGTACATCAGGTGCATGCTTTCGCTCCCGCCAGCGGGCGACGCGATGAACAGATGCGCGTCCAGGGCGCCGGCAGAAGTGAGGGCAGGGAAATAGGTCGTGCCATTGAGCAACTCACCGGTCGACTTGATCCAGTTGTCGTTGAACGCGGCCTGGAATTGGGCGACGACCGGTCCTTCCACGCGGAAGTGTGTTTCGCGCCAATGATCCGGATCCTCGGCGTTGCCCTGCCACAGGTCGGCGATACCGACGCCACCCGTGAAACCGATCCGTCCATCGACCACCAGTAGTTTCCGGTGCGTGCGGTAATTGAGGCGCCGGAAGTTGTACCAACGCAATGGCCGGTAGCGCCGAACGTCCACGCCTGCCTCCTGCATCTCCTCGAGCAACGTGCGGTCCATCCGCGCGCTCCCGACCCAGTCCACGGTCACGTTCACCGGGATGCCGGCGCGCGCCCGTTCCGAGAGCGCCTCACTGAACGTCTGACCGATCTCACCGGACCAGTAGATGTAGGTCTCGAACGTAATCGAGGTCTGCGCCGAACGAATTGCGTCCAGCATCGCCGGAAAGATCTCGACGCCATTCTGCAGCGCGGTGACACGGTTCCCTCCAGAGATGGACGGGCCGAGCATGACGCCCATCTCGCGACGAAACTGAGTGTCTGTCACCGCATAACGATGCTCGATCCGCCACGTCAGCTTCTTTTCGGGCCGCGCGAAATTCAACGCAATCATCACCACCAGGAAGGTGACAAGCGCGGTTGTGATGATGGTCCAGGCCATTCGTCGGCGACTCCAACTCAGTGGCATCCGTAACGTCCTCCTCCTTTACAGCTCCGGCAAATGCCTACCCCTATCTATCGGGAAGTTCATCACCGATTCCACGAGTCCGCCACGACCGGCCCCTTTCGGCAATGCTCATCACCGGCGCAGAATGTGGACTCTGGCGAGGCCGGCCATTTCACATGGAGGGCAACACGGTGCTGCGTTACCATCTTGCACAGGCAAACATCGGGCGATTTCGCGGTCCGATCGAGAGCGACATCATGGAAGGCTTCCGCGTCCAGCTCGATCCGGTCAACGCGATTGCGGACCGGAGCCCGGGATTCGTCTGGCGCCTGCAGACGGAAGATGGCAACGCCACGGCCATCCGGCCTTACGCGGGCGACGACCTGATGGCGATCAACATGTCGGTATGGGAGTCGATGGAATCGCTGCAGCATTTCGTGTACAAGAGTGGCCACGTCGAATCGTTGCGGGCACGAAAACAGTGGTTTGAGCCGCTGGAGGGGCCCATCCTCGTCCTGTGGTGGATTCCGGCTGGCCAGATCCCTGCCGTGACCGAGGCACAGGAGCGTCTCGCTCACCTGAAGGAGCACGGACCTACTCCACACGCGTTCACGTTCCGTACGCCGTTTCCGGCGCCTGACGACGGAAACGAAACCGAGGGGCTTGATGCGGTCTTCTGCGATTGGGCCACTCCGGATTCGCCACCGCACGGGACATAACAGCGCGCGGAGAAGCGAACCTGACGATCCACGTGGTTCTGGTTCATCCGGAGATCCATTGGAACACCGGTAATGCCGGCCGCACGTGCCTGGCGACCGGAGCAACGCTCCATCTGGTGAAGCCGTTAGGCTTTTCACTCGATGAACGGGAAGTCCGGCGCGCCGGACTGGACTACTGGGACCATGTTGATCGGCGCGTATGGCCCGATTGGGCGGCGTTCGAGGACGCGCTGCCGACGCTGGGTGAGCCATGGTTCTTTTCCACCAAGGCTACGCACGAATTCTGGGATGCTCCACTCGGTGCACCCGAAGACCTCGTCCTCATTTTCGGGCGCGAAACTGGTGGATTGCCGACTGACTTGCATCGGCGTTTCGCGGATCGCTTTCTGACGATGCCGATCCTCTCACCACACGTCCGCTCGCTCAACCTGTCGACCTGCGTTGCCGTTGCCGCCTACGAGGCGTTGCGGCAGCGCCGCGGGAAGTCATCGGGCTGACTCCAGAGCTCGCCCGGGCGCGCGAACAATGACCAACACGGGCGGTAGTGACAGGATCACCGCCCCCGGCAACCGCACCATGAAAGCCACCATCCTGCTCGGCACGCTCAAGCGTGAGGGTTTGTCGAGTACCGCCACGCTGTGCGACTTCCTCGTCGAGCGCATGGAACGCGCCGGCATCGAATGCGAGACGGTCAAACTGATCGACTATGAGATTCCGCCGGGGACGTATTCGAACATGGGGCCGGGTGATCAATGGCCGCTGATCCTGGCGAAGCTGCGAAGCAGCGACATCATCATCTTTGCCACGCCCATCTGGTGGTCGAACCAGTCATCCCTGCTCCAGCGGGTTATCGAGCGACTGGACGAACTGCATGACTATCTGATGGCCGGAAAGCCGTCCGGCCTCGAAGGAAAAGTCGGCGGTGTGGTGATAACTGGCGATTCGGACGGCGCGCAGAACATCATCGGCCAGATCTGCAACTTCTTCAACGCGATCGGGCTGCTGATACCGCCATTTGCGACGTTGTCCGTGTTATGGGAGGGTCAGGCCAAGAGCGCGACGCCAACGCGCGACAAATTGCTGGCAAAGTACGAGAAGGAATACGCGAAATCCGCCGAAAAGATGATCGAGCAGATGGTCGCCTATATTCGCACGTAAGCGCTCACCCCTTCTTCTTTTTCTTCTTTTTCTTCGCTTTTTCCTTCTCCTCTTCCGCTTCTCTGGCGGCCTTCTTGCCGGAATCCGTCTCCGCCCAGTCTGACTCGAATGTCGAGACCAGCTGGCGGACGATCTGCGGATCCGTGACGATCACCCCGACCTCGCGACGTTCGTCCAATTCGAGACGGCGCAGGCTCTGGCTCCCCACAAAAGCCCTTCGCCCGTCCTGGATGATCACCCGGGCGTGAAGCTTGCCAGGAAATTTTTCGATCTGCGCATCCAGGTCTTTCTTCTGAAGCTTCCCCATCACCCTGATCATCACGCCGGCTTTTGCCCGCTCTTTCAGGATGCGGACCATGGCGTTGTCGGTGATGCGAACTTCGTAGATGAGGAGTTGCTCTTTCGCGCCACGAAGCAGGCCCGCCAGTCCGGCGCGCGCGTTTTCGGGGCTGACCAGGAATGATTTGAGGCCAGGCGTGTACGGTCGCCGGTTGAAGTCCGCCTCGAAGAGCTTCATCGCTTCCTGAACGAGGCGCTTGTTGTTGGTAACGATGCCGAAGCTCCGGCTCCGGTCGATATCGAGGTGTGTGTAGTTGAAACCGTAGACGAACAGCGTGGTCTCGTCCACGATCATGAACTTGTTATGGTACCGCACGAGATCGTCCGCTGTCCGCGACACAGTGGCGCCAGTCGCCAGCAGCCGTTGCTCGAGTTTCCGCAGCCCCTTTTCACCACCGCTATTGGTGTGCGCGATGAGGGTGCGAACCACGACGCCGCGCTTGACGGCCGACTTGATCGCCTTGTCCACCTCGATGTGATCGAGGCGGAAGATCGGCATGTCGATGGACTTCTTTGCCTTGCGGATGCCACTGACCACTGGCACCACGCCGTCCTCCGGCTGCACGATGAGCCGCATGAATGTCCTGGGTGAAGTCGATTACTTCGGCTTCTTCTCGTCCCATTCTACTTCGTTCGCGGCGTCAATGGCGTGGATGGCTTCAGTGATGCCATCCGTCTTGCGACCGGCCGGAACTCTCGTCTCGTAGACAATCTCGTCGTCACCCGCACTTCGCAACTCGTAGCGGACCTTGTTGCGGCGCAGGATGAGCTGCACCCGTGGGCGGATTGCCGGCGCGTCCTTGGCCTTGATCTTCAGGTCGAACAGCTTGTACGCCTCGGGCTCGAACGATTCCAGCAGGCCGACAACCAGCGCGACGAAAACCGTCGAAAAGATCGCCAGCCCCCACAATCCCACCCCGGACGCCAGCCCGATGCCCAACGTCGAGAGCATGATGCCGGCATCCTTCGGGTCATCGATCTTCGCGCGGTAACGCACGAGGCTTGCCGCGCCCACGATACCGAACGCACGCGCGACACTGGAGCCGACAACGAGCATAACGACGGCGCCAACGATGGCGAGAATGATCTGCGTCTGTACCACCGCGGCGGTCCGGGCCGGCGTGCCTTTTCGCCGCGGCCGGAAGGCGAGCAGGGCACCCAACGCCGCCGCGAGCGGTATTCTGCGCATCGCCTGGAGCACGCTCTCCCATTGCGATTCGGCTGCCGGCTCCGGCGAAACGGCCGCACCGGGTATCTGGGCCAGAACATCAGGTGCCATGGCGACCACCAGCATCAGCGTCGCCAGCACCCATATTCCACCTCGCGAAGGATTTTCGGTCATATATGGGTCTGTCATATCTGGTTCAATCGGAGACGTCATTGCAGAGTTGGACTACGCCATTTCCTTACACACCGTCAACTACGGTTTGGCAGGCAAGCTGAGGCACGAGGAAGCTCATCTGTACATGCGTTCGCGTTCCTTCCCCCCCATTTCGATACCAACACTCACATGACAGACGAGATTCGCCGTGAGGTACACCGGCAAACGCGCCACCTTCGAGTCTATGCCGTTCTCATCTCTGCGGCCGCCGTCGTCATGGTGCTCGCGGCATTCAGCCGTCCATCGCAATCGACCCGGTTCGTGGAAATCGATGTCCAGCGCATCAACATCGTCGAACCGGATGGAAAGCTGCGGATGGTCATCTCGAATCGACCGCGGTCGATCGGCCCGATCTACAAGGGGAAACCGTTCGGGTACGAGGGCGGGGGTCGCCCGGGCATCATCTTCTTCAATGATGAAGGCACTGAAAACGGCGGCCTGACGATTACCGGCCGCCGCGATTCTACCACCGGCCGCTACCGGGCGGCGAGCAGCTGGTCGTTCGATCAGTTCGACCAGGATCAGATCCTCACGCTGGAATATGCGGACAACAACGGCCGCCGCCGCACCGGGATCACCGTGGCCGATCGTGCCGACCGGAACATCTACGATCTCGTTATGCAGAGGGACTCCATCAACGCCATGCCGGACACGGCGGCCCGCCGCGCCGCCCTGCAACGCCTCTTCGCCCCGGTCAACGGCGTACCGCTGGCCGCGACACGGCTGTACGCCGGCCGTGATACGGCAAAGAGCGCGGTCGTGAATCTTTTCGACCCGCTTGGCCGGATCCGCCTGCGCCTGAGGGTCGACTCGTTAGGTCGTGCCTCGGTCGACTTCCTGAATGACTCCGGCCGTGTGACCTTCAGCCTGCCCGATTCGGCGAGGCGATAATAGACGATCGCTCGAACGCCTGCGGCCAGTTCGGCGCGAGATGTGAACACCATTGAACATCGATTCAACGGATCACGCGAATCTCGCGGCAGGCAAGCTCGGTACGGGATCCGTCTAAATTCGTTGAGATCCGAGTGATCGCTTTTCAATGGTTTTCATGAATCGCTCGTGCCTTCCACGAACACGATGAAGGTTTACTGCATGGCATTGCAGTAACCCAGGAGCCACCACAGCAACAGGAAAACAAGGACGGTCGAGAAACACCCGCCGCCGAGTTTCTTCGCGCCATAGCCGGCGACCAGACCTCGCAGAAGCTTGCTCATTTCTCAGTCAGGATGAGGGGAAGGGTTGTGCCTCAACATCTTACGGACCCCTTGCCAACCGGCTCCATTGCTCTTCGGGCGTATTTTGGCCCCCGACACAGGTCAGGATGAAAGAACGTAGGTGGGCGCCCCGGCGTCGGGCTGAGGAGGTCGTAACTTCAGGCGCCCGACTGCCGTACGAACACCGTGGCTTCCGAACAACCCGGACGTCCAGCGTACCGCCCTGACATCGAAGGCCTCCGCGGGATAGCCATCCTGCTGGTCGTGCTGTTTCACGCCGGTGTGTCAGCCGTGGCCGGCGGGTTCGTGGGCGTGGACGTCTTCTTCGTCCTCTCGGGGTTCTTCATCACCGCGATGCTGGCGCGGGAGCTGGAAGCGACCGGCGATGTCGACATCAACATGTTCTACACCCGCCGTGCGTTGCGCCTGCTGCCGGCGCTGCTGGTGACGCTGGTCGTCACGTTAGGCGCGGTGTTCTGGCTCTACGCGCCGATCGACCGCGCCGACATCGCCTCCCACGCCCGGGCCGTGGCGATGTACGGCGGCAACCTCGCGCTCGCCCGGGACGCGGTGGACTACTTCTCCACCGGCGACAATCCGCTGCTGCATACGTGGTCGCTGGCCGTCGAAGAACAGTTTTATCTCATCTGGCCGCTGCTCTTCCTGTCGGTCGGGTTCCTCGGCGTCGCTGATCAGGGCGCTCGGGCGCGCCAACGGCTGTTCGTCGCCATCGTCGTGGCGGGAGTCCTGTCGTTCATCGCGTCGCTCTGGTTAACGCACGTGGCGCAGCCGTGGGCGTTCTTCGGCATGCCGACACGCATCTGGGAGTTCGCGCTGGGCGGCGCGCTCGCCCTGCTCCTCAACGGCCGGACGGACACGCGCACCTCGGCCTCCACGATATTGCAGGGCGTCGGGCTCGTGCTGATCGCGGTCGCCGCCGTGAGCTACGAGCGGATCACCCCGTACCCGGGCATCGCGGCGGTGCTGCCGGCGTTAGGCGCCGCGCTGCTGGTCGTGGGCGGTGACCGCTCGCCGGACAGCGCGGTCAGTCGGGCACTGTCCGTTCCGCCGCTGCGCTGGCTGGGGCGGCTCTCCTATTCGTGGTACTTGTGGCACTGGCCGCTGGTAGGCATCGCTGCCGTGCTCTATCCGGGCATCGGGGTCGTGGGCCGGCTGGCATGGTCGGTCGCCGCACTGGCACTGGCCTGGCTCACGCACCGGTTCATCGAAGAGCCGGTGCGCAACGGCACCATGCTCTCCCGGATACCCGGATATTGGCTCCTTCCCGGAACGGTGGTGGCTAGCGTGGCGGTCGCGATGCTGGCGCAAGGAGCGATGGTATCCGCCCGTCGTCATGTGGCCGGCTCCGTACACCGGCAGTTTGCGATGGCGCGTGGGGACCGCATGCAGCACAAGTGCTGGGCTTCGACGGTGGAAGATGTCCACGGACTCTGCGCACTGGGCGACACAGGGTCCACGACAACCCTGGCGTTGTTCGGAGACTCGCATGCCGAGCACTGGTTAGGCGCTCTTGACCGCTATGGACGGGAACGCGGCGTGAAAATCGTGGCGATGGTAAAAGGAGGGTGTCCGGTCGCGGACATGCCGGAGCTGATGCAGCCGCGGCTCAAGCGTTACTACCATGAGTGTACGCGGTATCGCGACGCCATGGTGCAACGCATCATCGCCATGCGTCCCGCGGCGGCGATCCTGTCGAGTTGGGATCACTACATGCCCGTCGACGGCCGGGGATCCGACTGGCAGGTGACGCCCGAGATGTGGCGGCGTGGCTTGCGCCGCACGTACGAGAGACTGTCCAGGGCTGGCGTCCCCGTGATCGCGATGCGCGGAACGCCGCGCACGTGGTTCGACACACCGGCCTGCCTGTCGCGGCGCGCCGCCCGGTTGCCGCTGGCGGGTGACTGCTCCTACGACCGGGCGCGTTCGCTCTCCCGCATCGCCGTCGACGCGCAAACGGAGGCCGCCCGGGGACTCGGCGTCTCGTTCATCGACATGAACGACCAGATCTGCAATTCGGCCCGCTGCCGTGTGACCCGGGGCAAGACGATCATCTTCACCGACGACAACCACCTCACGGCAAGCTTCAGCAAGTCGATGGCGCCGGTGTTAGGCAGCCGGCTCGAAAAAGCCCTGGAGCGGCTCGCGCAGCGTTGATCGGGGGGGCGCGCCGGTTTGCGAAGACGTTCACCAGTTCGCGGTGGGAACGAGTAGCTTCCCATCCATGACGACGCGGACCAATTCCGAGGAGCCGAGCCGGTACCGCCCGCACCCCTGGCACGGCCTCGCCACTGGACCCGAGCCTCCCGGGCTGCTCACCGCGTACATCGAGATCACGCCGTTCGACCTGATCAAGTACGAGGTGGACAAGCACTCCGGCTACCTGCGGGTTGATCGGCCACAACGCGGGTCCTCGCACCCGCCGGCGCTGTACGGCTTCATTCCGCGCACGTATTGCGACCACGAGGTGCATCAGCTGTCGCCCACATCGACGCGAGGCGACGGCGATCCGCTGGACATCTGTGTGTTGAGCGAACGCCCCATCGCCCGAAACGAGATTCTCGTCAGGGCGCGCGTCGTCGGTGGCCTGCAGATGGTCGATGACGGAGACGCCGACGACAAGATCATCGCGGTGCTCGACAACGATTACGTCTACGGTTCGGCGCGTGATATCGCCGACCTTCCGCAGGTGCTGGTGGAGCGGCTGCAACACTACTTCGCCACGTACAAACTCGTGCCCGAGCGTCCGAACCAGGTGCGGATAGAACAGGTCTATGGCCGGGAGCAGGCGCTGAAAGTCGTCGACGCGTCGATCAGGGACTATGAGGCTGCCTTCGGACACATGCACGGACGTTAGGCACGCGCGGGCGTTGGCCGTGCTAGTTCGTCACGGTGACCGCCGTCGATCCCGATTTCCCACCGCTCGACGCAGTGATCGTCGCTGTTCCGGTAGACTTGCCCGTAACGAGTCCGGTGCTGTTGACCGTTGCCCTGTTGGTGTTCGAGCTGCTCCACGTCACCGTGCGCCCGGTCAACACGTTGTTCCGCGCGTCATAGACTGTGGCCGTCAACTGAACGGTGTTGTTGACCTTGACGCTGGGATTGGCCGGCGTGACAACGATGCGGTCGATCGGCGCCAACTGCACCGTGATCGCTGCCGTCCCGGTCTTGCCGCCCGCGCTGGCCGTGATCGTTGCACTCCCAGGCGCTATGCCCGTGACGACACCGCTGGATGACACCGTCGCGACTGACGTGTTGCTCGACGACCAGGTGAACTGAACGCCCGGGATCGCGTTGTTGCTGGAGTTTCGCGCGGTGGCCGTGAGGGTCGTGGTCCACGCCACATTCAACGTCGCTGATGAGGGCGACATCGTGATGCTCGAAATCGGCACCTGCACAGTGACCGTTGCCGACGCGCTCTTTCCCTCGATGGTAGCCGTTACGGTCGCTGTGCCGGCGCCGACCCCGGTTACCAGCCCGGCCGACGATACGGTCGCGACGGTGGCGGCGCTCGTACTCCAGGTGGTCGCGCGGCCGGTCAGGGTCTGCCCGGTGCTGCTCAATGGCGTGGCGGTCAATTGGGCCGTCTGGCCGACGTTCACGTTAGGCGCCGATGGGCTCACCACGACGCTGGCGACAGGGGCAACGGTTACCGTCAGCGTTGCCGATGCCTGACGGCCATCAACCGTGAGGACGACAACGCCAGTCCCCACCGCCAGCGCGGCTACCAGGCCACCGGAACTGACACTCGTTATGGCCGGTGTGCTCGTCGACCAGCTCACGGCGCGGCCGGCCAGGGACAGGGACTGTCCGGTTGCTCCCCGGGCGATCACGCTGAGCTGGAGCGCCTGACCCACGGTGAGCGTCGTCGTGGACGGCGAAACCGAAAGGGTCACCACTGGTTCCGGCGTGACCGTAATCGAGGCAGTTCCTGATGCGCCTTCGCTGGTCGCCGTGATGGTCACCGTGCCCGCGGTAAGGCCGGTTACCACCCCTGCATTCGACACGGTCGCGATCAGGGGATTGCTGCTCGCGAACGAAATCACCCTTCCCGTGAGGACCTGGCCCCGATCATCGGTCACGAGTGCGCCGAGTTGGAGGGCCTGTCCCGAGAAGATGGTGATTTGCCCCGGGGAGAGTATGACCGCGCTGGCAGGTCGTGCGGTTACGATGACACCGGCTGACGCGCTCTTTCCATCGATGGAGGCGGAAATAATCGCGGAGCCTGGCGCGACGGCGGTCACGACCCCCTGGGACGTCACGGTGGCGATCAATGCGTCGCTGGACGACCAGGCGATGACGCGATTTGTCACCGGCGCCCCGCTGGCATCGCGCAACTCCGCCGTCAACTGCGTGGTCTGGCCGACGACCACAGTGTTGTCGTCAGGCAGGACGCTGATGCTCGCGACCGCAATCGGCGAGACCGTAATCGACGCGACCGCACTTCTGCCTTCCGAGGAGGCCGTGATGATCGCGCCGCCCGGCGTAATCGCCGATACCAGTCCGTCACTGGTGACCGACGCAACGGCGGCGTTGCTTGTCGACCAGGTCACCGGTCGGCCGAGTACGTTGCCCGCGCCGTCAAGGGTTTGCGCGACGAGCCGCACGGAATCCCCGATAAACATCGCGTGGTTTGCCGCGGAAAGCCGTACACTGGCCACTGGCGCGGGGATGATCGTTAGGCGTGCGAACGAGTCCTTCCCCCTCGCGCTGGCCGCGACGAGGACGCTGCCCACACGTACTCCCGTCACGACGCCCGTCTGCGACACGCTCGCGATCGTCGCATCTTCGCTGGTCCACAAGACGCGCACGCCGGGCATCGCATCGCCATCCCCATCGCGAAGGGTGGCGCCGAGTGTCAGGGTGGCGCCAACCGCTACGGTCGCTGTCGCCGGCGTGACGGTGATCGACTCTACGGCTGCGTCATTATCGACCGCGCTCGAACAGGCACCCATTCCGGCACCGACGAGCGCGACAAACCCACATGTGCGAAAAAAGACTGACCTCAAGCAGCTGGCCCCGGCGAAAAAGACGTACCGCGGCTCGAACGTACTCTGCTGCAGGAAGTGGCGCTATAAACCAAAGGACTACGTTCTGGATACCCCGTAAGACAGCCCCTGCCGTGCGCGTTTAACTCGCTTTACGGCAAGGCGTTAGGTAGCTAGTCGTCCACTCGTAGTGTTACCGAGCCGGTCTTTCCGCCTGCAGATGCGGTGATGGTCACGGTGCCATCCCGTACTCCCGTCACAAGACCTGTACTGTTTACCGTCGCTCTGTTCGTGTTCGAGCTGGCCCAGGTAAACGTCACGCCATTGATAGGGTTATTGCCGGCGTCGTAGGCGGTGGCCGTCAATTGAATTGTCTTCCCCTCATCGACGCGCGGGCTGGAGGGTGTAATCACAATGCTGGCGATCGCAGCCGGCGGCGACGTCACCGTCACCGTTGCCGACCCTGCTTTGCCTTCACTCGTTGCCGTAATCGTAGCCGTCCCCCCCGAAACTCCGGTGACGACGCCTGCCGCAGAAACAGTGGCCACCGACGATGCGCTACTCGTCCAGGTTATGGGGCGTCCGGTCAGCACGTTCCCATTCCCGTCCCTCAGCGTCGCCGTGAGCGTGGTCGTCTGACCGACGAGTACAGAGGCGGTGGACGGCGAAACGGTGACTGACGCGACCGGAATGCCTCCCACGGTAACAGTTGCCGACCCGCTGACACCCTCGCTCGACGCTGTGATCGTCGCGGTCCCGCTGCCGACGCCGGTCACCACTCCACTGGAAGTCACCGTCGCGATCGAGGTGTTGCTGCTCGTCCATCCCACGATGCGACCGTTCAAGGTATTTCCAGCACCATCCATCGTTGTCGCGGTCAACGTGACACTCTGGCCAACAATCGTCGACGCGGTTGATGGCGTCACCGATACGCTAACCACGGGGACTGAGCGCACCGTCACGGTTGCCGAGCCCTGTTTCCCATCCACCGATGCGATGATGACCGCGATTCCCGGCGAAAGACCGCTGACTACGCCAGTTGTGGAGACGCTGGCGACAGCCGGTGAACTGCTCGTCCAGATCACGCTTCGACCGGTGAGAGCCTGACCTCTGACGTTGCGCGCGGTCGCTGCGAGTTGCGTGGTCTGGCCCACAACGACGCTCGCGGTAGAAGGGCTGATCTCGACCGTCGCAACCGGATCTGGCGCGATCGTTATGGTCGCTCGACCCGTTGCGCCTTCACTCGTTGCGGTAATGGTGGCCGTTCCTGCGGAGACACCGGTCACCAGTCCCTGGGACGAAACCGTTGCGATCTGATTGTTGCTGGACGAGAAGGTGATCTGCTTCCCGGTCAAAACCATGCCACGATCGTCCGTGACCAGCGCCGAGAGCTGCACGGTTTGTGTGGCGAAAATCGTCACCGCTTCCGGTGATACGATTACCGCGCTCACTGGACGGGGCGTGACCGTGATCGCGGAGGTCGCGCTTCGCCCTTCGCTCGCCGCGGTTATGGTCGCAGATCCGGCGCCGACCCCGGTCACCAGGCCCTGGGAGGTCACGGTCGCGACACTGGGGCTGTTCGTCGTCCACGTGACCGCGCGCCCGGTCAGGATGCTTCCAGCTTCGTCTTTCAATTGCGCTGTGAGCTGCGTTGTCTGCCCGACGACCAATTCACTGGTTGCCGGCGCCACGACGACGGAAACCACGGGCACCAGGGACACGGTGATCGTGGCGACTGCGCTCCTCCCCTCGGATGATGCCGTGATGATTGCGGCGCCCGGGGCGAGGGCAGTGACGACGCCATTGGCGTTCACCGTGGCGACCGAGCCATCGCTCGACAGCCAGGTCACCGGCCGGTTGGGCAGTACATTCCCCGAGGCGTCGACGGTTTCGGCTCCTATCTGGAACGTCTGACCCACCTGCATGGCCCGGCTGCTCACCGAGAGCCTAACGCCGCCAACTGGCGTGGGTTGGACGGTGATGCTGGCGAAGGCGTCCTTGCCGCGGGAGCTCGCTGCAATCAGGACGGTACCGACCTTTCGTCCGGTGACCACCCCGTTCGACGCCACGTCAGCGATCGACGCATCGGCGCTGGCCCACGAAATGCGCGACTGCGGGACTGTTTCGCCGCTGGGGTCCAGCACTGCCGCGTTCAGCGTCAGGGTGGAACCCACTGCTACGGTCGCCGTCGCCGGCTCCACCACGACGGAGCCGACGGCTTCCACAGCTGGCCCCAGGGCGTCGTTCGAGCACGCGGAAAGGGCCGCCGCAGTAACACACAGAACAGAGATTAACGCGCGGGCGCGCGTACCGGATTCATGCCGCAAGTAACAGCCCCTTCGGATCGATAGCCGAACAGATTTCGCCCAGAACGTAAGCGAGAACGAGCCGCCGACGGTATCGATCGGAAGGGAGAGCTCTACTTCAGCCTTTCGCGCACGCGTACTGCCGAGCCTGTCGCACGTCCCGGCCAAACGTTAGGCAGGCGAGCGCGGCAGTGTGCGGTGCGGCCGCCGGCTCTGGGGGAGCCGGCGACGCACGAAGGGCATCAGGTCTTGCTGCGGCAGTTGAACATCCACTGGGTGCCAAATCGATCCTTGAGGCTGCCGAAGTAGTCTCCCCAGAACATTTCGCCCAGCGGCATCTCGACGGTCCCACCCTCGGAGAGCGCCTTGAAGAGGCGGTCAGTCTCGGAGCGGGTATCCGGTTCGAGATTGATGTAGACGTTGTTTCCGTGGCTGAGCTTGAACCCCATCGACTCCGGCGCATCCGTCCCCATGATCAGATGCCCGGCCAGGATCGGCAGCGTGATGTGCATGATGAGATTCTTGTCAGCCTCGGGTATTGGCGGCTGATCGGGCGCGGGTGGCATCTCACCGAATCGCGCGATGTGTCCGACGAACTCGGTACCAAAGACGCCCTTGTAGAAGTTGAACGCCTCTTCGGTGTTGCGCTTGAAGTTGAGGTAGGTGCTGACGGAAGCCATCGACCGCTCCGAAGTGAATGGGAGGGCGGAGAATAGGCCGCAATTATCCAGGACGCCATCGGGGGTGTGACGACCCGACGAACGGCTGACGCTGGCGACGTGCCTAACGAGGACCCCGTGCCACCGCGATGGACAGGCGAGCTTTCGTCGCCGGCTCGGCATTCTTCAGCGCCTGCTCGCTATAGCCCGCATACCGCCGGGCACTGTCGGCCTCTCCCGCCTGCGAAAAGGCCTGGGCCATCCAGTAGTCGAGTTCCGAGATCGGCACATACCGACCCATGGCGTCGAGTCGCGTGGCATATCCGGAGCGCAGCGCCGTAATCGCGTCGCGGGGTCTGCCGAGGGCCATCTGCGCCCGGGCCAGTGCGACGGCGGTTCGTGACCACCCTTCCACTCGCGTCCACACGGCCTGGGTGAACTCGCGCTCCGCCTCGGCGTAGCGACCGCCGCGCGCCGCGATCAGCCCGCGCACGTGATGGTACAGTCTCCAGTCACGAGCGAAGTAACTGCGGTGGCACGCCATCTCCAGCGTGTCGGCGATGCCTCGCAGCCGGACCGTGTCACCCGTCTCGCCTAACGCGTCGGCCGCCAGCGCGTGATGCCAGCAGAAGGCGCGGGCCGCGCCCGGATCGAGAGGGAGGCTGGTCTGCGGTGTCGGCCCGCCATGCGAGATGCTCTCGTAGATGCGGACGGCGCCGGCGACATCGCCCATCAGTCGCCGGTTGTCGGCCCGGACGACGTCTGTCCCGTAGGCGGACAGCGGTGACCGCGCCACGAGGTCCTCGATCAACCGGTTCGCTTCCCCGGGGCGTCCGTGTTCGCGCGCCAGCAGTGCCCGGAGGTCTGCCACCTGGCCCTCCGCGTCGCCATACAACGCCTCAATCCGGTCCGTCACCGAGTCCGCGGCCGCATAACGACGCGCCACGATCAACATGCGTGCGTATTGATCGAGCGCCCACATTTCATTACCGGCCAGCGTCACCGAGCGCCGCATCAGGGTGAGCGCCGAGTCGGTTTTTTGCGCGTACGCGAGCGACCAGGCCAGGTAGGACCACGCCGGTGATGCGTCCGGCTGCTCGTTGATCCACCGCCGCGACCATGCTGCGGCCCCGTCAAAGTCACCCTGGAGCCAACGCATGTGGATGACGCTGGAGAACCCCTTGCATTGCGCACAGGGGCCAGTGCCGGCGCGCATGGCCAGCGAATCCAGCGAAAGTCCGGCGATGGCAACCTTTTCGGCATCCTCGAACTCGCCCAGGGACAGCAGAATGTTTTCGAGCATCGCATAGCCGCGGGGATCGCGGGGATACCGGCGCACCAGTCCCCGGGCCAGTGCCGCGCTTCGTTCGTGCTCGCCGGAGTAGTACGCGTCCCAGAGCTCCTGCTCGTACCGGTCGAATTGACTTGTGCGATCGGCGTGTCGCCGGATCAACTGGCGTAATCGGCGGGTCAGTGCCGTGTCGTTCGCGGAAATCCCTACCCCAAGGCGCGCGCGCAGGGCAGGGATGAATCCGGAGTCGAGTGCAATCGCGGCGTCGAGGTCGCGAACGGCGGCTGTAAGCCGTCCCAATTGCGCCTGCTCCAGGTGGCGCATGTAATACTGATACGCCTCCAGGCTGCCCGTCTCGATGTCCATGAGTCGCGGGCCGCCTGACGAGACATTGGCAGCGGCCAGGATGCGGGCCGCTGCCTGGTCGGCGAGTGCGAGAGGATCCGCCTCGGTCATCACGACATTCCGGACGAGGGAGCCACTGGCGACGTCGTGAATCGATAGATCGAGCACGAAGTTCTGCGCGTCCCGGGCGAGCGATCCGTGTGCGACGTGCGTGGCGCCTACCCGCCGCCCCAGGTCCAGTGCCACATCGTCAAGCAGGGGCGCGTTGCCGGTGCGGCCGCTTCGCTGCATGAGCGCGCGCACGCGAGCGGCAGGCACGATGTCGATCGCGGAGACGTTGGCCAGCTTCGTGTCGATCATCTGCGGCAGGCCGTCCGACAGCCACGTCGTCGACGAATCAGACGGGCGCACAGTCAGCGACAGCACCGCAATGACGGGAGACGTCTCGGGCGCCTCCGCGCGATTGGCCAGCCAGGAGACGCCAAGGGCAACCACGGCTACGGCGGCAATAGCAGCTGCCACGCGGATGATGACGCGACGCGGAGTCTGTTCACTCGTCAGGCGCGCCGGAACCGGTTCGGCCGGTGACGATGCTGCAGGAACCGCGGCAGCCGAGGCGATGGCCGTGACCGGCTCGATCTTCGTCTCGGCCGTCACGCGAATATTGACGACTGGTTCTGGCGGAGCGGCGGCGAGCTGCTCGCGGATACGGCCCGACAGCTCGACGATCGACGGGTGCGGCGCGAGGTCGAACTCGTGGCTCAGGCGCGTCCGCAGGGCCTCGAACTCCTCGAGTGCGCGCGCCAGCGAGGAGCGAGTCCCCGGCGCCTTGATCGCATTCAATAGATAGATCGCGGCGTCGGCCGAAAGTGGTTCGGCGTCGAGCCAGCGACTGGCGATCGTCTCACACTCGGGCCAGCGGCGGGACCGAGCAAGTGACCCACAGTGTTCGGCGCACGCCTTGAGGAACATGGATTCCAGCCGGCGGCGTTCGCGCGAGGCCCATTGGTCGAACGAAGGACTCTCGTCGACGTGGAACCCCTCGAGGAAGGCCCCGGCGTACAGGTCGACGGCTCTTGCGTAGTCGCGACCTTCGATCGCCTCGCTGAACTCGAGGGCGTCTACGGCGAGCGGCGCGCCCGCATCGAGCGCGACATCGGCGTCGCGCGTCGTGATCGATCGTTCACCAAGAGCACCGCGCAGGGAGGAGAGTGCGTTGCTCAGGGAGTGACGCGCGCGACTCTCGTCGTGTTCTGCCCAGAATAGGCCGAGCAGTGTGTCTCGGGGAACGGGTCGCCGAGCCAGGGCGAGCACCGCCAGCACGGCGAGCTTGAGTCTCCGGCGCGCTAACGATGCGTCTTCCTCACCGCCGGTTCCAACGAGCGAAAGCCGGCCAAGGGTGATGAGTCGGAAACGGTTGTCCCGCAACATGTTGACGCGGTGAGATGCGGGTGAAGGGCGGCGGCTAGTGTCGAGGCGTTCGCAAGAACCTATCGACTGCCGCTTACGCCGCCAGACGCAAACGGAATTGGCGACCACTGGCCAGTCACCACGAGATCACGAAGGAGGGAAAATGTACCGGAGTCTGAAGGGAATCATCTTCGCAACAATAACCGCAGCTGTCGCCGCGATGGCGCCCGAGGCGGGTGCCCAGCGCACAACCAGTGTGACGAAGGCGACGAAGGCTCCCACCGCGAAAGAGCGCACCAACAAATGGGTCTTCGGCGCTCATACGATAGCCACACCAGGCGTTTCCATCACTGGCGCGGACTTCGAAGAATGGCCGTTCAGCACGACCATGGGTGGTGGGTTGGGTATCATGGCCGGTTATGAGCTGAACCGGGCCGTCACCGCGTTCGTCTCGCTGGACGTCGCGAAGCAGAACTCGGGTGTGAGCTGGATGCAGGGGTCGTTTGGTCTCGTGCACGCTGAACTGGGAGTGCGCGCCCAGCTGTCCCAGACCAACGCCCAGTCAAAGCCGTATCTCATGGCGGCCATCGGCAAGCGTGCCATCGGCGCGCGGATCACGGACCTCGATGAGGACGAGGTCTACGACCTCTCGTTCTCAGGCACCATGCTGAGCTTCGGTGGCGGGTTGCAGTACCTCCTCTCCCCGAAGCTGTCGCTGGACGGCGGAGTCGAGCTGGGGCTTGGCACGTTCGACCATTACGACTCGGACGGTGACATCGGGACTCTCAGTGCCAATGCCAGCACCAGCATCCGGGTCCGGGCCGGCGTGGTCTGGCGGCCCTAACGAGGACAGATGGCAGGCGCCATCCGAAATCCATAACGAAGTTCACCCACACGAATGGAATCATGACAATGACTACGCTATTTGCCAGGATGCGGCTGGCCCTGTTGGCTGCCGCATTCCTCGGAGTCTCAGCATGCGGCTCGGATGGGCCGACGTCGCCGAACAGCAGCGGGAAGGTGACCGGTACCTGGATCCTCGACGATATTGACGAGGAGGACCTGCCGGTCGCGGTTCACCGCGGGCCGTACCTGGATCCGAACACCGGCGCCTTCTTCAACAATTACGTCCTTCGCATTTCCTCCGGGTACCTCGAGATCCGCGAGAACGAGACGTTCTACCTCGTCTTCCAGATTCGCATCGAAGCTGATGGCCAGACCGCGGGAGGCAGCATGGAGCTCGAAGGAGAGTGGGATCTCGTGGACGATGAGGTGGTGTTGCGAGTCCAGGTCCCGTTTGCCGGAATGCAGATGCTGGAGCGGGAGGATGGGATGCTGCATACGGATATCGACTTTCTCGGCTTGGGCGAGGAAGCGCACCTGCACTTCAGGAGATAGGCTTTCGCACGTGGTCATGCCTAACGTCGAGTCGCGCTGGTCGCCGCTGTCGGTGGATGAAGTGGTGGAGGTGATGCGGGGCGCCGGTTTCTTCTGGTGCCTCGCAGGCGGCCACGCGATCGAACGGGTCGTCGGTCGTTCGTATCGGGCGCACGACGACATCGACATCGTGGTGCTGCGGTCGCAACAACTGGCGGTGCAACGCTGGTTCCGCGAGTGGACGCTGATGGCAGCCGACCCGCCGGGGTGCCTCCGCCGCTGGGAAGCTGGCGAAAAACTCACCTGGCGCGTGCACGACATCTGGGCGCAGCGCGCGAACGCGGCTGGATGGGAGGTGCAGATCATGATCCAGGAAGATGACGGTACGTCCTGGTTTTTTCGCCGCGATGATCGGGTTCACGGCCGAGTCGATCAACTCGCGGTAGACGTGCAGGGTGTTCCCGTGCTGCGGCCGGCTTTACAGTTGCTGTTCAAGGCCAAGCGCTCACGGGCCAAGGACGAACTGGATTTCAGTGAATTGCTGCCCGTTCTGACACCGCCGGAGCGGCAGTTGCTGTGGGAGTGGCTGGACCTGACCTCACCCAACGGCCATCCCTGGATGGCGACACTCGAGGAGCCACCAGTGCGGTAGCTGCTATCCTGCCACGGCGCGCGCCATCGCTGGCGGGAAACGCAGGTGTCGCTGCATCTCATGGGAGCGGGGCAATACGCTACTTGAAAGGCGAACGGCGCAGGACCTTCGCCGGCGGGACCTTCGCCCCCCCGACCTCAGACTGCAGGACCTGCGGTTAGGCGTTAGGCTTGCGACCGCGCAACCAGGGCTGCGAGGCCAGCCAGTCGTTGTAGCTCGTCCGCTCCTTGCCCATTCTCGCATACAGGTCGCGAACGACTCGATCGAGATCGGCAATGTCTTCGCGAAGGCTCTGGGCCTCTTCGCGACGGATCGGAATGCGGAGTTCGAGATCGCCGATCTGACCTTCGCGGATCCGGAGTGACTCCTCCAGCTCGTCGATCTGCGCCTGCACTTTGGCCGACGCCGCGAAGCCGCGCTCCACGCTGCGCACGTCGTCGATGGTGCCGGTGGCGATGTGCTGGGCAATAGCCTCGAGCGTCTTGTTCGAGCGTGCCAGTTCGCGGCGTTCGGTATCCGCGGAGAGATTCAGTGTCTGGAGTCGCGACTCGATCTCGATGACCTCGGCGGAAATCGTCTCGAACCGCTTGCGTCGCTCGTCGAGCAGGTCTTCCTGGAGCCGCAGGTCCTCGACCCACGTGCGCATCTTGCGCTCGTGCGTCGTGATCATCTCCTCGGTCACGCGACGCCGCGCATCTTCGTCGCGCACCTGCTTGTAGGAACGCAGCGCCCACTCCTCGAACCGCTGCGGGGTCATGGGCGCACCAACACGCGCGCGATCGTGCGGATCGAGATGGTCGTCGAACTTGCCCTGCGAGTAATCGGTGTAAAGGCTCTGCAGTTGTTCGCTGTAGTAGATGGCGACGCTTCGCGGCTGGAAGAGCTTCAGGATCACGAGGCCCAGGAACAGGAATAATAGGAATACCGCGAGCGCGCGCTTTGCCCCCGAGTAATCCGGGTTTTCCATCATGATGCCGAGGACTTCGCTCCGTGATCGCAGGCCGTCGTCCAGAAGCGGTACGCCAAAGCGCGAGCCCAGCTCGAGACCGGGCGCGTGATCGTAAGCGAACAGGACGCTGTCGCGTTCAGCGGACGCCGTTGCAATACGGCGCTTGAGGTCCGCGACACGCTCTTCGATCGCAATGACCGCTGCCCCGCGTCCATAACGACCAGACGGGCCCTGGCCCTGCGCTTCTTCGATTCCCGCGGTCTGCGCGTTGTTCAAGGCGTTTTCGAGCGGCGCGATCTGGTCGTCGTACTTCTTTACGAGCGTCGCGCGAGTGGATGCAATGGCGGCGCGATTGCGTGAAGCGATTGTGTCGACTACGTCGCGGCGGAATACCAGCTGCGCGAGGAACGGAGCGGTGATCCAGAGCGAGACGACGACAATGAGCGCACGAATGCCGAGACCCGCAAAGAACTTTCGCTGCTCGATCTCGCTCGACAGTTGATCTTCGGTCGCCAGGAGCTTGTGGTAGTACGCTCGCGACGTGTCCATCGTGACGAAGGTCGCGTCAACGAGCCAGATGATGAAGAAGAGGCTTGCCGCGGCGGCGAGGCCGGTCAGGAGCGCCATCGGTCCGCTGCCGAACAGAGAGCCGACGTACCCCCACGACACCGCCTCGGCGGACGCCATGATCAGGATCAGGACACGCGCGCAGAAAATCCAGAAACGCGCGGTGGGAGTAAGCAGCTGATCGCCGTGCGGGCGAAGGGTGAACTGCGAGAGGAGCGAACGGACGTCGCGAGCCAGAGACTGCCATTGATCCGTTCGACGAGGGAACGGACGGACCTCACCAAGGGTGAGGTCGCGCGTCGGCGCAGGCTCTCTCTTTAAGGCTCGCATCAACTGCTCG
>DASRPK010000245.1:0-4059 GCA_035646395.1 Gemmatimonadaceae bacterium | reverse complement strand
CTGCTGTTCGAACGGGCCTGGCCGCGACTCGACATCATGTGGTATCGGCCGGCGATTCGCGAATTGCCCCAGGCACGGTTCGCCTTCGACGCCACCGGCGTCGTCGATCTTCCCGCCGGGGATTACACGATTCGCACCATCAGCGATGACGGCATCCGGGTCTGGGTCGACGGACGGCTCGTCATCGACAACTGGGACCTGCACGGCTCCGAGATTGACTACGCGCCGCTCACTGGTGGGCGCCACGAAATTCGCGTCCAGTATTTCCAGATCGAAGGATGGGCAGAGTTGCGCCTGGATCTTCTCCGCGGAACGCAGCGATCACCCGGTTCACCGGGGCCGCACTAAGTGAAACTTCCTGCACGCGGGCGCGTGGTTATCGTGCTGCTGCTCTCCGCATCGATCGCTGCGGTCCAGGATCGTCCGGCGTACCGGAACGCATCACTCACGCCCGACGCGCGCGCACGCGACCTGCTTGGTCGCATGACGATCCAGGAAAAGTTCTGGCAGCTCTACATGAGTCCCGGCGACCTGGATGATTCGACCCACGATTATACGAACGGTTCGTTCGGACTGCAGGTTCGTCTCCCTGACGCCGAACGGCGCTCGCCGAATGCCGATGCCGCGCGCGCACAGGTGCGCGCGCATGTGCACAAGATCAACAGTATCCAGCGGTACTTCGTCGAACGGACGCGGTTAGGCATCCCCATCATCCCGTTCGAGGAAGCCTTGCACGGCCTGATGGCCCCAGGGGCCACAGTCTTCCCGCAGGCAATCGGACTCGCCGCCACCTGGGACACGTCGATCGCGAGTCGTGTTGCGCAGGCGGCCGCCCGCGAGACGAGAAGTCGGGGCATTCGTCAGGCATTGTCTCCCGTCGTCAACATCGCCACCGACGTCCGTTGGGGCCGCGTCGAGGAGACGTACGGCGAAGATCCCTTCATGAGCAGCGTCTTCGGCAACGTCTTCGTCCGCGCGTTCGAGCGCGCAGGTGTCGTGGCGACGCCGAAGCACTTCGTGGCCAACGTTGGCGATGGCGGTCGTGACAGCTATCCGATTGACTTGAGCGTTCGGCAACTCGACGAGCTGCACTTCCCTCCGTTCGAGTCCGCGATCAGGCGTTCCGGCGCCCGGTCCATCATGACGTCCTACAACTCGGTCGATGGCCTTCCTGCAACACAGAATCGCTGGCTCCTCACGGACATGCTGAAGCGCGACTGGGGATTCACCGGCTTCGTGATCTCCGACGCTGCTGCCACCGGTGGCGCGACCGTCCTGCACTACACGGAGCCTAACACGCCAACCGCGGCGAGGCACGCCTGGAACTCGGGACTCGACGTCGTCTTCCAGTCGACCTGGCCGCAACACCGTAACTACTGGGAGGCAGTTCGGACGGGGATGGTGTCGCAGGCTGTCATCGACAGCGCCGTGCTTCGCGTGCTGCGCGTAAAGTTCCAGTTAGGCCTGTTCGAGCAACCGTTTGTCAACGTCGATAGCGCCCTGTCGATCAATGGAAATCCGGCACACCTGCAGCTCGCCCGCGAGGCGGCGGCAGCGTCGGTGGTCCTGCTCAAGAACGAAAACAAGGCACTCCCACTGCGACGGGCATCAGGTTCGATCGCGGTCATCGGGACCGACGCGATCGAGGCGCGGTTCGGCGGGTACAGCGGGCCTGGACTGCAGCCGGTGTCGATACTCGACGGACTTCGCTCCGCCGCTGGGAGCGCCGCAACGATTCGGCATGCATCGGGACCCGGACGCTTCTCATTCACGCCGGCGGTCGTGCCTGACGAGTTTCTCGTTCAACCTGGTGGCGCCGGTCCCGGTCTCAAGGGCGAGTACTTCGACAACAATCGAATGGCGGGTGCGCCGCGCCTGACGAGAGTCGATCGCCAGGTGGACTTCCGCTGGACGCTGAGTTCTCCGGGGCGCGGCATTCCCGTCGACTGGTACTCCGCGCGCTGGACCGGCTCGCTCCGCGTTCCCGCCGAAGGCGTGAAGCGCATCGGGGTCGAGGGTAACGACGGCTACCGGCTCTGGATCGACGGTCGGCTGATCCTCGACAACTGGCGCAAACAGTCGTATCGCACGCAGCTCGCCGATGTGAATCTCCCACCAGGGAATCACGACTTTCGGCTGGAGTATTTCGAGAGTACTGGTAACGCGCGCCTGCGACTCGTATGGGACCACGGCGTGCCTGACGAGTCCCGCGCGCGTATCGCCGAAGCGGTCTCGCTCGCGCGCACAAACGATGTTGTCATCGTCGTCGCCGGCATCGAGGAGGGAGAGTTTCGGGACCGCGCGAAACTCTCGCTCCCC
This sequence comes from Gemmatimonadaceae bacterium, assembly GCA_035646395.1. Classification (GTDB taxonomy): domain Bacteria; phylum Gemmatimonadota; class Gemmatimonadetes; order Gemmatimonadales; family Gemmatimonadaceae; genus JABWBJ01. The sequence continues at coordinate 1,740 of DASRPK010000245.1, read as the reverse complement.
GGCCATCAGGAGGAGCTCATTTCGGCGGTCGCTGCGACAGGGAAACCGGTGGTCGTCGTCCTGGTCGGGGGCAGCGCGATCACCATGCCCTGGCTCGACCGGGTGAATGCCGTGGTGATGGCCTGGTATCCAGGCGAGCAGGGCGGCCACGGAGTCGCTGACGTCGTGTTCGGCGCGGTAAATCCTTCCGGCCGGCTGCCCGTAACGTTTCCGATCGAAGAGGGACAGCTGCCACTCGTCTACAACCACAAGCCAACCGGTCGCGGCGATGATTACCTCGACCTCACTGGCCATCCGCTGTTCCCTTTCGGCTTTGGTCTCAGCTACACGACGTTCGAGTACGACTCTCTTCGCATAACGCCGGACACGATCGGCTCGACGGAGACGGCGCAGGTCAGCTTCACCGTGACGAACACCGGCGACCGCGCCGGGCATGAAGTGGTCCAGCTCTACATCCGCGACGTGCTGGCCTCCGTTGCGCGTCCCGTGCAAGAGCTACGCGGCTTCCAGCGCCTTCGGCTGGACGCCGGTGAGCGCCGGCGGATCAGCATCCCCCTTTCAGCGGCATCGCTTGCGTTTCGAGACGAAAGCGGTCGGCGGGTCGTGGAGCCTGGAGCCATCCGGGTCATGGTGGGAAGCTCCTCCAGGGACATCCGGCTGAGAGGGTTCCTCGAATTGCGACCACAATCGCGTTGAACCGGACGGTCCCGGGCCACACCTTTCACGCCTGCCCATTTCTCCACCCTTTGCATCGTGAAAGGAGCGATCATGAGCACGACCGATAATTCCGACGACACGATAGACAACGGTCAATCAACTGATCGCACCTTCGATCGACGCGGCTTCGTTCGTAACGCGCTCGGCGCAGCAGCGCTGGCCGCCGTTCCAACCAGCCTAACGGCCCAAGGTGGTACCGCTCCTCCCGCGACCGGTCGGGGCGCAGATACCACACCCCCGCGCCCACTTGGCAACGGCGAGCCGCCGGCGATGGTCTTCCAGCCGTATCCGGGTGGAACGGGATCGTATCTCGAGAAGCTCGCGAAGGAGCGTGGTCGCGACGCGTTCGAACGCGAACGATTCACGGTCGAAGGATGGCGTGGACCGGTTCCCACCTCTGAAGATGAAATCGCATACCTCCCTGCCCACCGGCTCGCCGCACTTCTGCAGTCGAAGCGCATCTCGTCCGTTCAGCTCACCGAGATCTACCTGAATCGGATGAAAAGGCTCGATCCTCAATTGTTATGCGCGGTCTCGATCCTCGAAGGGCAGGCGCGTGAGGCGGCGCAGCAGGCCGACGCTGAAATTCGTGCCGGGAGGTATCGTGGCCCGCTGCACGGAATCCCGTATGGCATCAAGGATCTCTTCGCAGTGCGCGGAACGAAGACGACGTGGGGATCGAAGGCACACCAGGACCAGGTCATCGACGTCGACTCGGAGGTGTACTTCCGCCTCCGTGAAGCGGGCGCAGTGCTCATTGCGAAACTCGCCACCGGTCTTTTTGCGCAGGGCGATAACTGGTATCGCGGCCAAACCAAAAATCCCTGGAACCTCACGCAAGGCTCGAGCGGTTCGTCCGCTGGTCCGGGTTCAGCAACGGCGGCCGGCTGCGTCGCGTTCGGTATCGGCACGGAAACACAGGGATCGATTGTTTCGCCGACCATTCGCAATGGTCTCAGTGCGCTGCGTCCCACGTTTGGCCGTGTGAGTCGTTATGGTGGCATGGTCCTGGCCTGGAGCATG
>DASRPK010000244.1:0-6892 GCA_035646395.1 Gemmatimonadaceae bacterium | reverse complement strand
GATGGGGAAGCGAAGGAAGCCGTCGCGTTTGCGCTGTTAGGCCACCTGTTTCTGCAACGCCGTGCGGGCAATGTGGTCACCGTCACGGGCGCAAGAGGCCCTCGAATCCTGGGAAAGCTCACTCCCGCGCGCGTCGAATAGGCTGTCGAGTGGGCGGTTCAGTCATCGTTTACAAACGTCAAAACATCCTGATCGCGGAGAGCGCGGAGGCAGCGCGGAGGAACGCGAAGGTTTTTCCGGACGTCAGGCCGTTCGAATTCGACGCCGTTGTTCCTGGGTTTCTGGTGCGCTGGTCGTTGTCATCGGTTGCCTTCCTCGGCGCACCTCCGCGTTTCCTCTGCGCGCCTCTGCGTTCAAAGGCTGTTAACGGCGAGAATCTGGTCCTTCCACCCATTCAATTCCCGGAAGACCCAATGCTGTTATGTGGCGCGGAATTCAGTCCGAAGCGTTAGGCAGCCAAAAATCGCCAGGCCGCGAACGCAAGAATCAGCACGCCGACCAACAGGATCAGGCGCGAGTACAACCGACCGCGGCGGCGGCGATCCTCGTCCACCGTGGTCGTGACCGGCCAGGCCTGCGTGACCACATTGGCGGGGTCTTCCGGTTCTGGTGACGCCGCCGGAATCTCCTGCGTCGGCGCCGAATCGCTGTATTCGCGATACCCCACCATGTCGTGGGCTCTCGTGGCGCTCAGGCCGTTCCCCTCGAACCGCGCCGCGACCACCGTGATGTTGTCCGGGCCTCCCTGGTCGTTCGCCGTCGCGATCAACCGGTCGCAGGCCACCGACAGGTCCAGCTCCTCGCCGACGATGCGCGCCATGTCGTCCGGCCGCACGAGCCCCGACAGGCCATCGCTGCACAGCAGGAGGACATCGTTCCGCCGCAGTGGCTGGACCGTCACGTCCACCTTCACCGTGGCTTCCGGGCCTAACGCCTGAAGGATGATGTTCCGGCGCTCACTCAGCAGCGCCTCTTCCTCCGTCAACTCGCCGGCCTCGATCAGCTTCTGCATCAGCGACTGGTCCTTCGTGATCTGCGTCGCCACGCCGTCGCGGATCAGGTACGCGCGGCTGTCCCCCACCTGCGCCAGGTACAGCGTGTCCTTGAGCAGCGCGGCGATCGTCGCCGTCGTTCCCATGCCGCGCAGCTCGGGCTTGTTGACCGCTTGCTGGAAGATCGACCAGTTGGCCTTCTCCGCGGCCTGGGTGAGTTCAGCCGCCAGCTCGTCTGGCGTCACCACACGGTTGCCGGAGAACTTCTCGCGCAGGTGCCGGAGCACCACGTCGACCGCGGTGGCCGAGGCGACTTCACCGGCCGCGGCGCCACCCATGCCGTCGGCGACCATGAACAACGTCGCCGTGGGGTCGGCCGGTTGTTCTACCAGTCGGTCAAACCGGAGCGGCTCACCCTCGCTCAGGTTCACGACGATGTACGAGTCCTCGTTATGCTCTCGCGTGCGGCCCACGTCCGTCTGCGCGTACGCCTGCACCACGATCGGAGCCTGGGGACGATCGCGTCCCCCCCGGGTCCCGGGTGGGATCACGTATTCCCCTGAGATCGTGGCCATGGGAATCGAATCAACGCTGCCGGGTGAACCCCGGGCCCGCGGCCCTGGCGGACCTCACGCGAGGTCGGCGCGCAGCATCTTCCGGCCGAACAACAGGCGCTCGCCGCCGCGCACCATGCGCTCACCGCGAACCAGCACGCCGATGCCGTTACGCGAACCCAGGTCGCGAACGACATACTCGTCGCGTTGCGGCACCGACCGGATCTCGGCGTGCCGCGCGCTCATCGTCGGGTCATACGGGAACGCCCAGTCGCCATGATCACGACCGATCAGGATCGTGCGGCCGGGTGAGAGATACAGCACGTCACGCACACTGCCATCGGCGCGCAGCTGCTCGAGCATGGCGTCATCGCGCGCCGGAGTCCGCGAGCCTGCCTGACGAAGCTCGGCGTCATCGAGCAGGAAGCCTGACGAGAGCTTGCGGAAGCGGATCACCTGCGAGCCGATCAGCAGCACGTCACCGTCCGTGAGCGCCTGCGGCGCCAGGATGTACAGCCAGCTCCCGTTCGACGAACCGAGGTCGCGCACGTGCAGCGCGTTATCCTTCCAGGTGAGCACCGCATGTTCCGGCGAGACCGCATCATCGTCGAACTGCACGTCGCCTTGACCGCGGCCGACGACGATTTCGCCACGCTCGAGCGGAATTTCCCGCACGACGTCGCCGTCTTCGGTGAGCAGCGACAGCCGCGGCCCGGACACCACCATCGGCGTGATGCCGCGAGGTTGCGTGTTCACCACGAGATCGGGCGAATCGAGGCCGCCCTTGAGGGGTCCACCGCAGGCGGCGCAGAACGCGTCGTCATCGCTCATCCGCGTTCCGCACGTTCCGCAGAACACCGGATGGATTTCGGCGAAGCCCGTCTTCAGTCCGCAATGCGGACAGAAGTGCAATACGCGGTCAATCGCGCGCGTGCAATGTGGGCAGGGCGCTGTGCGAAGCGAACGCAGACCCGTTGGCGTTATCGATGCCGCGCGTCTCCCGTCGTCTGCGGTAGCGACCGGACCATTCTGGGACTCGGTGTTTTTTCTCACCGCCGGACGCGCGGAAGTTGCTGAGTCCGCTGGACGCATCCGCCAGCCGCAGTGGGCGCAGTAACTATGGTGAGCATCAAGGTCGCTGGTGCGACCGCAATTGGCACAACGGGCCACCGGATTCGTCCTCGCCGGGGAAATCGGTCCGGTACGGACATCAAGTCGATGAAACGACGCCACAGCGAAATTGCTACAATCCCCATAACTGAGCAACCCGCCACACATCCTACGTGTCCTGGCGCCCTTTCGATTCCGGATTGCTGCAAGTTCTCCACCACAACTACCTTGCGCCCATGTTGACTGCGGCGGTCCGCTATTTCGGTGCCTCCCTGATTCTGATTGGCGTTGCTTGTCTGCCTGGTCCGGTGCCAAATCCGGGGCCCGACGCGGGACCAGCCTCGCCCGCTCCGTCACCGACAACCACGGCCCCTCCGGCCGCGACTACTCCCACGCCGGAACCGCGTTCGGGGATGCCGGCGGTCCCTAACGTCGTCGGGCCAATTGCGTTACGAGTGGTCTATCCACCAGCTGGGTCACAAATCGCGACTCGCGACTCGAATTTCATCTTCGGCTCGGTTGGAAGTGGGTCGGCGACGCTGCGGATAAACGGCCGTCCTGTCGAAGTAAAACCGAATGGTTCATTCCTCGCCTGGCTCCCCGTGCCTGTAAGAGCTGAAGCTGAGGCTGTTTACGATTTAGAAGTGGCGCAGGGATCCGACACTGTGCGGAGCCAGCACCGCGTCACTGTTCCGGCGGAGCCACTGCCTTTGCCGTCCTCAGGTCCACTTATTGTCGACTCCGCTTCGCTCGCACCGCGCGGCCGTCTCCTTCTGGAAAGATGGGAGCCCGTTCGTGTCAGCATTCGTATTGCCCCCGCGGCTGTGGCTGAACTACAGCTCCCCGATGGCGCGCGGTTGCCGATGGTGGGCCCGTCGCCCGGAACGCGTGGCTCGGTCGTCGCCACCGAAGTACACGCCGTCCGGTTGAACAGCGGCGCGTGGGTTCAGGTGGTTCGCGGCGCCGACAGCGTTCGACTTCCTCTCGCACGCGTCGCGCTCTCCGATTCCGCTGGTCCCCAGTTCGCCCGACTCGGCGCTGCGCCGTCGACTCTCCCCGATACTGATCGAGTCATCATCGGCCGCCCGATTGTCGGCGGCACCTACAAGTGGTTCCTGATTCCCGGCACCACGGTTGAAGTCACCGGACGATCCGGGACCGCGACGCGGATCCGTCTCGATGAAAGCCTTCAGGTCTATGTCGATAGTGCCGAACTGACTCCGCTACCCGCCGGAACGCCGGCGCCGCGGCGCGTGGCATCAAATGCCCGGGTCGTGGCGAGCGATGGCTGGTCGGACGTGCGGATTCCTGTCTCCGACATTCCGCCGTATTCGGTCGACGCCGAGCCACAGGCCCTCGTCCTGACGCTGCACGGGACGACCGCCAACACCGACATCATCAATTTCACCTCGACCGACTCCATCGTTAGGCGCGTGACCTGGCGGCAGGTGGCCAGCGGGCGGGCCGAATACCGGGTGGAGCTGCATCACGCGCCCTTCGGGTACCTGGTGTCGTGGGAACGGGGGACGCTCATCCTGCGGGTCCGCGCCACCCCGGCGATCGATCGCTCCCGACCGTTGCAGGGGCTGGTGATCGCGGTCGACGCCGGCCATCCGCCGGCCGGCTCGACCGGTCCCACCGGGTTGTACGAAGCGGTCGCAACGTTAGGCATCAGTGAACGGCTCAGGACGTACCTCGGGCAGCGGGGAGCGACGGTCGTGATGACCCGCACCGCCCCGGGCGCCGTCGCACTCGCCGATCGTCCCGTGATGGCGCGCCGCGCCAACGCGCACGCGTTCGTGTCGATCCACCTGAACGCCCTGCCCGACGGCGTGAATCCCTTCGACCGCCATGGCACCGGCACGTATTACTTCAACTCGTGGTCGGAGCCGATGGCCCGCGCCATTCAGGCGGGCATGGTGCGGTGGATGGGACTGCGTGACCTGGGTGTCTACTACGACAACCTCGCGGTTCTCCGTCCGACCTGGATGCCGAGCGTGTTGTGCGAGGGCGCGTTCGTGATGATCCCCGAACAGGAAGCCGCGTTGCGCACGCCGGAGTTTCAGGACGCGTACGCCCGTGGTGTCGCGGAAGGACTCGAGGAGTATTTTCGAACGCTGCGACGATAGACCAAGCCGTCCGAGTGATCTGTTTGATCGGCATTTCAAGGTTTCTCCCACGTCCCACGTCCACCGTCGGATCATGCCCTTCGTTCATCCGCTCGCGTTCGTTTGTGGAAACGTGACGCTGCACCAGAGAGCTTCGGTATGGCCCTTTGCGGTATTACGCGGCGACACCGAAGCGATTGAAATCGGCGAGGACTCCAACATCCAGGACGGCACCGTCGTGCACGCCGATCATGGCTTCCCGACCGTCATCGGCGACCGCGTCGGCGTCGGCCATCGCGCCATCATCCACGGCGCCATCATCGAACCCGATTCACTCGTGGGAATGGGAGCGATCCTGCTGAACGGGGTGCGCGTCGGGACGGGATCGATCATCGCCGCCGGCGCCGTGTGCAAGGAAGGAATGCAGATCCCGCCCAACTCGATGGTAATGGGCGTTCCCGGCAAGGTCGTTCGCGAAACCACAACGCTTGAACGCGAGCGAATCCGCAGTACAGTAGACGCTTACGTGAAACTTCAAAGCGAACATGCCGCGGGAAAGTATCCGAGCCTGCGAAAGGAAATACCGCGCTAATCGGACGTCGGGTTCTCCCACGTCCCACCTCCCACGTCCACTTTCGGACGGCGCGTCATTATCAATCTGAGATTGGCAATCTGGACTCGGTCCCAAATGCGCTTCACTGAAGAACTCCTCGCAGCGACCAGCAATCTGAGAAGTGGCGTCGGCAGGTTCTCCGATGCCGAGATGGAGCGGGCGTACCAGGAGAATTACTTTCACCGCTCCGTACGCCCGGTACGGGCCGCGTTAGGTCTGGCAATCGGGCTGTTTGTCCTCTTTTCGCTGCTCGATCCATTCCTGGTGCCCGGCGAATTCCAGGCGCTGTGGATCGTTCGTCTCGGCATCGTTGCCCCCATCCTTGGTGTCCTGCTGGCGTTCACCTACACGCAGGCCTTCGAACGCTGGTTCTGGAAGTCACAGTTCTTCGCCGTGGTCTTCGGCGGATCGGCCCTCGTCTATCTTGGCACCCTCGCCGACAACGAGTTTGCCGCATCGCAGGTCGTTGGCATCGTATTGGCCGTTCTCTGGGCGCATTCGGTGTCGCGACTGTCGTTCATGCTCGCCACCGGTGCGACGCTCTTCATCTCGGCGCTCTATCTCATCGTGGAACTCCGGCTCGATCGATTCGAGCCGACCGCGCTGCTCAACAACGTGCTGTTCATTGCATCAGCCAACCTGATCGGGATGATCGCGAGTTATTCGCTCGAAGCGGGATATCGCCGCGAGTTCCAGCAACGTGCCCTTCTCGATCAGCGGCGGCGCGAATTGCAGGAATCGCTCGACAGCCTGCACGAAGCCGAACGTCGCGTATCGGAACTCGAACGCCGCGCACCTGACTCGCTCGAGAACCTTCCGCGCTGGGCCGAGCAGGTCGCGAGCGAAATCCGGCGGACCGTGGAAGCCGTCGAAGTGCGCATCTGGCGCAGTGCCGACGGCAAGCCGATGGCGCTGACCGAGGGCGAGCTCACCGCACCGTCGCTCGAGGAGGTGCAGGGCGCCGGCGAAATGGGGAAAGATGCGGCGGGCAACGTCGTCGTTCCCTTGACCGGTCTTTCCGGCGAGATATTCGGTTCGATCGCCATCGCGCAGCCCAGCAGCTGGAGTGCACCGGAACGCCGGCTCGTCGCGGGGTTTGCGCGCTACCTTGGTGGCGCGCTCGAGATTCTCGAGAAGCGTCACGAACTCGCGCTCGAGGAAGGACGTCGTGAGGCGGCGCGTCGGCGGATGCGGGAGCGCGGGGTGGGTGCGCTCTGGCTCTGTCCAACCTGCGGCCGCTGTTACGATGACTCCGTGGAGCGCTGCGATGTCGATGGCAGCCGGCTTGCTCAGCGCCTGCTGCCGTATCGCGTCCAGGATCGCTACCAGCTCCAGCGCTTGCTGGGGCAGGGTGGCATGGGACAGGTCTTCCTCGCCCGTGACGAGCGCTTGCAGCGCGACGTCGCGATCAAGGTCCTGTTAGGCGAATCCCCGCTCGATGCCACCACACGCGCGCAGCTCGCCCACGAGGCCCGCGCGGTGGCACGGATCGGCCATCCGGGCGTCGTCGAGGTG
>DASRPK010000243.1:0-40069 GCA_035646395.1 Gemmatimonadaceae bacterium | reverse complement strand
CCGGAAATCGTCGGCATCCGGGGATCGTCCCACCCGCTCACAACGCCGTCGTTCACCAGACGCAGCAGCTTCCGCTTGCTCATGACCGTGTATTCGAGCTCGAGCCGGGAGAACTCGGTCTGTTCGGGCGGCCGGTCGAATCCGGCCTCGGTCACCAGCCAGCGGTAGATGTCGTTGTTGTCCTTGAATTCGAGGGAGCATAACGAGTGCGTGATCCCCTCGATCGCGTCGGACAACGGATGGGCGAAGTCGTACAGCGGATAGAGGCACCAGGCGTCGCCGGTCCGATAGTGCGATTCGTGCCGGATGCGCAGGAGGATCGGATCGCGCATCAGCATATTCGGATGCGCCATGTCGATTTTCCCGCGCAACACGTGCGCGCCGTCGGGAAATTCGCCCGCTTTCATGCGACGCAGCAGGTCGAGATTCTCGTCGACGGAACGATCACGGAACGCACTGTTCTTCCCCGGAACCGTGACGGTTCCCCGGTTCGCCTTGATCTCCTCGTCGCTTTGCGAGTCGACGTACGCGCTGCCCCTTTTCACCAGCAACTCGGCGATCTGAAAGAACTGCTCGAAGTAGTCGCTGGCGTACAGCTCGGCATCCCATCGAAACCCGAGCCAGCTGATGTCTTTCTTGAACGCTTCGACGTACTGCATGTCCTCACCGGTCGGATTCGTATCATCAAACCGGAGGTTGCAGGTGCCACCGAACTCCTGCGCAACTCCGAAGTCGACGCAGATCGCCTTGACGTGGCCGATGTGTGGAAATCCGTTGGGCTCGGGTGGAAATCGGGTCTTTACGGCACGGCCAAAACGTCCGCTGGCGACGTCGTCAGCGACCATCTCGCGAATGAAATCCTGGTGCGTCGTTTCGGTCACGGTTGAGTTGTTCGGGCCAGTAAGTGCTTAAAATAATTGAGTTTCGCCTGTGAGGATGGCAGATGGGTGATGGGAGTTCTCGAAAAAACTTCCATTTCCGTTCGGCTCAGATTTGTCGGCCAGCACGTTTTCGCCCATCTCCCATCGCCGCATCCGACATCCCTGTCGATTCGCGAGGCTCTCGAACGACGCCTTATTGAAAGCAGCACCGACAACCAATTGAACGAGGATTTTCCAATGCGTGTCATGGTCATCGTAAAGGCGTCTCCCGAGTCAGAAGAAGGCCAGATGCCGACCGAGCAGCTGCTGTCCGATATGCTCAAGTACAATGAGCAACTGGTGAAGGCGGGGATCATGTTGGCCGGAGACGGCCTGCACCCGAGCAACAAGGGGAAGCGCATCCGATTTCAGGGCGAGAAACGGACCGTGATTGACGGTCCATTCGCCGAAACAAAGGAACTCATTGCCGGCTTCTGGATCTGGCAGGTCAGGTCGATGGACGAGGCGGTGGAGTGGGCGAAGCGCTGTCCGAACCCCATGGAAGGCGAATCAGAACTCGAGATTCGACAGATCTTCGAAGCGGACGATTTTGGAGCGGAGCTCACGCCGGAGTTGCGAGCGAAGGAAGAACGGTTGCGACACGAAGCGGCGGCCCTTAATCGATAAATTGAAGGTGGATGGCGGATGGGAGATGGGCGAAAACTTCCAGGACCGATTCAATCCGATCTGATCCGAAAGCAGTTGTCGCCCATCTCCCATCGGCCATCGCCCATCCTGTTTTTGAATGACCATACCTGAGGTCCAACGCGCGATCGAAACCGTCTGGCACATGGAGTCTCCCCGATTGATCGGTGGACTCGTGCGCCTCGTGCGTGACGTCGGGCTGGCCGAAGATCTCGCGCAGGACGCGCTCGTTGCCGCGCTCGAGCAGTGGCCGGAAACCGGCGTGCCGCGAAACCCTGGTGCGTGGCTCATGGCAACCGCCCGCCGGCGCGCGATCGATCATTTCCGCCATCACGGCATGGCCGAACAGAAACATGAACAGCTCGGCCGTGAGACGGATGACAATCAGGTCGATACACATGACTCCCTCGTGAACGCGATGGATGACGAGATCGGCGATGATCTGCTTCGCCTGTTGTTCATCTCCTGTCACCCCGTGCTCTCCGTGGAAGCGCGAGCCGCGCTCACACTACGACTGCTCGGGGGACTCACCACGACCGAAATCGCCCGAGCGTTCCTCGTTCCCGAGCCGACGATCGCGCAGCGGATTGTCCGCGCGAAGCGCACGATTGCGGAAGCGCGCGTGCCGTACGAAGTGCCACGCGGAGCAGACCGGGCAGCTCGGCTCACGTCGGTGCTGGGCGTGATCTACCTGATCTTCAATGAGGGTTACTCCGCCACCGCGGGCGAAGACTGGATGCGGCCCGCGTTATGCGAGGACGCATTACGATTGGGCCGCATTTTGACGACGCTCGCACCCGACAATGCCGAAGTACATGGCCTGGTTGCGTTGATGGAGATCCAGGCTTCACGAGCGCGCGCCCGTGTTGACGCCCAGGGCGAGCCAGTGCTGCTGCTGGATCAGGATCGGGGGCGCTGGGACCGCCTCCTGATCAACCGTGGCCTGGCCGCGCTGGCGAAGGCCGAGTCGATCGGTGGATCGTTAGGTCCTTATGCATTGCAGGCCGCGATCGCCGCCTGTCATGCCCGCGCGTTGCGACCGGAGGACACGGACTGGAATCGCATCGTCGCACTGTACGACGCGCTGTCGGAATTGACTCCTTCCCCCATCATCGAGCTCAATCGGGCGGTGGCGATTTCAATGGCTCACGGGCCTGAAGCGGGGCTGGACGTGGTCGAACCACTCGTCGACGAGCCCGCCCTCAAGGGGTATCACCTTCTGCCGGCGGTTCGCGCTGACCTGTTATTCAAGCTCGGGCGCCTCGACGAAGCGCGCTGCGACTTCGAGCGCGCGGCGTTCCTCACCCAGAACGTGCGCGAACGCAAGCTCCTGCTCGATCGTGCCGCGAAGTGCGCGTGACGCTACATGTCGCGCATCACGCTGGCCGGATCGATCCGCGCCGCCCGACGAGCTGGCAACCAGGCCGAGAGGCCGGCGACTGACGCCAGCACCAGTACTGCGCCAACCATCGTCGGGAGATCGCGTGGCGCGAGGTTGTAGAGCAGTGCGCCCGTGAATTGCGTCGCCCACCAGCTGACGATGGTCCCGAATAACAGGCCGCCGGCGACGAGCATTCCGACGCGCGCGAGTACGAGTCGCATCACACCAGACGGGGTCGTGCCGAGCGCCATGCGGATTCCCAGTTCGGTATGACGGCGATTCACCGAATACGATGTAACGCCGTAGAGGCCGAGTGCCGCGAGAATCAGCGCCAGCACGCCGAAGAACCCCGAGAGCTTCGCCACCAGCCGCTCGCGCGACAATGCGGCGTCGACGATGTCGGAGAACGGCCGCACGCTGGTCGTCAGGTTGGGATTTACACTTGAGACGACGGCGATAAGGTCGCGTGACGCCGCTGCCAGGGCGGCCGTGCGGACACGCACCATGAGTGACATCATGACCGGCGGGCGCGCCTGTTGGGCAACCGGCCAATACATGGTAGGCGGCACAGGTTCACGCACCGAGCGGTACACCGCATCCTCGATCACGCCGACAATTTCGAGCGGCGTCGGATCGGCGAACGTTGCCGGCTCTTCAACGATCAGTTGCCCGAGGGGATTCTCCGCTCCGAAATGCTTGCGGACGTACGTCGCGTTTACGATTACTGCGCGCGCTGCCCCCGCGCGATCGCGGTCCTCGAAGTCGCGACCTGCGAGAACGCGCGTTCCCATTGTCGCAAACCAGCCCGGGCTGATCACGTTGACCCAGACGCGGCGATCAGCTTCCGCCGGCGGCGGCCGGTCGACACGCAGCATGCGGCGGGTCGAGTTCGACCCGCTGACGGGTGTGATCGACGACAACGCGGCGCTCGAGACTTCCGGCATCGACCGCACGGCTTGCACCAGGCGCTGGTACAGTGCGCCTCTCGCGACGGAATCCGTACCGGTCCGTTCCGCGTTGATGTCGACTACCAGGATTCCCCCGCGATCGATGCCGAGGTCCCGATTCGAGAGCGAGGCAAAGGTGCGCACGAACAGCCCGGCGCCGATGAGCAGGATCAGGGACAGCGCCACCTGGACCATAACGAGTGAGCCTGCGAAACCGCCGCGCGCCGACGAGCTACCGCGTCCCCGCTCCTTCATCGCGTCGATGGGTGCGACGCGCGCCGACCGCAGCGCCGGCGCCACGCCGAACAACAACGCGGTGGCGACGCCGACCGACGCAGTGAAGGCAAGCATGCGCCAGTCGATGCCGACGTCGATGAACACGCGATTGAAGATCCGGTTCGTCGTCATCGACAATTGCGATACGAGGAACCGGCTTCCCACCAGCGCCACGACGACCCCCAGCGCGGCACCCACGGCCGACAGGAGCACACTCTCGGCCAGCAGTTGCCGTGCGAGACGTCCGGCAGATGCGCCTAACGCCGACCGGACGCTGAACTCATGACGACGTGCTGTGGCCCGGGCCAGCAGAAGATTGGCGATATTGCCGCACGCGATCAGCAGCGTGAGGCCCACGATACCCATCAGCGCAAACAGGGGCCTTTCATACTGGTCGCGGATCCCCTGCACGGTCGATCCGGGCCTGATGGTCAGCGGGTTCGCCAGGTACCTCGCGAGTTCGTCCGGCCGCCGGCCCGCAGGCAGCGTCTCATCGCGGATCTGACTCTGGACCCGGCGCCAGGCGGCAGTCGCTTGCTCCGGCGTCTGTCCTGGCGCCAGCCTGAACACCATCTGCAGCCAGCTGCTGCCCGAATTGAAATTTGTCCGTCCTTTCCGGATCCAGGGTTCCGTGTTCAGCGGCACCGCCACATCGAACGAGCGACCAACTTCGGGACCGAAGAAACGTGGGCCGGTTACGCCGATCACGGTGAACTGAGCGCGATCGAGGCTGATGCGCCGCCCTATGATGTCGGACGTGCCACCAAACCGGCGCTGCCAGAAGTCGTAGCTGAGCACGGCCACGGGACCATCCGGACCGCCACCGACCACGTCGTCCGTGTCGCTGAACGTGCGCCCGATCGCGGCCTCAACTCCCATGACCTCGAACATGCGACCGCTTGCAAACAGGCCGTCAGCGGGATCGACCTCGCCGCCATCGGCAAGGTTGAAGCGGAATCCGCTGAAGGCAAAGGCTCCATCGGAGAGCTGTGGACGCCGCTTGATGCTCTCCCAGATCGGTTGACTCCAGAAACTGGCCTTGCTCACATCATCGAAGAGCATCGCGAGACGGTCCGCGTGGCGCACCGGAAGCCCGCGTAGTACGAGCGCGTCGACCAGCGAGAACATGGCCGCGTTAGCGCCGATCCCGAGCGCCAGCGACACGATAGCAACAAACGAGACCAGGGGCGTCGCCCGCAGGGCGCGCCAGGCATCGCGAAAGTCGGACACGGCCAACTCCGGAGGGGGCAAGGCTGTGACAGAGCGCCCCCGCAAAGGGTTTCGCCGAATTAGGTGTCTGACCCCCAGACGCATTGGGGTCAGACACCTATCTGTGGATGACCCCTTTTTGTGTGTCGATTTTGTGAAGGGCTAAACGTCGCACCGGTAGGCGCCTAATGTTGTATGCCGGCCTAAATCCCCGATGGAGCCCGACCAGATGCTGACCGACCTCCGCTACGCCATCCGCTCGCTGTCGCGCACCCCCGGCTTCGCTATTGCCGTCATCCTTACGCTTGGACTCGGCATTGGCGCGAACACGGCCATCTTCAGCGTCGTGCGTGGAGTGCTGCTGAAGCCACTTCCGCACCGCGACGGCGACCGCCTCGTCTACCTCCGTCAATCGATCAACGGACCGGGCGGGGAGAACATCCTGTTCTCGGTCCCCGAAATCCTCGACTTCCGGAACTCGGCGAAATCGCTGCAGGGGATCGCCGAGTACTCCCAGATGGCGTACACGCTGCAAGGGCAGGACGACGCGGTGCGCATCAACGTCGGACTCGTGACGGGCAACTACTTCCAGATCATGGGACTGTCGCCGATCCTCGGCCGCGCGCTGCAGGACGGCGATGATGGGACGGCTGTCCCGCCGGTCATGGTACTGACGCGCGACTACTGGATGAGTCGATTTGGCGGCGACAGCGCCATTATCGGCAAGATGGTGCGCATCGACGGCCGCAACGTCGAAATCGTGGGCGTGGTGCAATCGGCGCCGACGTTCCCGAATCGGATGGACGCCATCATGAACATGGTCATCTCCGAGCACCACACGAGTGCGATGATGGTGCACGGTCGAACGCACCGGATGACGGAGATGATCGCGCGCCTTGCTCCCGGAACGACCGTCGAGCAGGCCCGCGCCGAAGTGCGAACCATCAGGCAGCGCGTGCAGAATGAATTCAAGGATTCGTACGATCCGGGCTCGGGGTACCGTGTTTCGGTAATCCCCTTCCGTGAAGTCCTGGGCGAGCGCGCGAAACTCACGCTGTACCTTCTGATGGGCGCGGCCGCGTTTGTGCTGATCATCTCGGCGGCGAACGTCGCGAACCTGAGCCTGATGCGAGCCGTGCGACGGGAGCACGAGCTGATGGTGCGTGCCGCGTTAGGCTCGGGCGTGGCGAGGCTCCGGCGGCTCCTGCTGGTCGAGAACCTGGTGCTGGCATTTGCGGGCGCCGGGTTCGGCCTCGTGCTCGCCAAGCTGGGGCTTGGCCTGCTGGTGTCACTTGCGGAGCGGTACTCACCGCGGTCGAATGAAATCGCGCTCGACGGCATGGTGCTCGCGTTCACCGTCACCGTGACGGTCGCGGTGGCGATCCTGCTTGCGTATGCACCCAGGCTCGCTCGCGAAGGCCAACTGGGCGCGTGGATTTCGGCCGGCGTGAACCGGGTCAGTGGCAGCCTGCGTCGCCAGCGCTTGCAGCGTGGACTCGTCGTCGCGCAGGTCGGCGTGTCGGTCGTGCTGCTCACCTGCGCCGGACTGCTGACACGCACCATGCTCCGCTTGTCCGAGGTGGACGCGGGACTCAACGCACCGGAAGTACTGACCATGGAGATCCCCTTGGCGGCGGGCCCGCGCCGGGATCCGGAAACGAAGGCGTTGTACGAACGCATGAAACTTGAAGTCGGCGCACTGCCTGGCGTGACCGAGGTTGCGCTGGGCGGGACTATGCCGCTGCGGGCCACTGGTTTTCAGCTCGACGTGAAGGCTGAAAACCGCCCGGTCGCCCCGGGAGAAGCGATGCCGCGGGCCGAGTACCGGACCGCGAGCCCCGAGTACTTCACTGCTGCGGGCATTCCGCTCAAGAGCGGTCGCTACTTCACGACGTTGGACCGGGACAGCGCGGCGCGGGTGGTGATCCTCAACGAGACGCTCGCGAAGCGCCTTTTTGGCGACAAGGATCCTGTCAATCAGCGTGTGGCGTGGACGGGAGACGTGTTGCGCTTCATTCCCGTGAGCGGAGACTGGCGAACCGTGGTCGGGGTCGTGGGTGACACCAAAGACGGTGGGCTCGACAGGATCCCGACGCCGGCAATGTGGCAGCCATTTGCCCAGGAAGTAGCGTTTGGGGGCGGCCTCGTGATCCGGGCCGACCGCGATGCGTTAGGCCTGGTGCCACAGACGACTCGCGTCATCCGCGGGATCGCGCCGTCGGATCCGATCGAAAACATCCTGACCGTGTCACAGATCCGCGACCAGAGCGTGGCACCGCGCCGCCTGAACGCAGCGCTGGTCTCTTCGTTCGGCGGCCTGGCCGTGCTGATTGCGGCCGTGGGCATCGCCGGAGTGCTCGCCTTCTCGGTCAGCGCGCGGACCAACGAGATCGGCATTCGCATGAGCCTCGGCGCCGACAGCGGCAACGTGCAGCGCATGGTCTTGATGGAGGGCGGAGTGCTGCTGGTGATCGGGCTCGTGCTCGGTGTAATAGGATCACTCCTGGCGACCCGGTTGATCCAGGGCCTGTTGTTCGGCGTGACGCCTAACGACCCGGTAACGATTGGCATCGTCGCATTGGCGATGTTGGCGATCGGCGTCGCGGCGTGCTGGGTGCCGGCTCGCAGGGCGGCGAAGGTCGACCCGGCCATTGCGATGCGCGGCCGGTGACCAGGAACAACCTGTCGCACGCGGGGGGCGCGGAGCGAAGGTCGGTCTTCTCCGCGTCACCGCGGCTCCGTGTGAGCACCAGGACATTCTGATGCGCGGAAACTCCACCGCCGCGCTGCTGGTTCTGCTGTGCTCGTGCGCCACAGCAGTAGTCTCGACTGGTCCACGGCCCCGCGCTGATGCATTGATCCCCTCATATCCCGAGCGCGTGGGGCGGCTGCCGGATTCCGTACAGCGCCGGTTAAGCTGCGCTGATCCACCGGCGCAACCGCATTGTCGAATCGCGCGGCCACGACCTTCGGTCTCCTGATCCTTGCGCAGGCGGCGCATTCCATTGAGGAATACGCCGGCCGGTTGTGGGAATCGTTTCCTCCGGCGCGTTTTGTCTCCGGGCTTGTTTCCGATGATCTTCGGCTCGGGTTCCTCCTGCTCAACGTCGCGCTGCTTACCTTCGGCGTCTGGTGCTACTGGTGGCCGGTGTCGCGGAGGTGGCGCAGCGCGCGTGCCGTCGCGTTAGGCTGGGCCCTGGTCGAACTGGTGAACGGCCTGGGGCATCCGCTGTGGTCCGTTCGCCAGGGAGGCTACACCCCGGGCGTGGCTACGGCGCTGATCCTGCTGATCCTTGCGGGGACCCTGCTGGTACAGATGCGCACACGGAGCACCGGTACATAATCAGATTGTTCTTTGCGTTTTGCACTTCGCAACGGTATTTCATAGCCCAGCATCCGAGCTCCCTTCTCCCGTCACAACGTGTGAAAACACTTCTCCAGCATGTCTACGAGCACGAGAAGAACCTGGCCGATCGCACCTGGCTCACGCAGCCCATGGGCGATGGAGCGATTCGCGAGTTCACGTGGAAGGACGCGCTGGACCAGGCGAGGCGGATGGCGACGTACCTGCAGGACCGGGGTTACGCGCCGGGATCGCGCGTCGCGATCCTCTCGAAGAATTGTGCCTGGTGGTTCATGGCCGACCTGGCCATCTGGATGGCAGGGTACGTGTCGGTACCGGTGTATCCCACGCTGACGGCCGACAGCATCAAGGCGATCCTCGACCACAGCGAGTCGCGACTGGTCTTCATCGGAAAACTCGACCAGTTCGACACGATGAAGGTCGGCATTCCGGAGGATCTGGATCGCATCTGCTTTCCGCTCTCACCGCCTGACGCGGGGACGCCGTGGAATGACATCACGTCGTCGACGGCGCCGATGACCGGTCATCCCGATCGCAATCCGGACGACCTCGTGACGATCATGTATACCTCCGGCAGCACCGGCGCTCCGAAGGGCGTGATGCACAGTTTCCGCACCATGGATCACTCACGGTCCGTCTGTGACCTGGCGGGCATGCATCGTGACGATCGCTTCGTGTCCTACCTGCCGCTGGCTCACGTCGCCGAACGCGCGCTGCTCGAGACCACGATGTTCCTCGTCGGATACAGCGTCTGGTTCGTCGAGAAGCTCGATACGTTTGTCGCCGACGTGCAGCGAGCGCGCCCGACTGTTTTCGGCAGCGTGCCGCGCCTGTGGATGCAATTCCAGGCTGGCGTCTTCGCGAAAGTGCCGGCGCACCGGCTCGAGCGGCTGCTCCGCATTCCGTTCATCCGGACACTCGTCAGGCGCAAGATCCTGCGGGGACTTGGACTGGGGCACACCCGTGTCGCGTTCTATGGATCGGCGCCAAGCCCGGTGGAACTCATCGCGTGGTATCGCTCACTCGGTCTCGAGCTGGTCGAGATCTACGGCATGACGGAAGGATGGGCGATTTCGCACATGGGCCGCGTGGGGAACCTGAAGCCCGGTTGGGTCGGCCCGCCGGTTCCCGGCGTCGAACAACGCCTGACGAGTGAAGGCGAGATTGTGGTCAAGACACCGGGGTGCATGCTGGGTTACTACCGCGCCCCGGACCTGACCCGCGAGGTCATCGACGACGACGGATGGCTGCATACCGGCGACCGCGGTGAGATCGACGGCGAGGGACGACTGCGGATCACGGGCCGGGTGAAGGACCTGTTCAAGACGAGCAAGGGGAAATACGTCGCCCCTGCCCCGATCGAGAATCGCCTGCTGGCCCACCCGGAGATCGAGCAGGCGTGCGTGTCAGGCGCAACGATGCCGCAGCCCTATGCGATCGTGGTGCTATCCAGGGCCGGTAACGCCAACGGCGCGATTGAACGCGAACTCGCGGCCATCCGCGGAGAAGTCAACGCCGCGGTTGATCCGCATGAGCGGTTACAGGCGATTGTGATCGCGAAAGAGGGGTGGTCAGTGGAGAACGGTCTCCTCACCCCGACGATGAAGCTGAAGCGCAACGTAATCGAGGAGCGTTATGCGCCGTTCGTCAGCAAGTGGTACGAAAGCGGGAAACAAGTAATACGGGAAGGCTGACAAGGAGCACGAAGTAAGAAGCAAGAAGCACATTGCCCAAGCACTCAGCTATCAGCAATCAGCTGGCCTTTGCCCGAAGATATTCCTCGCAGTCCCGTATCCCATACACCATCCGGTCCCACCGCTCGTCAGGCAGCGCCAGCGGTGCGCGTTCGGCCAGGATCCACTGGCTCACCTCTTCTGCCCGTTCGGAAACGGCCGGTGCCGCGTCAGCAACGGACGTCCGCGCCACTTCTATGCGCACCAGTCCCATGAACGGATCGGCGGATGGTGGCTCTCGCAATCGGAGGTACCAGCTCAACACGCGTGGTCCCCAGGCGCGTTCCACCTGAAACGCGCTGCTGCGCTCTCCTTCGCGCATGCCGAGGATGACGGCTAGCGTGTCGCCGGGGGTGTAGATCGTGTGGTGCGACTTCACGACGCCGATGCACCATGGCGATTGCGACGCCTGCGGACCGGCCGGCAGGAGCCCATCCACGAACAGCGGCGATGTCATGTTCGTGGCCCACGCTTCGGCGAGATCCTGCTCCAGCCGCTCGCGGTCCCGCTTCACCGCGTCCACGGCTGCCCGCAACAGCTCGAGCGGATGCCCCGACGTGTCCTCGTTAGGCTTGAGCGTGTCGCGGAGCGCCAGCCCCGCCTGCTGGAACCGCCGGGTCGTGTCCCGCCCGAGGAGCTGCAGGGGAGCGTAGAGCCGCGATTCGGCGCGGTAGCCGTCGGGCCAGGTGGTCATCCGCCGATCCACCCGCTTCCGGATGACCGCGGAGATCCGGCCCCCGACGATGGGAATCGTGTCGGCGTAGTCGACGACGTGGCTGCGCTGCGCGCCATCGAGAAAGGCGTCGAACCCGACGGTCGGCTCCGCTGCCACGGGAATCGCCTCGAGCTGCGTCCCTTCCACCAACTCGCAACGACCAACGCGTGGCGGCTCGACAATCAAGCCGCTCAGGTCCAGCGACGCCGGTGGCGCGCCGTCGGCAACCGGATGCGCCAGTGCCTCGCGAACCGCGCGACTCAATACGCGGAGAGAAGAAACGGTGCCGCTGCCGCCGATGTCTGATGCCTGCGGCGCGACGACCGACGTCTCAGGTGACGCCAATATCCCAGGCCTGCTCGAGGTCACTGCGCGAATACGCGCGGAATGCGGTCAGGGTTTGCGTCCGCTCGATGCCCTTCACCGCCGGAAACTTTTCCGTCACCACTTCGGCGATCTTCTGGTATTCAGCGACCTTCACGATGACCACCAGGTCCCATTCTCCCGACACGGAGTACACCTCCTGCACGCCGTCGATACCGGCGAGGGCTCGGGCCGTTTCGGGAATACGCTGCGGATCCGCGCGAACCAGAACGATGGTCGTGATCACTGGGTCGTGGGAAAAGGAGGAACGTCGAGCAGCCAGACCCCGGCAAGCCGGTCGCGACTGTCGATATCGAGAAGCATATCGCGGGCAATGCGGACCGTGCGCACCTGGCGGCCGGGCCCGAGCCGAAAATGAATTGTTCGTTCGGCATCATCCGACTCGGCCGCAACCGGCGTGTCCACTTCCACGGCGGCAACAACATGCGGCTCGTGGTTCCGACCAACTTTAACCCGCGCCGACTCCACCTCGTCAGGCGGCCTGAGATCAGCAAGCTTTCGCACGGTAGGCCACACCGCGACTTCCACACCACGAATGCGTTCGTCGGTCACGTCGAGGATCAGCCACGAGCCATCGCTGCCTTCGACATCCACACTCAGCGAACGACCGCCCGCGCTGCCCCCCACATGCGCCGTCAGGATGTCGGTATCCTCATCCCATCGGTAATCAACTGGGGCGGGCGCACCAGCCCAGGGCTCGACTCGAACCGGAATGTTCACAACACCCTCTCCTTCACGTGGCCTCGAATAATGCGGCTTCGATGGCTCGTCCGCATCATCCCGCCGACGCGTGTTTCATCCCACGAACGCAATGGACCGGGCTGTACCGCTGTCATGCGCGCATCGTTTCCCTCAGGCGAACAATCCGCCTGACACCTTCGACGACTGCGTCCTGCGACGCCGCGTAGGACAATCGAATCCAACCCGGCGTCCGGAATGCCGCTCCCGGAACCACGGCCACGCCGTGCTCCTCCAACAACCGGTTCGTGAAGATTGAACCGGCATCCGCTTCGTTGGGATTCGTGTCCTGCACGCCGATATACAGATAAAATGCACCATCAGGCTGCACGACTGCCGGACCGTTCGGCTGACGGAGCACGTGGAGGGCGGCGTCGCGGCGCTTGCGGTACTCGGCGACCATTGCTGCGATCGCAGCTTCGGCTTGATCCCGCTGTCGCAATGCCTCGAGCGCCGCATACTGCGCGACCGTGGTGGCGTTGGATGTGGTGTGTGATTGCAGCGCGACGAGCGTCTTCGCAACCGCGCTGCTGGCGATCGCCCAGCCGATGCGCCATCCGGTCATCGCGAACGCCTTCGCCATCCCGTCGATCACGATGATCCGTTCCCTGCTCCTGGCGACGGACAACAAACCAGCGGCTGGCCCATCGTAGGCGATGCGCTGGTAGATCTCGTCACTGATGACCCACCAGTTGCGCTCCGCAGCAATTCGCACGAGGTCATCGAGTTCACTCGACGTGTAGACAGATCCCGTGGGATTGCACGGCGAATTCAGCATGAGCCCGCGCGTGTTTTCCGTGGCGTGCCGGTCGAGGTCATCGGCCGTCACCTTGAAGCCACGTGAGGCATCGCCCAGGACGGCGACGGACGTCGCGCGGGACAGGTCGACCATCTCGTAGTAACTCGTCCACGCTGGAGTAGGAACGAGTACCTCGTCCTCTTCACCGAACAACGCGAAGCAGGAGTTGAACAGCGCCTGCTTCGATCCGGTTGTCACGACAACGTCGGCGGGTGTGACCTTTTCACACTGATTGCGTTCGTTGGTGACGTCGGCAATGGCCTGGCGCAGCGGGAGGATCCCCTCGACTGCCGTGTAGCGCGTCGCGCCTTCATCCAGCGCCTTCTTCGCGGCCGTCCTGATGAATTCCGGGGTGTCGAAATCAGGCTCGCCCGCGCCGAGGTCGATGATCTGGCGACCCTGGGCCTTGAGTGCGCGGGCCCGCTGCGAGACGGCGATCGTCGCCGACTCCTTTAATTGCGACACGTTGCTGGACACCAGTTGCGTCGACGTCATGCGAGGGCTGTGAAAGAGCCGTAGGCCAATGGAGGCACCCGTCCCGGGGCGCTATACTTGGAGTCCCGCTGCGAGTAAGTGTGTCGCACCGGGCGCACTTTGACAACCAACGAGACTCTTATGAGCGAGCGGGAGAGCCGCGACGCAGCACGAAGCGTCAGCGTGGTGCATTACATGGATCGCGATCTGCAGGCTGCCGCCGCCATCGCCGCTGGTCTCGTCGAGCGCAGTGGAGCTGTTGAGGCGGGCCTCGCGTTTGTCGCGATGCTGCCGACCGCCGACGACGCCATGGCGTTCAGCGAGGCGGTGGTTGCCCACCGGCGCGCCGCAGCACGTTCAGTCACGCCGCTCGGCGCTTTGACGCGGAGCCGACGGATCATTGGTGCCGGTACTGCAGCTGTCGCGGCCGCGCCCGACATCCTCGCGCGCCTGCTGGCCGAATCGCGCCTGGACTTGTCGAGTCTGCACACGCTGCTGCTGGTCTGGCCTGAGGAGATCCTGCGCGACGAGGAACAGCGCAAAGCGTTGGAGACACTGGTCGCCGAAGTTCCTCGATCGGCGGAACGCGTTGCGTTATCCGCCGAACGCACCGCCGAACTCGCACAATTCATCGAGCGATCGATGTGGCGTGCCCGCGAAGTCGAGGAGAAGTCGACAACCGGTCCGCGCGTCAACGCGCCACTCCGCGTCATCACGGCGCCGGTGTCGGAGCGTTCCCGTGCCGTCCGCAGCGTGCTCGATGCGTTCGACCCGGAATCCGCAGCACTGCTCGTGTTCAGTGACGCCGCTGAGTCGGCGGCTCGCGAGGCGGCCGGCGTGTATGGTCCATCCGTCGACGTGGTCCGCGGTATTCCTGAACGCCACTATGCGCTTGGCATCCTGTTCGACGACGTCCCGGACGCTGCGTCGCTCGAGACCGTCAGCACGACCGTCCGTGAGCTGATTGCCGTCCTGCGACCGTCGCTGCTCCCCGCCCTGCAGAAGGTGGCCGCCAACGTCACACCGATGACCTGGACCGGAGCGCTGGCCAATGCGCGCCTAACGCATGATGCGCTGCGCGACGAGGTCCGCGGCTATGTCGCGTCGGGCGGGCACACGCCCTGGGTCTCGGTGCTGGAGCCGCTACTCGACGGCCTCGACGCCGTTGAGGTGGCGGCGGCGGCATTTGCACTTCTTGATCGGGAGCGGCGCAAGGCAAAGCGGACCGTGGCGCCGGCGCTGGCCGTCGCGCCAGCGCCGGAACGGCCGGTTCGAGAGGAGCGACCGATACGCGAGGAACGGCCGATGCGCACGGAACGACCGATGCGCGAGGAACGGCCGGGGCGCGAGGAGCGAGGCGGGTTCAAGGGCCGCCCTCGCGGCGCTGACGACCGCGGACGCCCGCGCGGCGCCGACGACCGGGCACGCCCGCGCCGCGACGACGACCGGGCGCGTCCACGACGCGATGACGACCGGGGTCGTCCACCCGAGCGTGGATTCAAGAAGAAGCGCGAATTTGGCGGCGATGCCCGTAAGCGAGACGATTCGCCGCGCGGACCACGGCGGGATTTCGCGGATCGCTCCCGGGAACCGCGCGGGCGCCCGCGCGAAGAGATCGAGCGCGTCCCGCGCGCCGCCCATGAGGGCCGGGAATGGTCGGAGCGCGGCGAACGATTGCGAAACTCCCGCCGTGGGCCGCGCAGTGGGGACTCGGGATGACTGGGCAATTCAGCGGCGGTTGGATCGAAGTCGTCGCCGGCGTGATGTTCAGTGGAAAATCGGAAGAGCTGATGCGTCGCGTGCGCCGCGCGATGATCGCCCGGAAGCGGGTTCAGGTGTTCAAGTCACATCTCGATTCTCGTTATGCAGGCCTGTTCTCGGTGTCGAGCCATGACGGGCGGTCCGTGGATGCCGTGCCCGTGGATTCGTCGGCGCAGATCGCCCAGCGCATCGACCCGATGGCGCAGGTCATCGCGATCGACGAAGCCCAGTTCCTCGACAACGGCATCGTCGACGTGGTGACGTCGCTGGCCGCACGCGGCCGCCGCGTGATCCTGGCCGGCCTCGATACCGACTTCCGCGGCGAGCCGTTCGGCCCCATGCCGCACCTGATGGCGATCGCCGAGATGGTCGACAAGTTGCACGCCATCTGCGTGCTCTGCGGCGCGCCGGCAACCCGCACGCAACGGCTGATCGACGGCGAGCCGGCGGCCTGGGACTCACCAACGATCATGGTTGGTGGGCGCGAGGCTTACGAAGCACGGTGCCGCGCCTGTCACGCCGTGAGGCCCGCGCAGGAGGCCCAGGGGGAGATGTTTAGTGGAGCAGCGAGCAGCGGTTAAAAGATCTGCGCCCAGTGCCGCTGCGTCACGCGAACGAGAATGGCCGACCCCTTCAGCGCGGCCTGCACGGCGCAGTTGGAGTACTGCACGTCCTGGTCACCGGTCATCCAGCTCAGATCTTGTCCGGCCGTCAGGTTCGCGGCGAAGACCGCGCCGTAGATCTTGGCGGTACCGTTGCTCTTCAGGATGTCGTTACGCACGATGACGATCCCGTAAAAGTCAAAAACACCGTTGATCTCCAGGTCGCCGTTCACGAGCAGGATGCCCTGTCCACGGCCGTTGGAGTTGATGCGCAGGTCACCGTTGACATAGATGATCGGGAAATAGCCGTAACAGCCGGCCACCGTGCCCGGACGCCAGGGCTCTCCCCAGTTGGAGTCGACTGACTTGTTACAGGTCGTCGCCGTTCCCAGCGGCAGAATGTCCGCGGAGTAAACCCCGCCGGCGATTTTGATATCAGCGTTCGCAGACAGGGAGTTCCAGGACTCCGAGCCGTACCGCACGTACGTGTTCGAATCCGCAGCGGCAGAGTCATGTGCGACGGCGGGCGTCGAGGTGATGTTCAGAGGGCCGGTCGTCACCGTACCCGCAGGCGGCACCGTTACAGCAGGCACGGTGGCCGCTGGAATGGCGTCGCAGTTGGTCCATCCGGTCGGATGGACGTCATCACCATCGACGTTCGCGGCGCCCTGGAGTCGTACGTTGCCGGCAGCGGTGATCGCGCCCTTTGGCTCGATCGACGGATACGCGATGCGCACGAACGCGCTCGTCCGGCGTCTCGACTCGAGGCTCGAGTTGCCCATGTTGGCCAGCCCATCGGACATGACCCAGAACGTCGTCGCCGACAGGCGCGAGACCTTCACCCAGGCGGTGTCGCCGTTTGCGACGTACACCTGGTTGTCATCGATTTTGCCGATTGGAAAGTCGCCCATCACGTTCCGCGAGCGATCCCAGGTCGAGATCTCGCTATTCAGGCCGAACTCCGCGACGGCGAAGGCGCGCTGCTCGATGAGCGCGTTCCGCGTGCCGCGGTATTCCTGGTTCGAGGTGAAGTACATTCCCGACATCATCACTGCGAGCACCACCACGCCGAACAGCGCAGTAATGAGCGCGACTCCGCGCCGCGGGCTTTCGCCGTTACCCGTGTCCGGCGTCATGGCATTGTCGCTCTGGTTAGGCATGTACGACCTCACTTGAAGTTTCTGAGCGCGACCCGCATGAGAATCGAGTCCTGCAGGTCTGCCCCCTTCCGTTCCGTAATCGCGGACTTGCCGACCATCGTTCGGAGGAAGACGTCCATGCGCGCCACATCTTTCCGGTTCGCCATGTTGGTGATCCGGACGCCAAGCGAGTCGTAGAAGCGGAATTGCAGCCCGCTCTGGGCACCGTCGCCTGACGCGAATGCGCGATACGGACCGGCCAGCGGTGCCGGTGTACCCCACGAACCGTTCAGGAATTCCTGGATACCGAGATACCAGGCTCCGCTCGTTTCCTGGTAAATCTGATACGAGACTGGCCTCGTGAACCGCACGACGGCTCCCAGAGTGACTTCGACGGGTAATGCAGCATCAAGGTGATACCGCGTCCGCTTCTTGGTCGCGTCCAGAACGGGATCGGCGTAGGGAGCCCCGTTGCAATCGGACGCGGCGTAGTCGGCACCGGTTATTACTCGCTTCAGCCACGTGTCGTCCTGCGAACCAATGCTCGGACCCTCGTTGAAGATGAAGATCGTGTCCCCCTGCTGGGGCTTGGAGCCGGCCGAGATGAAAGTCGTGAGTGTGTGCTTGGCGAGATTCGTTGGCGGGATCCAGATGTCGTCACGACCGGGGTCGCTGATCGCGCAGATAACCGACGTCCCGGTGTACGCACGCATGGTGACCTCGCCTTCGCTCATCTCGAGAATGTCTTCACCCGAGCTCGAGATCGAGCGCAATTCCGCCGGGAGCACGCTGGCACCCAGTCGCAGTTCGCGCTTCGCGACGGAACTGGCGCGCGCGTCCTTGTAGAACTGTTGCTGTTTGATCATCACGCGCGTGATACCGCCGCCAACGATCGCGAGCAGGAGCATCGCGACCAGTAGCTCCGGCAGCGTCAAACCGGCGCGCAGGCGCATTCCCGGCTTCAGTCGCGGCATGGAATGATGCTCCGGTAAACGAGGGGCTGCGTGCGCGGCGTGAACGTGACGGAATCGAGCAGAGTCTTGATGTCGTCGCCGTCGGTGATGCTCCACCGCTCGGTGACGCCGAGCCGCGTCACGGTTCCGGTCTGCGTGCCCGATGCCGCCAGCAACTGGCAACGGATGGAGGCGATGGAATCGATCCGCGATTGCACCATCAGGGCCGCCGTTTCCTGCTTGCCCGACGACTTGAATTGCTTGCTGAGCGTCATCGAAAACCCGGCCATGCCCAGCAGGCCGAAGGTCAGGATGATCATGGCCAGGATCACCTCGATGATCGTCAGGCCCTTTCTGGCTTTCGGGAATCCGCGCCGAAACTTCCCGCGGCGACGGGTCATAACGAGCAACTCTTGGGCATCAGCTGCCCGGCTGTCGTTATGCAGAGCGAGTCCTTCTTCGACGCGCCGGTGATCAGGAACTTCCCCTTGGCCGACAGCCGCGGGCTGGCAAATCCGCGCATGTCGAACGTCACCGACGTGAGCCCGGAAGGTTCCTGGGCAGCGACCGAGACGTTGTACAGCGTGCCGAAGCTCTTCACCGGGACGACGGTGCTCGTCGTGCCCGCATCGTTGGTGACGACAGTGACCCACATCTTGTTGCCGCTCAGGAAGAGCGTCGCGGTACGACCTTTCTGCACCGCGGCGGCACGGGCTGTCGCAATTGCGGTCGCAAGCTCGTCGCGGGCTGCGCTCAGCCGATTGCGCTCCGCAAGTTTCGCGAACTTCGGGAGCGAAAAGAGCGTCAGCAGTCCGACGACGCTGACCACGATGAGCATTTCAGTGAGGGTATATCCCCGGCGCAACCGTTCCACAAAGTCCCCTGGCTCACGTGTGGCGACGCTCAAAAAGCGCCAAGTAGTAACAATCCCCCGGTGGAGGATTTCTCTTCTTGCTGACGACGAGCCCGCGCCACCTTCGTCACGGGCTTAAAACGCTCAGCCACAAGTACTTCACTGGGTTCTTGTGATCCCGGTTCCAAGGGCTTCCGGATCGCCCACGCCGTACATCACATCCGGCGTTCAAGGCTCCCCTCTGCTGGTGTCGCGGCATTGCCTGCCTGACCGGGACTCAGGATGGTGGCGTCTTGGGGAATCCGCGCGTCCTCGGAGGACCTCAATCGTCACTTCCTGAGAATGCGCTCGCGTCGAGTGACGGTTTTTGATGGTCGCACGTCAAGCTGAGTACGCTAGCCAAGGCAAGAACTCGTTATGAGCATCATCGCCGCCCTGCTTCCCCATCAGGATCGGCTTCGCCGCCTGCAGACCGCCATCCGCGGTCGCCACCAGATCGCGCCCTGCGCCGACTGGGGGGCGTTGCACCGTCTTTGCGAAACGCAGCCGATATCCACGGCGGTCTTTGACCTCTTCGCCACGGGCGAAATGCAGCTCGAGCCGGTGCGACAACTGCGCCGGCTTTTCCCTCGCCTGATCACCGTCGCCTACGTCACCGTGGGAAACCACGACCGGATCCGCGACATTTTCGACGCGGGCCGCGCGGGCATCGACGGGCTGGTATTGGCCGACCGCGATGATAGCGCTGACCGGTTTGCGGCGCTGCTCGAGCAGGCGGAGGCGCGCAGTGTCGCGTCGAAGCTGAAGGCCCTCTTCGCGGGGATGCATCCGCTGGTGCGCGACGCCGTCCTCATTTCGGTCACTCGAGCCCACGAACGCCTGACGCCCGAAGTGCTGGCTCGCTCATTGTCGCTCGGCAGGCGGGCGCTCGTACGACGTCTCTCGGATGCCGGATTCCCGCCACCCCGGAGACTGATTACGTGGGGCAGATTGATCGTTGCAGCCCAGCTGCTCGAAGATCCGCTCCGGTCTGCCGACGCCGTGTCGCTGGCGCTCGATTTCCCATCGGGGAGCGCGTTCCGGAACACCTGCCAGCGCTACCTCAAGAGCACTCCGTCGCAGCTCCGGCAGCGGGGCGGCGCGGAGTACGTCATCGCCGGCCTGATGCAGGACGGACCGCGCGGCGACGACGAGGGCTGAGCCTAACGCCCGCTGTGTCCGGCGTGCGCCAGCCGCAGGAACTCGTCGCGGGTCTTGGCGTCGTCCCGGAAGGCCCCCAGCAGTGCCGACGTGATGGTCATGGAGTTCTGCTTCTCGACGCCGCGCATCATCATGCAGAGGTGCGACGCCTCGATGACCACCCCCACGCCTATCGGATTCACTGACTCCTGAACGGCGTCGGCGATCTCTCCCGTCAGGCGTTCCTGCACCTGCAGGCGGCGGGCGAACATGTCCACGATGCGCGGCAGCTTCGACAGCCCCAGGATCCGGCCATTCGGGATGTAGGCGATGTGCGCCTTGCCGAAAAACGGCAACAGGTGATGTTCGCACAACGAATACAGCTCGATATCGCGCACCATGATCATGTTGTCGTGCTCATCGTCGAAAATGCCCTGACCAACGGCTTCCTTCAGGTCGACTTCATAGCCCCGGGTAAGCCAGGCCATGGAGCGCGCAACCCTGTGCGGCGTCCGCACCAGGCCGGGACGTGACGGATCTTCACCCAGAAGTTCGAGCTGGCGCCTGACCAGGCCTTCATACTCGATGCGGCGTCGTTCGGTGGATTCATCCATAAGATGTGCCGATGAAGTACTGCTGCGGGATCAGCAACTTAGCGAGCCGTCACGTTGACAATCAGCGAGAAGCATGACCACAATCGCTGCTGGATGACCGCGCCAATGCTCTTTGACTCCGACACGTGCTCCTGATCGGCTTGACCGGAAACATTGCGAGCGGGAAGTCCGAGGTCGCGCGAATCTTTGCTGACCTCGGCGCCACCGTCATCGACGCCGACGAACTGTCGCGCGAGGCCGTTCGACCGGGCGGCCCTGCACTGCGCGCCATTGTGGCCCGGTGGGGCGATCGGATGCTGAACGCCGACGGCACACTGAACCGCTCGGCGCTGCGATCGATCGTGTTTTCGAAAGAAGAGGATCGCCGGGCACTGAATGAGATGGTGCACCCGGAAGTGAAACGTCTCCGGGACCTGCTGATCGGTGAGGCGCGCGCGCGCGGCGATGACGTGGTCGTGTCCGCGATTCCCTTATTGTTCGAGGCCGGACTCGAGAAGGAATTCGATCGCATCATTCTGGTTGATGCACCTGACGACGTGCGCCTTTCCAGGCTGGTGCATCGTCGGGGCCTCAGCGAGGCAGAGGCGCGACGGATGATGGACTCGCAGCTTCCCGCTTCGGAAAAGCGGTCACGGGCACATGTCGTCATCGACAACGATCACGACTTGAAGGCCTTGCGACGTGCCGTCGAACGCGCGTGGCATGAAATGACCGATCAGTCCGCGACGTGATTCGGGACGGTCTTCCGCCTCCTCGCGATCCCAAATAAACTTCGCGCCGCTTCCCTTCTCCTTCCAGGAATTCGCCGTGGCCAACGTCCCAGCTGAACTGATGTACACGTCCGATCACGAATACGTGAAGTCGACCGACGACCCGAACGTGGTTCAGATCGGGATCACCGACTACGCACAGGACCAGCTGGGAGACGTCGTGTTTGTCGAGCTGCCGAAGAAGGGAACGCAGTTTGGCGCGCACGACGTATTCGGAACGATCGAAGCGGTGAAGGCGGTCTCCGAACTTTTCTGTCCGCTGGCGGGCGAGGTCGTTGAGGTCAACTCACGTCTCGATGCGGAGCCCGCCCTCGTGAACTCGGATCCATACGGTGCCGGGTGGATGATCAAGCTCCGGATGAAGGGGGACAAGGCGGGCCTTCTCAGTGCCGATGATTACTCGAAACAAATCGGGTAGACGGGTAGACGGGTTGGCGGGCAGAACGAAGGCGCTACTGACTTGGTGGCGCCCTTTTTTTACCCGTTTACCCGTTTACCCGTTTACCCGTTTACCCGTTTACCCGTTGGTCTAGAGATACTCTTCAATTGGTGGGCACGCACACACCAGATTCCGGTCCCCGAACGCATTATCGATTCGCGAAACCGCCGGCCAGAACTTCCGCTCGCGCGTCCACGGGGCAGGGAAAGCCGCTTTCTCGCGCGAATACGCATGATTCCAGGAATCCGACACGACCGTTTCCGCCGTGTGCGGAGCGTGCTTGAGCGGATTGTCCTCACGATCGAGCACACCGGCCTCGATCTCGCGAATCTCATCGCGAATCGCAATCAGTGCGTCACAGAAGCGATCCAGCTCCGCCTTCGACTCGCTCTCCGTGGGTTCGATCATGAGGGTGCCGGCCACCGGGAACGACACCGTCGGGGCGTGGAATCCGAAGTCGATCAGTCGCTTAGCAATGTCTTCCACCTCCACGCCGCTCG
Organism: Gemmatimonadaceae bacterium; assembly: GCA_035646395.1. GTDB lineage: Bacteria > Gemmatimonadota > Gemmatimonadetes > Gemmatimonadales > Gemmatimonadaceae > JABWBJ01. The sequence goes on along the minus strand of DASRPK010000243.1, from coordinate 17,674 downwards.
CGCCCTTCACCGCACGCGGGTCGAGGATGCATTCGTGCGCCACCCGTCCGTGCCGGCCGCGATACAGCACCGGGAAGTGGTCCTCGAGCCGGTGGGCGATGTAGTTCGCGTTCAGGATCGCCGTCTTGGTGGCTTCGGTCAGGCCGCTGCCGCCCATCATCTTGATATAGACCCACGAAATCGGCAGGATCGAGGCACTCCCCCACGGCGCCGCCGACACCGCGCCTAACGACGTGCGCCCTTCCTGCGGGACAATCGGGTGCCCGGGGAGAAACTGCGCCAGGTGTGCCGCCACCCCGATGGGGCCCATCCCCGGACCGCCGCCACCATGCGGAATGCAGAATGTCTTGTGCAGGTTCAGGTGGCAGACGTCGGCACCAATGTCGCCCGGGCGCGCCAGGCCCACCATCGCGTTCATGTTCGCGCCGTCCATGTAGACCTGGCCGCCATGCTGGTGCACGATCCGGCAGATCTCGGTGATGCCTTCCTCGAACACGCCGTGTGTCGACGGATAGGTCACCATCAGTGCGGACAGGTTCGCCGAGTGCTCCTCGGCGCGGGCCCGCAGGTCGGCGATGTCGATGTCGCCGTTGGCGCCCGTTTTGACCACCACGATCCGCATTCCCGCCATTGCCGCGCTGGCGGGGTTGGTGCCATGCGCGCTCTGCGGGATGAGGCAGACGTTGCGATGTCCTTCGCTGCGTGACTCGTGGTACGAACGAATGACCAGCAGCCCGGCGTATTCGCCCTGCGACCCCGCGTTAGGCTGCAGCGAGACCGCCGCGAAACCGGTGATGTCGCAGAGGTCCGCCTCCAGGGTACGGAACAGCTCCCGATATCCTTCGGTCTGCGTGGACGGCGCGAACGGATGGATCCGCCCGAACTCCGGCCAGGTGACCGGCATCATTTCCGCCGTCGCGTTGAGCTTCATCGTGCACGAGCCCAGCGAAATCATCGAGTGCACGAGCGACAGGTCGCGCGATTCGAGCTTCCGCATGTACCGCAGCAGCTCATGTTCGGCGTGGTACTTATGGAAGTGCGGGTGCGTGAGGAACGTGCTGGTCCGGGCGAAACGCTCGTCGTAGCGATCATCGATATCGTCGGCCAGTGACGCCACGGTGAACGCCAGCGGCGCGCCACCGTTCAGCGCGACGAGAATGTCGGAGACGTCGGCTTCCAGGACGGTTTCGTCGAGGGCAGCCACGACACTCGTGCCGCCAGCCTTTCGCAGGTTGATCCCGAGTTTCCGTGCCGCGCCCATCACCTTGCCGGCCGTGCTGCCCGCGAGGTCGATACGGACGGTGTCGAAATAGTCGGCGTGGGTCACCGTGTGGCCGAGTTTCGCTGCCCCCGCGGCGAGCAGGGTCGCCATCCGGTGCACGCGACGCGCGATCCGCGTCAGGCCCTCCGGCCCGTGCCACACGGCGTACATCCCGGCGATGACCGCCAGCAGCACCTGCGCCGTGCAGATGTTGCTGGTCGCCTTTTCGCGACGGATGTGTTGCTCCCGTGTGCCCAGCGCCATGCGCAGCGCCGGCTTCCCCTGCGCATCACGCGATACGCCGATGAGGCGGCCGGGGATCAGTCGCTTGTATTCGTCCCGCGTCGACATGAACGCGGCGTGGGGGCCACCGAAGCCTAACGGGACTCCGAACCGCTGTGAGTTTCCGACCGCCACGTCCGCACCCCACTCGCCCGGAGGGGCGAGCAGTGTCAGCGCCAGGAGGTCCGTTGCCGTGATGACCAGCGCGTCAGCGGTATGTGCGCGCTCAGCGACGTCGCGCCAGTCGACCACCGCGCCGTCGGTCGTGGGATACTGCACGATGACGGCAAAGACGTTCTTGTTGAACTTCTTCGATCGTGCATCACCCACCACCACCTGGTAGCCCGACGCCCAGGATCGTGTCTTCACGATGTCGATCGTCTGCGGATGGCACGACTTGTCGATGAAGACAGTCTCCTTTCCTTCCTTGCCCTTCACGCCGTAGGCCAGGTGCACCGCTTCCGCGGCCGCCGTGCCCTCATCGAGCAACGACGCATTGGCAATCGGCAGACCGGTAAGGTCGATGACGACCGTCTGGTAGTTCAGCAGCGCCTCGAGTCGCCCCTGCGCGATTTCTGATTGATAGGGCGTGTAGGCGGTGTACCAGCCCGGATTCTCCAGGATGTTCCGCTGGATGACGGGTGGCACCAGTGTGTCGTGGTACCCAAGTCCGATGTACGAGCGAAACACTTTGTTCAGCGACGCGATGCGACGGATCTCGTCGAGCACATCGTGCTCCGTGCGCGGCTGCCCGATGCCGAGCGGGCGGCGCGCCCGAATGGTTTCGGGAACTGTGGCTTCTATGAATTCGTCGATCGTCGAATACCCGAGCACCGAAAGCATTCCCTCGACTTCGGTGGCGGACGGGCCGATGTGGCGGCGAACAAACGTATCGGGATCGGCCGTAGTGCTGGCCGGTTGCAACGTGGTGGTCATACGAGCCTCAGCGCGTATTTCGGCGCGTTCTGGTGGTGCCGTAAAATACAAACAGGAGACAGGAGACAGGAGGCGGGAAGCAGGGAATGAACGAAACGTTTTCAACTATTGAAGTCCCCCGGAACCTCGCTCGCTCACTGCTTCCTGCTTCCTGCTTCCTGCTTCCTATCGTTTATACGTCCACTCCTCGCTTCCATAAACACGCTCCCAGTCCGCCGCTTCATCGCGAAGACGCGCATCCAGATCGAGCTCCGCCGCCCGGACTCGTGGAATCGCCCGCAAGGCGCTGAAGAGCGCCGCCGCGACGTCATCGAACGAAGGCGTCACCGCCATGGCCTGGCGCAGTGTTCCGGCTGGAGTTGGACGCAACTCATCCTCAGGCAACACGGCATTCAACAACGGCTGATCGTCATCAAGCAGGATCGAGCCGTGCTGCAGCAGGGCGTCCTGCTGACGCAGCAGCGCACTTCCCACCAGCTTTCGGCCGTCGACCGTGATTTCCCCGTCATCGGGCTGTACGAAACATGACGCCGTGGCTGGTAACGGTGTTCGCCCAGCCGGAGTGGCCGTTTCCGCCTTCACCCCGAGCAAACGCAGCGCGTCGAGCAGAACTGAACTGATCGATGCATACCACCCGCGAACAGAATCATGGCGCGACAAGGCGGTGGTGACGCTGTACGTCACTTCCCGGTGGTGCAGCAGGGCGCGGCCACCGGTCGGCCGCCTGACGAGAGCAACGCCCAGCTCGCGTGCCGCTCCCGTGTTGATCCTGTTCCGCGACATCTGATGCCGGCCCAGCGACAGCGTCGGTTGCGACCACGAGTAGACGCGGAACACTCGCTCACCTGTTCGACGCGCCCGCTCCATCAGCGCATGGTCGAGCGCCATGTTTGCTGCACCGGAAAGTGGAGGGGTGACGAGCGTTCTCCACGTTCCATCCATATGCTTCGGCGCGTCCAATAGCGTACCAGGTCTCAGCGTGGTCACGCCGGGAACCTACTGCAGCAGCAGTATGGATGCATCGTGGCCCGTTCCCGACCCTTGCCCTATCTTGGCTCGCACATGGCGAGCATCGTCTTGAAGCGCGTGGCGCAGGGGCTGCTGATCGTCTGGCTGACGACGACCATCACCTTCTTCCTCATCCACGCCGCGCCAGGCGAGCCATTTGCAAGCCTGCTCGAGGATCCACGACTCACCGACGAGATGCGTGCCGCGACGCGCGCTCGTTATGGACTCGATCGGCCGGTGACGGAGCAGTACGTCCGGTATCTGCGCGCCGTCTCGACGGGCGATTTCGGAGACTCATTTATTCACCATCGTCCCGTGGTCGCCATACTCGGCGATGCCGTGCCGCGCACCATGTTGCTCATGGCGACTGCGCTGGTCATCGGTTTCGCGGCCGGGATCGCCCTTGGTGCATTACAGGGTGCGCGTGCAGGGTCATGGTTCGACCGCCTGACGGGGAGCACCGCGGTGCTGCTGGCGGCGCTTCCTGACTTCTGGCTCGCATTACTGGTAGTGATGCTGTTCGCCGGGACGTGGCTTCCCGTGTCCGGCTTCAGCACACCGACGCTCCCGGCGTCTGCACCGATGATGACGCGCACGCTCGACGTGCTGCGACACCTCATCCTGCCCGCGGGAACGCTGGCGTTGTTGATCGCGGCGATGGTCTCCCGTTTTCAGCGCGCGGCGCTCATCGACATACTGCCGAGCGCCTGGTTGCGTACCGCGCGCGCCAAGGGCGTGGCGACGCGAAGCGTGGTGTTCCGGCATGCCCTTCGCAATGCCTTCCTGCCCATCATCACGCTCGGTGGGCTGGCGGTGCCGGCGCTCCTCGGCGGCGCCGTCTTCGTGGAAGCGACATTCAACTGGCAGGGCATGGGATCACTTGCCGTGCAGGCCGTGGGCGATCACGACTATCCCGTGGTGCTCGCCGTAGTGCTGCTGTCGAGCGCGTTCGTGGTGCTGGGTGCTGCCCTGGCCGACGTCGCCCAGGCCGCGGCCGATCCCCGCCAGCGTCGTGCCTGACGCGATGCCGGCATTGGTTGCGTTAGGCGACTCGCCGCTGGCAGGCCGTTCGTGGTCTGCGGGCCGGCTGGCGTCGTCGCTGACGCGCGACCCCCTGTTCGCCGCGGCGGCGTGCACGCTGCTGCTCGTCGCGCTGGCCGCGCTGTTTGCTCCCTGGCTCGCGCCCTTCGATCCCGATCGACCCATCGACATGGCGGCCCGCGCCCAGCCGCCCTCGGCCCAACATTGGTTCGGCACCGACACCCTCAATCGTGACCTGCTGTCACGGATCCTGTTCGGCGCGCGCATCTCGCTCGCGGTGTCGCTGTTGTCGGTCGCCGTCGCCATGCTGATGGGAACTGCGTGGGGCGCCATCGCCGGGTATGCCGGCGGATGGATCGATGCGCTGCTCATGCGTGTCGTCGACGCCGGCCTCGCGATTCCACGGATCCTCCTGCTGCTCAGCATCGTGTCGCTGTGGGGCACGCTGACGATGCCCGCCATCATTGTCGTGCTCGGGTTCACCGGATGGTTTGGAGCCAGTCGCCTCGTTCGCGACGGGGTTCGGGCGTCGAAGGAACGGGACTATGCGGTCGCCGCGCGGGCGTCCGGCGCGACCCCCTTCCGTGTTCTCGTCAGGCACGTCCTTCCACATGCGTTGACGCCGATGCTGGTGGCGGCAACCCTTGGCGTCGGCCATGTCGTGGTGATCGAGGCTGGGTTGTCGTTCCTTGGCTACGGTGTGGCGCCGCCCGCCGCGACATGGGGCACCTTGATCCGTGACGGGAGGGAAAATGTCGCCACCGCATGGTGGCTCTCCGTCTTTCCGGGGCTGGCGCTGGCTATCACCGTGTTGGCGATAAACGTGCTCGGCGACCGCTTGCGCACTGCGTTGGGCGGGCGACAGCTTCCCGCACCATGACCATGCCCGCGCGGCCAGTCCCGAATTCGTCCGCCGCCGGTGAGTCTCCCCCGTTGCTGCGCGTGCAGGACTTGCGCACGTACTTCCATGTTGGTGGCGCCGTCGCGCGCGCGGTTGATGGCGTCTCCTTCGACATCCGACAGGGGGAGACGGTCGGCATGGTGGGAGAGTCCGGCTGCGGCAAGTCGGTGACGGCGCTCTCGCTGTTGCGCTTGATCGACCCGCCCGGGCGCATCGAATCCGGCTCCCGGATCGAGTTCGAAGGCCGCGACCTCCTGACGCTGAATGAAGAAGGCATCCGGCAGCTCCGCGGGAATCGGATCGCGATGGTCTTCCAGGAGCCGATGACCGCGCTCAACCCGGTCTTCACCATCGGTGACCAGGTCGCGGAAGTCGCCCGCGTGCATGCCGGCGCGAGCCGGCGCGCGGCGTGGGATCGAGCGGTCGAGATGCTCAACCTGGTCGGCATTCCCGATCCACGTGAGCGCGCGAAGAGCTATCCCCACCAGTTGTCCGGCGGCATGCGGCAACGCGTTCTCATCGCGATGGCGCTGGTGATGAATCCATCGCTGCTCATCGCCGACGAGCCGACGACCGCGCTCGACGTCACCATCCAGGCGCAGATTCTGGAGCTGCTGGCGGACCTGCAGCAGCGGCTGGGGCTCGCCGTCCTGCTTATCACTCACGATCTCGGAGTCGTCGCCGAGGTGACGTCGCGCGTGCTGGTGATGTACGGCGGCCAGATCGTCGAGCGCGCTCCCGTGCGCGAACTCTTTGCCCACCCCCGGCATCCGTACACGCGTGGGCTGCTCGAGGCGATGCCCCGGCTCGGCCGGCCGCGTGATCGCCTAACGGTCATTCCGGGCACGGTGCCTCCGCCGACGCGGTGGCCAAGCGGATGTAGATTCCGCGACCGGTGTGCCTGGGCGTGGCAGCGATGCGCTGATGAACATCCGCCGGAATACGTGGTGACCGCGGATCACACGGCGCGCTGTCACCTCGTGGACGAGCCGTCACGAGACGTCACCCCGGCGGCCGCGGGGGTGGCGCGTTGAGTGCTCGACCGTATCCGTCGCCGTCCTCCGTGGAAGTCATCACGGTGCCCGGTGCGCTGGCCGACCCGTTGCTGTCCGTTCGCAAGCTGACCAAGCACTTTCCGGTCCGCACGGGACTTTTCGGCCGCGCGAGCGGACAGGTGCGGGCCGTCGACGGGATCAGCCTCGACGTCGGTCACGGCGAAACGTTAGGCATCGTGGGGGAGTCCGGGTGCGGCAAGACGACCCTTGGCCGCACGATCCTCCGCCTCGTCGAGCCGACCAGCGGTGAGATCCGCTTCGATGGCGTCGACGTGCGAGCGCTCAAGGGAAAGGACCTGCGCGCGATGCGGCGCAACATGCAGATCATCTTCCAGGATCCCTTCTCCTCGCTCAATCCCCGCATGACGATCGGGGCCACCGTGCGCGAGGGACTCACGGTGCACCGCATCGCGGAAGGCGCCGCCGCCGATCAACGGGTGCGCCAGCTGCTCGAAGAAGTCGGCCTGCGCGGCGAATACGCCTCGCAATACCCGCACGAGTTTTCCGGCGGCCAGCGACAGCGCGTTGGCATCGCCCGCGCCCTCGCGGTCGAACCCCGGTTCATCGTCTGTGATGAACCCGTTTCGGCACTCGATGTATCGGTGCAGGCGCAGGTCATCAATCTTCTGCGTGACCTGCAACGTGACCGGGGGCTCGCCTACCTGTTCATCGCCCACGACCTGTCGGTGGTCGAACACATGGCGAACCGCGTCGCCGTGATGTACCTGGGCCGGATCGTGGAGTTCGCGACAGCGCCTGACCTGTATCGCGAGCCGCTGATGCCGTACACGCAGGCGCTCCTGTCGGCGGTGCCTGTTCCCGACCCGGTGACGAAGCGCCAGCGGATCGTGCTTGCCGGCGATGTGCCTTCGCCGGCCAATCCGCCCAGTGGTTGTGTCTTTCATCCACGGTGTCATCATCCGGCGCGCGACGCCGCGTGCGCCGCGATTGTTCCACCACTCGAAGAGAAGTCGCCCGGCCACTGGGTGGCATGTATCAAACAGCCGCCGACGACCGTCGCATGGGACGAGCAGCGAAAAGCGGGTGCAACGAAGCAACCAGAACGCCACCTCCCGGTACTAGGCACGGCTGTTTAACCTCGCGCCCCCAACCCCATGCCCCAGGCCCCAAGCCCCAATTCGTCAGGCATGATTGCCGACGCTGAGCCGTATACCAGCGACCGGCGGTTCTTCGGCCATCCACGGGGTCTCAGCACGCTCTTCTTCACCGAGATGTGGGAACGGTTCTCCTATTACGGGATCCGTCCGCTGCTCGTGCTCTTCATGACGGCGGCGCTGGCCGATGGAGGTTTCGGTTTCGATCGCCCGACGGCGTCGGCCATCGTCGGTATCTATGCGGCCAGTGTATACCTCGCTTCGCTCCCCGGTGGTTGGATCGCAGATCGCTGGCTCGGACTGCGCCGCACGATCTACTACGGCGCGGTGCTCATCTCGCTTGGGCATTTCGCGATCGCGTTGTCGTCGGTGTTTTCCAAGCCTGCGTTTTTTGCGGGACTCGTGCTCATCGTCATGGGCACGGGCCTTCTCAAGCCCAACATCTCGGCCATCGTTGGCGATCTGTATCCGGCCGCTGACGCGCGCCGCGACGCCGGATTCTCGATCTTCTACATGGGGATCAACGTCGGCGCCCTGGCAGCGCCTCTGATCACCGGTGCGCTGGGCGAACGCGTCGGCTGGCATTACGGCTTCGGCGCGGCAGGCGTCGGCATGCTGATCGGCCTGATCACATACCGAATCCGTGCCGGCGAAACACTGGGACCACTCGGCGTTCTGCCATCAGGGACGCCGGAACAGCAGCGCACCGTGAAGAACGTGACAATGCTCCTGCTCGCGCTGATCGGCCTGGTGATGCTTTTGACAATGACGGGCGCGCTCACGATCAATCCGATCAGCGTCGGCAACAGGATGCGTGACGTGATGGTGGCGACGGCCGTCGCGTATTTCGGCTACCTGTTCCTGTTCGCCGGGCTCGACCCGAATGAGAAGAAACGGATCTTCGTCATTCTCATCCTGGCGGTTTTTGCCACGATCTTCTGGGCGGCCTTCGAGCAGGCGCCGACATCACTGAATCTCTTTGCGCAGGACTTTACCGACCGCAATCTGTTCGGCTGGGAAATGCCCGTCTCGTGGCTGCAGTCGGTGAACTCGTTCTTCGTGATCACCCTGGCCCCGGTTTTTGCGGCGCTGTGGGTGACGTTGGCGAAACAGGGGCGCGAGTTGTCCAGTCTGGCCAAGTTTACGTTCGGTCTGCTGTTCGCCGGGCTTGGCTTTTACCTCATGGTTCTCGCGGCCAACGCGGTCATCGCCGGCGGCCCGGGCACGCGCGTGTCGATGTGGTGGCTGACGGGGAGCTACCTGTTGCAGACGCTGGGCGAGTTGTCGCTGAGCCCCGTCGGATTGAGCTCGATGACCAAGCTTTCCCCGCGCCGCTTCGTGGGCCAGATGATGGGCGTCTGGTTCCTGGCCACCGCGTTAGGCAACCTGATTGCCGGCCTGGTCGGCGGTCATGTCGATCCGAACAACCTGACAGAGATGCCGCTGCTGTTCCAGCGCACGGCGATGTCGCTCTTCATCGCGACCGCGGTGCTGGCCCTGATGATCGTCCCGATCCGCCGGATGATGGGTGAGGCGAAGCATTAGGAAGCAGAAAGCAGGAAGCAGGAAACAGGGGACGAACGAAACGGTTGCAATCTTGAGGGCCCGAGCGAAAGCGTCGGGCCCTCATTCATTCCCTGCTTCCTGCTTCCTGCCTCCTGCTTCCTCACTACGGCACCACAAACGCTGTCACCAATCCGGACCGCTCGCGATTCCGCCGCACATCGTTAGGCTCGTTCCAGAACGCACGCGTGCGGTCCTCATTCGTGAGCCGCATCCCCCACTGCGCTCCGGGCGTATGATGCAGGGGGAACGCCACGTCGAGGCGCCAGGTGCGGCGCGAACGGGGCGGGACCGCGGCCAGCACCGCCACCCCAACCGACGGCACCAGGTTGGTGGCGCGCCCATAGGGGGCGTCTCCGGCCCACACCTTGCCGACCTCGCCGAACAGCGCCACGCCCATGTCGCCGGTCCCGCGGATGTTTCCGATGCGCCAGCGCTCCTCGAGCCGGCCGACCAGCCGCGCCGCACCACCAACCTCCGCATCTTCGTACCCCCGCAATCCTCCCCGCGGATCGCCTAACGCGAGCTGGAACGGCAGCCATTGGTCCCGGCCCGCGCTGTACTCCACGCTCCCCGTCACCGTATGCCGCCGGTGCGGACGGAAATACGTGCCGAACCGTCCACTGACGAGCAGGTTCTGCCACGTCCCTCCGACCCGGCGACCCTCGGCGAGCACTTCGACACCCGCGAAGGACACCGCCGAACCGACGCCGCCATACAAATTGCCCGACATGAACAGCTCGTCGGGGCTGCCGCCGGCCACGGCCAGTCCGCGCCCGATGGTCAGCGCCGCCTGGACACCACGCCGCATGTCCTGCGTCCCGGAAAGCGCATCAAAGCCCGACACGCGCAGGAAGTTCACCAGTCGATAGCCGATGAGCAGGTTTATGCGGGAGGACCGGAACACGTCATAGCGGTCGCGCAGCGGCTCACCGCGATCCGGCACCAGGCCGCTGTCCGTGACCACCACCGGATCCCCCACCGGGGCGCCGCGCTCCAGGGTTACGGACCCGCCGACGATCGTCAGTTTGCCCGGCGCCCCGATCCGGGCCACGGCGCCCGCGTCCACGAACTGGCGGCGTACACCTAACGACACCGGCAGCTGGCCCGGAAACTGGAACGGCACCAGGATCTCACTGGCGCCGGCCGCGACCCGCCAGGCTCGCGGCTGGACGTCCATGAAGAAGGGGTACGTCACCTGGCCCGCCACCTCGAACCCGTGGTCCGGGCGAATCGCGGTCAGGTGCATTTGCACCGGCGCAGAGAACAACTGGAAGTTCGAGTAGCGAAGCAACCACGTATCGCGATAAACCCCGCCATCACGCCACCCCGCGAGCGCCGACACGCCGCGGCCACGAACGTTCGCATTCCCGAATTGGAACGCGCGCAGGAACGGGTTTCCGCTCTTCACGCCGACGGACCCGAGGACCGCAGGTTCGTCGATCGTTACGACTTCCACGCGAACAGAATCAGCTCCTACCGGATACGCCGTGACCGACGCATCGGCCAGAAATGGCTGCGCGCGAAGCAGACGCTCAGTCTCGAGTCGAAGCAGCGCCGAGCAAGATTCCCCCTTCTTGAGGAGGACGAGGTTTTCCACCACTTCCGGCTCGGTGGTCATATGAAGCGACGTCGCCAGCCGATTCATCCACGGCGTTTCCGAGATCACCCCGCCGTACGAAGGTGGGAGCGACAACACCGCCACGTCCGCGATCGCCTTCCCGTTGCACGGGACCTGCGTTCGAGCCTCTCCCACCGCCAGCGTCGACCGCTGCGCGGACGCGGATCGCGCGCCGGCATGAGCCAGCGCGCACAATGCCGCCACCGATACTGCCAGATGCTCGAGGCGCAGCTACCTGCCCATCCTCTTCTTCAGCTCTGCGAGGGCAGCGTCCGCATCAGCGCTGGCGGCGGCGCGTCGCTCGGAGCGCTTCAGGTCATTGAGCTGTTGTTCGAGGCCCGGACGTCCCTCGTCGAGAGGATCCTGTGCCGTGTCGACGGTACCGGCCCGCATGCCGGAACCCACTCCGGCTAACGCCGCCTTCAGTTGTTCCTTCATCTCCGCGACATCGCGCTCGACCAGTGCCAGTTCATTTTCCTGTGCGTTCAGTTTGGATTCGAGGACGGCCAGGCGTTCTGCCTGCTGTGATTCGAACCGCTCAGCGACGCTGACGGTTTCCGCGTCGCCGACCCTTTGCGCCAGGCCTTTTCGGCGGCGCACGGTCTCGAGCTCACTCCGTTCGCGTTCAACGCGCTTGCGCGTCACCTCGACACCCTCGCGCAGGTCATCCATCGCAAGGCGCGCCTGTACCAGCGTGTCTTTCATGACCGCGATCAGCTCACGCCGCCCTTCAGGCGGCACGTTTCCGTGGAGCAGTTCTCGAAACGCGTGTCGGATATCGTCGAACACTGCGGTGTGTGAAATGGGACGGGCCGCTGCTGGCGATCGAGCCACGATACGTTACGGCCTCGTTCCTCCCGCAGGCAACAAGCCCCGGTGTGCTGCGGCGTCCGCCTGCGTCAGGAGGCGAGACGCCAGCGAGCTTCAGCGCTGACCTGCCGCATGAGGCGGTCGGCGGAATCACGTCCCGGGAACAGGAATCGGTCGCTGACCGAGTTCAGAGCCGCCCGGATTCTGGGGAAACGCTCGGCCGCGGCTTCGAACACTGCCGTCATGCCGTACTGCTGCGACAACCGGTGCTGGGCGGCAAGCGCAAAGCCGCGCTGGCCCATCTCGTCGTAGTACTCGAGATCGGGGCCGCCGCGACGAAAGCGGCGTTCCTCGACATGATCAGGAAACATTCCGCCGAGCCACAGCGCGTAGTTGCCCAGGTGCGCGCGCACGAAGAATCGCCGCGTGGGATCCCCGTGGTCGACGTCCGCGAGGAGTGCGGCCACCGTATCGTAGATCTGGTCGTCCGCCGAACCGATGCGGTGCGCATTGTCGCGCAGCGCGAAATGGACCAGGATCGACGCGACGTAATCGGAAATCCCACGATCGTGCTCCTGCATGTTACGGAGCGCCTGACGCACCACGACGTACGTGAAGAGCGGGAGCGACGCGTGCGAGGCCTGACGGCACTCGATGAGCGCCTCGCAAAGACGAGGGTCGTCGAGCAGCGCGTCGAGGCCGTCCCGCCTCAACCTCTCCTCGGCGGCCGCGAATTCGGCTCCCGAACCGCGCGATACAAGCCGCAACGCGAGTTGCGCGTCATCACGCGTAAGACCTTGCCGGATGTTCGCCAGAATCAAGGCACACCTCCGCACTGCGGTTCGCCGTCCTCGTCCCTGCTAGTATCGGACGACTCTGTTCTGTACTTGTTGCATGCGGCGGATGATCCGAAGTTCCGCGTTGCCCTCCCGCCGACGCCCTGCAACCTTCTGCGTATGTCCCTGCGGATCTTGCACATCGACATGGGAAAGGCCTGGCGGGGGGGTCAACGCCAGGTCTTCCTGCTCGCTCGAGCCCAACGAGACGCAGGTCACGAACCAATTGTGGTCGCGCCCCCGGATTCACTCCTCTTGAGGCGCGCGAGGGGCGCCGGCCTCGCTGTTTCGGCGGTAGGTGCTGCCGGCGACTGGGACCTCCGTGCCGCCAGCCGAGTGGCCCAGCGGCTGAAGACCTGGCGCGCCGATCTCGTTCATGCCCACGACGCACGCTCGCACGCCATCGCCCTCGCGGCATTGGTGGGACGTCGTCGGATCCCGCTGATCGTGACGCGTCGCGTGGCGTTTGTGCCTCGGGGTCGGATCAAGTACGGATCGCGCGTCGCGCGATTCATCGCAATCTCCAACGCCGTACGCGACGCTTTGATCGCCGGTGGCGTCGACTCCGGGCGCATCGACGTGGTGCATTCCGGCGTTCCCGCTCCCGTGGTGACATCACCAAGGAACTGGCGTCGTGAATGTGGATGGCCTGATGAGAGCGTGATGTGCGGCGTCGTAGGCGCAATGACCGTAGAAAAGGGCATCGGACTTCTCGACAGCATTGCGCGCCGATTGCCTGACGAGTTACGGGAGCGCGTCCGGCTGGTGCTGCTCGGGGGAGCGTCCGCGGGCATGACGACCATCGGCGGCATCGCTGCCATCCGCGCCGGATTTGTCGACGAGGTCCATCGCGCCATGGCCGGTCTCGATGTGCTCTGGCATCCGGCGACGTCCGAAGGACTTGGAACGGCTGTCATTGATGCCATGGCGCTCGGCGTCCCACCCGTCGCCTTCAGCGTTGGCGGCTTGCCGGAGCTGATCGTCAACGGGGAGTGCGGCCTCCTCGTCCCGCCGGGGGATGTGGCCGCCTTCGCTGGGGCTGCCGCCCTCCTTGTTCGTGACAAGGAGTTGCGAAACCGACTGGGCAGCGAAGGACCTCCGCGCGCGTCGAAATTTTCGGTCGAGCAGATGACTGAGGGAACCGCAAGAACGTACGCCACCGTCCTCGGACTCCAGAATCACACCCGTGCCAAAGCGGGGTCAGACCGGGGTCAGACCCCACTCTGACCCCGGTCTGACCCCGGTCTGACCCCGGTCTGACCCCGTCCAATTCAGGGTTGTAGCGGGCCGAAGCGGTGCCTGAGGGGTAGACTCCCTTCTAGTTTTAATGGCCTCGTCAGAGGTGGGTGTCTCTCACATCTCACATCCCCCATCCACCATCCGTTGTGAGAGGTGGGTGTCTCTCACATCACACGTGCCCCCCCATCCACCATCCGTTGTTATACGTCTGCATTCCTGTCCATAACGAAGCCGAGACCGCGGGTCTTGTCCTCTGGCGTATCCGCAAGGCGTTTGCGGACTTCCCTCGTGAATACGAGTTGATCGTGTTCAATGACGGGAGTACGGACGCCACGGCTGAAGTCCTCGCGCCTTACGCTGATGCCCTTCCCGTCACGATCCTCGGCGGATCGGAACATGTCGGCTACGCCAAGGCGATCGACGCGCTGTTTCGCGCGGCATTGAACAACTGCCGCTATCCACGTCGAGACGCCGTCATCCTCATGCAGGGTGACCTGACCGATCGGGCGGAACAGATCCCGGAGCTGATCAAGCGATTCGAGGGAGGTGCGGACATCGTCGTCGGTGAAGCCGCAGTCGGCGACGACATGCCGAAGCCCGTACGGCAGCTGCAACGGATCGGCCGCTGGCTCGCGAATCGCTTTGCCAAGGTTCCGGGTGTCAACAATCCGCTCGGCAGTTTCCGCTTGTTTCGCGTGACTGTGGTGCGCGATGCCGTTCGCGCGGCCGGCGACAAGCCGATCGTCGAGGGAGGCGGATGGGCAGCGAACATCGATCTCCTGTTGGCGATGGCGCCTCACGCTCGCCGCATTGAATCCGTTCCGCTGCAGCCTCGTTATGACCTGCGTCCGCGCCCCACGCGTGTCCGGCCGTGGCATGACGCATTTCGGCTGTATCGCTTCGGACGCGACGCAAAGGCGCGTCGTCCACAACTTCGTCTCGCGGAGCCGTCGTGAAGCTGATGATGTTCGCATTGGCTCTGCTGGTGAGTGTCATGCAGTCACCAGAAGCCACCGCCCAAACCGATTCCACGACGTCTACGACCCCGGCGCCAGTGTTGAAGTCCGTTCCCTTTGGCGCCGGCGAGCGCATGGAGTACGTCGCGAAGATTGGATTCCAACACGTCGGTCGCGGCAGCATGGAAATCCTCGGCATCGAGGACGTTCGAGGCCGGCCAGCGGTTCACACGCACTTCCAACTGAAAGGGCGCGCGCTCTTCTTTTCGGCAAATTATGTGCTCGAGAGTTGGATCGACCAGGCGACCTTCACGTCCCTGCGCTTTACGTCGGACAACGACGGAGACGCGAGTGAGAAGGACAAGGTTTACGAGATCTTCGGAGAGCGACAGATGTACAGCGTCAACGGCGGTCCTGAGCTCCCGTCGGTGGCGGATCCGTTGGACGAGGGAGCGCTGCTCTACTTCGTCCGCACGATGGATCTCGAGGTTGGGAAAACGTACGAGCTGAACCGGTACTTCCGCCCGGACCGGAATCCCGTGATCGTAAAAGTGTTGCGGCGGGAAACCATTTCGGTTCCAGCCGGCAAATTCAACACGATCGTCGTGCAACCGATCATCAAGTCGAAGGGAATTTTCTCGGAAGGCGGCCAGGCGCAGGTTTGGCTGTCCGATGACAAGGATCGCGTCATGGTGCAGATGCGCGTCCGCCTGAAAGGGGGAATCAATATCAACCTTCAGCTCACGAAGCACATTCCAGCATCGAACGCACCCCCGAACACGCCTCCGTGATTCCTGAAGCAGACCTCTCCCGGCTCCGCACCGTTCCAATCGCCAGGCGGCCGAGCAAGGTTGCTGCTGAGGAATTTGCCCACCCGCCGTCGACGGACCGCTCGTTCAGCGCCTTCCTCGACGCGTTACCTGACATCCTCGTAGCCCGCGACTTCCGCAAGGTCGTCGCCGCGATCGTCAGTGCCGCAAAGGCGGGGCAAGGGGTGGTGTTGATGTTGGGCGGGCATGTCGTGAAGACCGGGCTTTCGCCCGTGCTGATCGAGCTGATGCGGCGCCGAATCGTCACCCACATCGCGATGAATGGCTCGGCGGCGATCCACGACTACGAAGTCGCCCGCTTCGGCGCGACCTCGGAAGACGTCGCGGCCGGCCTGCTCGACGGAACATTCGGCATGGCCGAAGAAACAGGCCGAGGCCTGAACGAAGCGTTTATCCACGGCCGCGACCATCAACTCGGCATGGGTGAGTCGGTAGCGGTCGCCCTATCGCGCGAATCAAACCTCGCCCACCCTGAATTGTCCCTGTTGCTTCAGGCCCGGATACTGGATGTGCCCGCCACCGTGCACGCCGCGTTAGGCGCTGAAATCGTGCATCAGCATCCGGTCGCCGACGGCGCGGCGATTGGCGATACCAGCCTGCGGGACTTTCGACGGTTGGCGGCGTCGCTCCCGTCGCTGCACGACGGTGGCGTCGTTCTGAATGTAGGCAGCGCGGTCATCATGCCCGAAGTGTTCCTCAAGGCGCTGACGATCGCGCGCAACCTCAACGAGGGCCGGCCCACGGGGTTCACCACCTGCGATCTCGACATGCAGCGCCACTATCGTCCGCGCGTGAATGTCGTGCAGCGTCCGGTACTCGCCGGCGGCCAGGGCTTCGAGATCACGGGGCATCACGAGATCATGGTGCCGTTGTTGGCCTGGGCAGTAATCGACGCGTTAGAGACCTAACGACCTAACGATCGACAGCGGAACCCGCAGTACCGCGGACCCGCGCCATCAGATTCCTCCCACATCCCACATCCCACGTCCGGCAAGAAAAAAGGGAAGGAGCCGTCTCCTTCCCTCATCGGTTCTGAAAAGGGTGTAGTTACATCCCGCTGCCTGACCAGCGCTCCCGAAGCCGCTGAGCCGTGCCGGGACTGAAGATACGAATGAGCAGGTACAGCACCGCTCCGACGAGCGCGATGAATATCGCCGACTTCACCAGCCAGATTAAAAGGCCGAAGAAGCCAACCAGAATCCCAAAAGTCAGCTTGAGCAGAAACAGGCCCCCGATGGCGAAGAGCCCGATCATGAAAATGGTGCGAAGCATGAATTCCTCAGTTTCTTTGTTCTGTCCGTCTTACGATCGGTTACGCCTGTCGGTTTCACTCCGCTGGACCGTCTAAGGCCCGATTTTGTTTACGCTTGCGACTCGGCCGCCGCTAGAGCGTAACTGGTTAGATTCGCTTTGAGGGTTACGCTCCACTGACCTTCCCAGGTACCGGTTCTAGATTGGCCCGCCCTAGCTAGTTGCAGGGCAATTGCTCGAACCCGTACGGCCTCCATTATGTCGGAACCGCTGTATCAAATCATGGGTCGACACCGGGTTGCGCCCCTCCCGGACCGAAAGCCGCCGTGGCTCAAGGTGCGAGCGCCCGGAGGGCCCAACTATATACGGCTCAAGCATTTGATGCGGGAGCTGAACCTCCATACCGTCTGCGAGGAAGCCCACTGCCCGAACGTCGGGGAGTGCTGGGAGCACGGAACGGCCACGTTCATGATCCTGGGCGATGTCTGTACCAGGAACTGCGGCTACTGCGCCGTCGCCCACGGCCGCCCCCCGGTGACCGACCTGGAAGAACCTCTGCGGGTCGCCGAAGCCGCGGCGACGATGAACCTCCGTCATGTGGTGATTACCTCGGTCGACCGGGACGACCTCCCCGATTTCGGCGCCGGCATTTTCGCCGAAACGATCCGGCTTGTGCACGAGCGGGTTCCCACCTGCTCGGTCGAAGTCCTGGTTCCCGATTTTCAGGGCGACGAAAACTCGATAGCCGCCGTGCTCGACGCTCGGCCGGAGATCTACAACCACAACACGGAGACGGTGCCGCGGCTTTACAAACGGGCTCGTCCCGGCGGACGGTATCCGCGAGTGATGTCGATCTTCCGCCTGGTAAAGCGGCTGGCCCCCGATATCCCCACCAAGACCGGCATGATGCTCGGCCTGGGTGAGACCATCGAAGAAGTCCTGGCGGTCATGCGGGACCTGCGCGAAGTC
>DASRPK010000242.1:0-5068 GCA_035646395.1 Gemmatimonadaceae bacterium | reverse complement strand
CGCGCGCGGAAACACCGGCGGTACGTTCCGCAGTGACGATGCCGGCGCAACGTGGCGCCAGACCAACAACGTCAACAGCACCGCCTGGTTTTACGGACAGATCCGCTGTGATCCATCGGATCCGGATCACGTCATCCGCCTGGCGCCGAGTTCACAGCAATCGTGGGATGGTGGCCGCACGTATGTCGGCTTCGCGACAGCCGGCACACACGCCGACCACCACGCACTCTGGATCAATCCACAGGCGCCGGAGCAGATGATCCTCGGCACGGATGGTGGATTGTACCTGTCCTGGGATCGCGGGCAGACGTGGGATCATGTGCAGAGCATCCCGCTGGCGCAGTTCTACGCGATCTCGGTTGATGACGCGCGCCCGTATTATAACGTCTACGGTGGCCTGCAGGATAACGCGGCGTGGGGCGCGCCCAACCAGACCCGCAAGACGTTCGGCACCTCGAATGCCGACTGGTCGCGCTTTGTGGGCGGCGACGGCTTCTACTCGGTCGCGGATCCCACCGACCACAACTTTGTGTACTCCGAGTCGCAGAATGGCGTCATTTCGCGGTACGACGCCCGTACGGGACAGGCTAAGAACATCCGCCCGGTCGCGAAGCTGGGCGAACCACACCGCTACAACTGGAGCGCCCCGATCCTGCCGTCGCGTCATGTGCCGCGTCGGCTGTATTTCGCTGCCAACTACCTCTTCCGCAGCAACGATCGCGGCGACAGCTGGCAGACCATCAGCCCGGACCTGACGCGCGCCATCGACCGCAACGTGCTGCCCATGCGTGGGGGGCCGGTCGACTCCACAGCGTTAGGCAGGCACGAAGGGACGGCCGAGTTCGGGAATGTCAGTACACTCGATGAGTCGCCGATGCGGGCCGGCCTGCTCGCCACTGGTAGCGATGACGGCGTCATCGCGGTGACGCGCGACGGCGGCCAGACCTGGGCCCGAACCGAGAAGTTCCCCACCGTTCCCGAGACGACGTATGTCAGTCGCGTCGCGTTTTCCCGATTCAATGAAGGGACGATTTACGCATCACTCGACGGGCATCGCAGCAACGACTTCAAGCCATACGTGCTCAAGAGCACCGATTACGGCCGAACCTGGACGTCCATTACGGGCAATCTTCCGGCAGAGGGGTCGGTGCAGGTTGTGCGCGAGCATCATCGCGAGCGCAATCTTCTGTTCGTCGGAACCGAGTACGGTGCGTACTTCACCGTTGACGGCGGAACGACCTGGACCCGACTCGGTTCGGGTATTCCCACGGTTCCCGTTCACGATCTCGCCATACAAGAACGCGAAAACGACCTGGTGGTAGGTACTCATGGCCGGGGCGTGTTCATCATCGACGACCTCACGCCGCTGGAACATCTCGCGCGCGCGAAGTCGAGCGCTGTCGCGCACCTCTTTCCTGTTCACGATGCGACGATCCTCCTGCCCGACGGATCGCGCAGCTCGGGCATGGGCAGCGGCGGTTACACGGGACAGAATCCGGCACCGGGACCGGTCATCTCGTTCCTCGTCAACTCGATTCCGGCCGACGCGACACCGAAACTCGAAGTGATCGACGCGGCGGGGACAGTCGTCAGGCAGTTGGCAGTCAATCGCAACCCGGGATTGCACCGGGTCACGTGGGACATGCGCGCGGGTCCACCGCTGACCGGTCCCGTCGCCCCTGCCGGGCGCGCTGCCGGAGGTGGCGGAGGTCCGGCAGGCGCGGGCGGTGGTGGGCGCGGAGGAGCGGGCGGCGGTGAAATCACATTCGTCGTTATGCCGGGCACCTATCGAGCCCGCCTCACCATTGCGTCGGCCGGTGGGGCGCCGCGAGTCATGGAGCAGGCGTTTGCACTGCGCCGCGACGGCGCCGTCATCCTGACCGATGCCGAACTGCGCCAGTTGCACGCGACGCGCCTGACAATTGCCCGACTGCAGTCCGGGCTCCGCGAGACACAGGCGCGACTCGACTCGGTCCAGCGTCAACTCGCCGATGCCCGGCGGTCGGCGGACTCCGGCTCAACTCCCGCAGCGGCGAAGGAGCAACTCTCGATGCTCGAGACTGACGTAGCGGCGATTGCGTCGATGCTGGGCGGCGCCGCTGGTCGTGGCGGTGGCGCCGGTGGAGGGGGCGGCCGCGGCGGTCGCGCCGGTGGTGCAGGTCGCGGTGGAGACGACGATGATCTGCAGGGCGCGCCGCCCACTCCGCCGACCCAGACGATCACAGCACGGTTAGGCACCATGAATGAGCTCATGACCGGTCAGTTCAACCCGAATCCTGACCAGCGCCGCGTCGCGTTGGAGTTGCCGGCATTGCTCCGGCAACAGGATGAGCGGCTGAACCGGATCCTGCGGGAACGATTGCCCGCCGTCATGCAGGCACTCAAATCACCGGACAGGAGCAATGGGGTCAGATTCGATTGGTCCGAGTGACCCCGGTTTCTTCTGAGCTGGTCGTGACCAATCGAGTCTGACCCCATTGCTTTCACCTCATGCATACCTTTGTCACCAGTTCAGAACTCGAGATCGAGCCGTCGCAGTGGGGACCGCACGAGTGGTTGAGCCGTCCCGGTCTCACCGCGGCAGAGCAACTGCTCATGGTGCGCGTGCTCATGCCGCCGGGTCGCGCGCACCAGTTCCATCGTCATCCGACGATGGAAGAGATCATCTACGTCATTTCCGGCACTGCCGAACAGTGGGTGGGTCAGGAGAAAAGACTCCTTGGCCCCGGGGACGTCGCTCATATCCCGCAGGACGTCGTGCACGGGACCTACAATGCGGGGACTGACACGCTTGTGTTCCTCGCGATCCTCTCGCCGGCGAAATTCGAAGGACCGGCATTGATCGACGTGCACCTCGAAGAGCCGTGGCGCTCGCTCAAGCGACCGATCGTGTTCCCAGACGCGCCGCTCGGATGAAGACCGTCCTGCTCATTGGCACGCTCGACACAAAAAGAACCGAGTACGCATTCGTTCGTGACCTGATTCACGCTCGCGACGTGAATACGCTGGTGATGGATCTCGGCACGCTTGAAGAGCCATCGTTCATGGCAGACGTCAGCGCCGAAGACGTTGCACGACGCGGTGGATCGACTCTCACTGCAATACGCGAACGCAAAGATCGCGGCGAGGCCGTCAACATCATGCTGGCCGGCGCACGCGCGATCACGCGGGAGTTGTACGACGCTGGCCGCTTTGACGGGATTCTCGGCTTAGGCGGTGGCGGTGGCAGTGCAATGATCTCGGCCGCCATGCGCGAGCTGCCTGTCGGCGTTCCCAAGGTCCTGGTGTCGACGATGGCGTCAGGCAACACCGCGCCGTATGTCGACGTGAAGGACCTGACGATGATGTATTCCGTTGTCGACATCGCCGGCCTGAATCCGTTGTCACGACGGATCCTCGCCAATGCCGCCGGCGCTATCGTGGGAATGGTGACACAGGGTCACCCATCAGCGGCCGATCGGCCGTTGATCGCGGCCACAATGTTCGGCGTTACGACACCATGTGTGACTGCCGCGCGTGAACGACTCGAAGCGGCAGGCTACGACGTCCTCGTGTTCCACGCGACTGGCAGCGGTGGCCGGGCGATGGAAGGCCTCATCGATGATGGCTGGTTTGCCGGAGTTCTCGACGTCACAACCACCGAGTGGGCCGATGAGATCGTCGGTGGCGTGCTCACTGCGGGACCGGATCGGTTGAGCGCCGCAGGTCGTCGAGGTGTTCCGCAAGTGGTGAGCGTTGGTGCGCTCGACATGGTGAACTTCGGCGCACCCGAGACCATGCCCGCCAGCTTCAATAGTCGCCGGTTGTATCGGCACAATCCGCAAGTGACGCTGATGCGTACGACGGCTGACGAATGTCGCGACATCGGACGTCGCGTTGCGGAGCAACTCAATCGCGCCACAGGGCCAACGGTCGTTCTTCTGCCTCTGCGTGGCATCAGCATGATTGACCGGGAAGGCCAGCCATTCCACGATCCGGTAGCAGACGAAGCGCTTTTCACTTCCCTGCGATCGGCGCTCAACCCGAACCTTCGTGTGCGCGAGCTTGACGCTCACATCAACGACGCCGAGTTTGCGCACGCGTTGGCCGACGAGCTGCTGGCACTGATGTAAGCGTCCCTCCATAGCTTTTTCTGCTTCCTGCTTCCTGCTTCCTGCTTCCTGCGTCCTCGTATTCAATGCCTTTCATTCCGTATCAGGAGTCTTTGCGTCGATTACGCGCGCAGATCTCGGCTGGCGAACCGATCATTGGTGCCGGCGCCGGGACCGGCATATCGGCAAAGTTTGCTGAACGCGGTGGCGTCGACCTGATCATCATCTACAACTCCGGCCGGTTTCGCATGGCGGGCCGCGGAAGCGCGTCAGGCATGATGCCATATGGAGACGCAAACGCGATTGTGGTCGACATGGCACGGGAGGTCCTGCCGGTAGTGCAGGACACGCCGGTTCTCGCCGGTGTATGCGGCACCGATCCGTTTCGGATGATGCGCGTGTTCCTTCCCGAGCTTCAACGTATCGGCTT
The DNA here is from genome assembly GCA_035646395.1 of Gemmatimonadaceae bacterium. Classification (GTDB taxonomy): domain Bacteria; phylum Gemmatimonadota; class Gemmatimonadetes; order Gemmatimonadales; family Gemmatimonadaceae; genus JABWBJ01. The sequence continues at coordinate 547 of DASRPK010000242.1, read as the reverse complement.
TGATGGCGTACAGAACTTCCCGACGGTTGGGCTCATCGACGGCCAGTTCCGCCAGATCCTTGAAGAGACCGGGATGAGCATTCAGCTCGAAGTCGACATGATTGCGACGGCGCACTCACTCGGCATGTTGACATGCCCGTATGTGTTCGATGAGGACACCGCCGAACGGTTCACGCGTGCGGGTGCGGATGTCGTTGTTGCCCACGTCAACACCACCGTTGCCGGTTCCATCGGCGTGAAGACCGCCGCCATGTCGCTCGATGAAGCGGTTGATCGCGTGCAATCGATGCACGATGCCGCAAAGCGAGTGAATCCGGAAGTAATTGTGCTGTGCCACGGCGGGCCAATCGCCACACCGGAAGACGCGCAATACGTGCAGGAACGCACGCGTGGCGTGAACGGATTTTTCGGTGCGTCGAGTATCGAACGGCTGGCAACCGAATCGGCGATCGAGTCGCAAACCCGGCGATTCAAGGCGATCAGGATTTCATCGTGAAGTACGCGTTCCTGTTCCTGCTCGCGGTGCCTGGGAGCGCGGGATCTGCGC
>DASRPK010000241.1:0-15206 GCA_035646395.1 Gemmatimonadaceae bacterium | reverse complement strand
GGAAGGCGAAGCCTACGTGTCCCTGGCGAACGAACTGTTCGTTGGCATCGGCCGGAATGTGCAGCGCAACATCTTCGACCAGAATCGCGCGACGTTTGCGGTCGGCTACCGCCTAACGCGAAACTGGCGGACCGAAGTCGGGTTCCTCGAGCACGTGATCTTCAAGCCCAATGGCACCGACGTGGAACGGAATCACACGGTGACGTTCACCCTGTCGTATTCGCGTCCGCATTTGCGTCCCATCGGCGTCACCCCGTCACGGTGACGATCCGGATCGACCGATCCCGATATGACGCCGCGCCGGACTTCGCGACCTATCTCGGCTCGGTCACGAAACACGCGGAATTGTGGCAGGCGCTCTACCGGACAGCCACGGTGTCGTCTGAAGCAATCGAAAGCATGCGCGGCGCCGCGGCGTCGGTACGCCTGCTCGTCCTCAGCGAGGATTGGTGCAGCGACTGCTTCAGCACCGTGCCAATTATCGCCCGGCTGGCGGAAAACGCCGGCATGGATCTGCGTGTGCTCGCCCGCGATACAAACCTCGATCTGATGGATGCGCACCTGACGTCGGGGACGCGTTCGATCCCGGTGATCATGGCCCTCGATGGGGCCTTCCAGGTCCGGTCGTGGTGGGGTCCGAGGCCGGCCGCGCTCCAGCGATGGTATCGCAGCGAAAGTCCGCTTCTCGAAATTGCCGAGCGCAGCCGAAAAAAACGCGCCTGGTACGCCCGCGATCGGGGAAAAACAGCGGTCGCCGAGGTTCTGGAGACCGTCGAAAGGGCCTCTCGCCGGACGAATAGTGACGCCGCCAGCTAGTTGAACGGGCTGCCCTCCCGCCGCTTTGCGCTTAGTTTTTCTCATCGTACACACTCACCCGAGTCTACCCGATGGCCGGACGACGCATAGAAGGCAACTTCAATCAGGGCTGGGGGATCGCGGCATTCATCACCCTGCTTGCAGCGGCCGGATTCGCCACTGCCTTCATGATCAACCAGCGCACGTTCCATTCACCTAACGACGTCACTGCTCCAACCGGCGGCGGCGCAGAGTCCCACGCACCAGCTGCTCCAGCCGTAAAGCACTAAGGGAGTCGGTATAAGCCACGCGCTGAATGCAACCCAGTCAGCGATCTGGTGTATGTCGGCCACCCAGCCGAGTGATCATGCGTAGTTTCGCGGTTCTGTTCGCAATTGTCGTGAGTTCGCCGCTGGCGCTTCCTGCGCAGCAAATGCCGGCGCGCGTCGTGCGCAACGGTGCGCCCAACGGCATGACGCTGAGCGACGGGGAACCAATCAGCTTCATCCTGGAGCACGCCGGTGTACTCGACCTGGTCGATAGTCAGCGTACCAGCCTGATGACCATCCGCCGGAAGCTGCGTGCCGCAAACGATCCGTTCCTGAGGCAGCTCGATTCATTGCGTGAGTCGTTGGGAATCAGTCTCGAGCCCCGTCCGCGCGGTTTGAGCGATGAGGATCGCAAGAAGCTCCAGCGGCTCGAGCAGATTTCGCAGCCGATCACCGACTCGATCCGCCTCAACAACGACGCCGCGCGGCTTCATGCGAGGACGCTGCTCGACAGCGCGCAGGTGATGCGGCTCGACTCGCTCATCGTGCGCGAACGCGGCACGATCGGCGGACGCCGGCCTCCCCCACCGAGTCCCCGCCGTTCCTCTCCGTTCACTGATCGCAGGTCGCCGGTCGCTCGTTAGGGTGAACGAACACCGGCTGGTCACAAAGCGCCGCGCCAGGTATTACACGATAGGCGGCGGCGCGCCGTCGGTGGACGAGGCCTGGATCGTCCTGCATGGCCACGGCCAGCTCGCGTCCGAGTTCGTCAACTACTTCAAGTCCATCGCGACACCTGCCCGCTTAGTGGTGGCACCCGAGGCGCTGAATCACTACTACGTGGAGCCCGGCACGTCGGGCCGTACGAAGGACGCGAAGGTCGGCGCCACCTGGATGACGCGTCTCGACCGCGAGAACGACATCGCGGACTACGTCGACTTCCTCGACGCGGTCTGGGGAGAAACCGCGGCCCGCGCCGGGCGCGTGGTCACGTTAGGCTTCTCGCAGGGTGTGGCGACGGCGTGTCGCTGGATTGCGCAGGGCACGTCCCGCGTCGATCGCCTGATTGCGTGGGCCGGCCAGCTGCCGCCTGACGTGAATCCGAAGGAGTTCGCCAAGCTGTCCCACGGGCTGACGCTGGTCTCCGGCACGACGGACGAATACGCGGCCTGGATCGCCGAGGGAAATAACTCCGGGCGCCTGGAGAGTGCGGGAATCAAGCCGGAGGTGGTGACCTTCGACGGCGGTCACCGGATGGATCGGCTGACGCTGGACGCCATCGCAAAGAGTTGATCAGCGCTCGGCCGAAACTGTTGCACAACGACGGGGGTAGTTGGCTCCGGATGGTGTACCTTCGATCAGTTCTCCGAGGGAGTCGGTCATGGGTCGCCTGGCACATATCATCCGATTCGTTGCTCTGCTTTCGCTCCTCGTCGTGGTATCCCACGGTCGTGTGCCGACCACCGAGGCGATCAAGGGATTCCGTGCGGTGGTGTTCTCCGGCGCGCTGCTGCATGAGCCAGTTCGCATCGGTGACTTCGACACAGCCACGGCGCTGTATTTGCGCGTCATGCGTGGAACAGCCGTGTCAGGTGATTCGCTCGCCGCGCTCGAGGGACGCCGGTGCGTGATCATCAGTGCGTTTCTGGCCAACGATCGGAACATGAACACGCCGCTCGAGACGCTTCCCGAGGGTCAGGGAGACTTCAACTACCGGCTGTACGTCTTCTCGCAAGGCGTGCGCCCCGTCATGGCTGCCGGTCAACACCGCTGGCGATTGACGCAAGAAGTCACGCAGGATCTAGCAGCGTTAGGCGTCCCGATTGCCGATACAAATGGCGCGACCGCCGGTTGCCAATAGGGCCCAACGCCTTCTGACCTCTGACCTCTGACCTCTGATCTCTACCTCTGGCCTCTGGCCTCTGGCCTCTGGCTCTGGCCTCTGGCCTCTGGCCTCTGGCCTCTACTTCCTGCCCCTCCACCGGTCAATCTCGCGGCGTTCCTTCTTCCCCGGTTTCCCCTTTTCGCGGAACACTGGTGGGCCGAGCGCCTTCATCTGCGCGGCAAGGACCTCTCGCGCCTTCCGGCTCTCCCCAGTTTCGACGTAGAGCGTTGCCGCCACTGTCGCTGAACCGCGCTGTTCCGATTCTCCAGTGACTTCCACGATCTGCTCGAACGGCGGCTTTCGGATGCGGATCGTGTCACCCACGGTGACGGCACGCGATCGCTTCACCCGGTCGCCGTTCACTTCCACCCGACCCGTGTCGATGGACTCGGCAGCCAGCGTCCGCGTCTTGAAAAAGCGGGCCGCCCATAACCATTTGTCGAGTCGAACAGGCATCGCTACAAAGTGGGATGGCGGACGGGAGATGGCGGATTTCCGACGCGCGTCATTCAAAGCTGTCCGCTCAATACCCGTTGCAGCGTGGACGAGTCCACATTGGCTCCACTCAAGACGATTCCGACGCGCTTGCCTTCGAGGTTCGGTGCGAGCTTGCGGAGCCCGGCCAACCCCGCCGCGCCGGCCGGTTCCACCATCGAGTGCGTCGTGCGCAGCAACATGCGCATCGCGTCCGCAATCTCGGCGTCAGTCACCGTTATGAAGTCGGCGAGACCATCGAGCAGCGTCGGAAACGTCATTTCGTACGTGGAGCGAGTCGCCAGGCCATCGGCGAACGTGTCGGCACGGTCTGTCTGCACCGGCTTCCGGGCGTGCCAACCTTCGTGCGCCGCCGATGCACCAACTGCCTGGACGCCGTACACCTTCGCGTCCGGCTTGAGTCCGGCGAACACCGTCAGCGCACCTACGGCCTGCGAGCCACCCCCGATCGAGATCACCATCGCATCGATCTGCGGCTCCTGCTCGATGACCTCCAGGGACAACGTTCCCGCGCCCGCGATCACGTGCGGGTTGTTCGTGGAGTGGGCCAGCGTGGCGCCTTCTTCCGTCACGATCCGGTCGGCCACCTGCACCGATTCGTCGTAGTCCCGGCCTTCTTCGATCAGCCGCGCGCCTAACGCGCGCATCCCCGCGTTCTTCTCCGGGTTGTTCCCGACCGGGACGCAGACCGTCGTGCGAACCCCGAACGCCCGGCCGGCATAGGCGACGCCGAGGCCGTGGTTTCCCCGCGTGGCGGCGACGACACCGCGCGCCCGCGCCTCGTCAGGCAGTGCGGTCATGAAGGCGAGACCGTTCCGGACCTTGAACGAACCCGTTGGATTGAAGTTTTCGTGCTTGACGTGAAGACGGATCCCGTGGCCGACGGCGTCATCGAGCTCGCGATACGTACGCAGCGGCGTCGGAGAGAGCAGGGGCGCCAGCCGGATGCGGGCGGCGCGGATATCGTCCAGAGTTACGGACAAGGTGGTGCCTGAATTGGAGGACAGTGTGATCCGAAAAAATCGCCAGTGGCGAAGATAATCCCCTGACTGCCACGCTGCTGTCTAACCGTGAAACTGCGGCACACAGACTGCGTATAGTCCGCCGCCAGTAGTCACGACCTCAACAGGATTGTCTCATGCAACCGCGTTCGCGTCACGCTCTCCTTACGCTCACGTTCCTCGCGCTTCCCGCCGTCGCTTCGGCGCAGCGTCCCCGAATCAGCCAGCGTTCCTTCGACCGGCCGCCCCGTGCCGCGGTCGGCGCGAGCTTCAGCTACGGCCGACCCGTTGGCGACTTCCTTTCCTACGTGGATCAGGGACTGGGCTTCGATGCATTCTTCCGCTGGAACGCTGACCCGCAGGGCATCGTGAGCTTCAGGCTGGATGGTGGGCTCCAGATTTACGGGAACGAAACGTTTCGCGTCCCGTTGTCCGGAACCATCGGTGGTCGAGTCCTCGTCGACCTCACGACCTCGAACAACATCGTCTGGATGGGATTCGGGCCGCAGCTGACCGCGCCCAGCGGCGTAATCCGGCCGTATGCCAACGCCAGCGTCGGGTTCTCGTATTTCTTCACCGAGTCGTCGGTGGAAGGATCGAACAACGACAACGATCCGTTTGCGAGCACGACGAACTATTCGGACGCGACGTTCCGGTACGGGTTCGGCGGGGGATTCCTGATTCCGTTCCAGACTCGCACATCCGAGTGGGCGATCGACCTCGGCGCGATCTATCACGGGAATGGCCAGGTGCGTTACCTGCGCGAAGGCGGCATCGAGGACCTGCCCGACGGTTCGATCATCCTCCATCCGATCCAGAGCGACGCCAACCTCCTGACCTACCGGCTCGGCTTCTCGATCGGGATCCGGTAGCTGCGTGACGCGGTGGTGGCTCGGACGGTCTGGAAGCAGTTGCCGGTCACGAGCCACCAGCCACGGGTCACGACATCCGCTCCGACGACGACGCACAGGACCTCTTCGAGCAGCTGGGCAAGAATGCGTACGGCATCCTGGTCGGGCTGGTTTTCGGCGTCCCGTTAGGCTGGCTGCTTCAGCTTCGCGGGATCTGGCTGTACCTGTTCGTCGTGGTAGCGGTCGTGGTGATCACCCGATCGGTCAGGTACATGACGACCGCGCTCGTGGACGGTACGGCGAACGTGTTCCTGCGAATGGTCTGGCCGACCGGGAATTCAACGCCGTATACGCCGACGTATTCGATGGAAGAGTCGATGGTCGCGCGCGGCGATGTCGACGGCGCGCTGGCGCACTACGGCGCCGCGATGCGACTGCACCCGACCGATCCCGACCTGCGATTCCGCGTCGCCGAGCTGCTGTTTCGCAGTCCGTCGCCGGCCAAGGCTGCGACGTATTTCATCGAGGGCCGCCAGCTGGCCGGGGACAAGCGAGGCAAGGAACTCTATGCGACGCAACGGCTGATCGATCTCTACCTGGGTCCGTTAGGCAATCCGGTCGGCGCATTGGTCGAGCTGACACGCCTGGTCGACCGCTTCCCCGGGACTCGTGAGGCCGAATCCGCCGCCGCCATGATCGCGCGCCTGAAACAAGGAACTATGGAATCGTAGTTCACGCTTCAGATTCACGATTCATTCACGCTTCCTTTCACGATTCATTTCACGCGGCATTTCACGATTCATGATTTTACTCGATATCCCCTGACCCCCGTTCCCGCTTTCGCCTGCCGCGCAGTTTCTTGAGCCGCAGCCGCTCCTCTCGCGACGCATGTGTCGGCGCGGTCTTGACGCGCTTTTTCCGCACCTGAAGCGCGCGCGCGACCAGGCCCGCCAGCCGCTGCTCGGCCAGGAGCCGGTTCTGCCGCTGGCTCCGCGTGTCACTGGCCGCGACACGGACCCACCCCTCGGTGTCGAGCCGGGACGCCAGCCGCAGCGTGACGCGATCCTTCTCGTCAGGCGTGAGCGCCGACGACTCGGCGGGATTCCACTGGATCTCCACGCGCGACGACGACGTGTTGACGTGCTGGCCGCCAGGACCGCCAGACCGCGTCGCCCGCACGATCAGCTCGTAGCGGGGAATCGAGTGCGTGTCGTCGACGACGATGACGTCGGTGGTCAGTTGGTTCGTCCCCGGTTCACGCGGACTCCGGCCACGCGACGGCCATCCATCGCGATCACCTCGAGATCACCACCGGGGAAATTCACATGGTCACCGACCTTCGGCACCCGCCCGATGCGCGCGAAGACAAAACCGCCTAACGTGGTCCAGTCCCCCTCGGGAATCGAAACGCGGTGGTCAGTCCGCACATCGATCAGGGAAAGGTTGCCCGCCAGTTCCAGCACCCCATTCACCTCGACCGATTCCTTGGACACCATGTCGTATTCGTCGGCGATATCCCCGATCACTTCCTCGATCAGGTCCTCCATCGTCACGATGCCGGCAGTGCCGCCGTATTCGTCGAGCACCACCGCCATGTGGGCGCGCGTCTTTCGCAGGTCATCGAGAACGCGGACAGCGAGCCGCGTGGCGGGGACATACAACGGATCTCGCACGAATTGCTTCAGCGAAAACGCCGACTTTCTGTCGTGCAGCCAGAGATCCTTGGCCAGGAACACTCCCACGACGTCGTCCAGCGACTCCTGGTAAACCGGGTACCGCGAGTACCGTTCCCGGCTCAATGTCTCCCGTACCTCCTCTTCATTCGAGTCAATCGACAGGGCCGCCATCTCGGTCCGCGGGCGCATCACGTCCTGCACCTTCTTCTCATGGAAGTCGAACACGCCGGCCAGCATGGCGGAGTCGCTTTCGTCGAGCGTCCCGTGGGCCCGCGCCTGCATAACGAGCATACGCAGCTCCTCGGGCGAATGCACGTGCTGGCTTTCGCTCATGGGCTTGATGCCGAACAGCCGCAGCGACGCGTTCGCGGTTCCGTTCAGCAACGCGATGAACGGGGACATGATGCGGGCGAACAGCATCAGCGGGAGGGACACCAATCCGCTCAATCGCTCGGGCATGAGCAGCGCGACTGTCTTCGGCGCCAACTCGCCGAACACGACATGAAGGAAGGTGATAACCGCGAATGCCACGCCAATTCCGGCCGCGGTGTGAACGGCACCCGGGGCGGGTCGGATGCCAAACACGCCGAGAATCGAGTCCATCATCGCCGCCACGACCGGTTCGCCTACCCACCCCAGGGTGATGGTCGCGATCGTAATTCCGAGCTGCGTCGCGGAGATGTACCGGTCCAGGTTCGCAATCGCCTGCAGGCTGTATCTCGCCAGCCGGTCCCCCGCGTCGTGCATTTCCTGAAGCTTCGACCTTCGCGCCCCCACCAGGGCGAATTCGGCTGCCACGAAGAAGCCGTTCAGGAGGACAAGCGCCAGAACGGCCGCGCTCCGGCCCAGAACTCCTTGCCATGTCAGATGATCCGTCACTTCCACTGAGAAACTCCAGGTGACGCGAATCGTCCAAGTTCTAGCAGAATGCGACGGTCAGGCACCGACCCGGCTCGTTGCACGTTGCAAGACGCCCTCCCCCAATCGTGAACACGCCACTCCCGCTGCCCCGACCAGCCGTCCACGCCATGAAGGCGCTCGACCCCCGGCTCCTCCTCCGAGCGAGCTACGTGGGCCGCGTCGCCATAACGCTCGCAATTTTCTTTGCCGTCGGTTTTGTCTTCCAGGATTCCGCTCCTGAAGATCGCCTCATTGCGACGGCGCTGTTGGTTGCTGCCGCTGTGTTCACTGCGATTTCTGCCGCGTGGAGTGAATTCCAGCCCGGCTCGCTGAACGACCGCTTTCTCGGCGGACAGATCCTTTTCGATCTCGTGCTGGTTACGGGACTTGTACACGTTACTGGCGGCGCGGCTTCGCAATTCGGTGCGCTGTACATCCTGGTGATCGCAGTCGCCGCGCTCATGCTGACGGCGTCGGCTGGACTTTTTGTCGCGGCACTCGGATGTGTTTTCTATTTCGCCGACGTCATCCTCGCGCATCGGTCGTCGCTGGATCTCGGATACTGGTTGCAACTGGGAGTGTTTGCTGGCGTTGCGCTGAGCTCCGGGTACATCGCGTCGCGCCTTCGCGAGGCACGCGCCGGACGCGAAGAACTCGCGGCCGAACTGGTCAAGGTGAGACTGCAAGCCGAGGACATCCTGCGCAACATCCGCAGCGGCATCGTAACCGTTGACGCCGCCGGCTATCTCGTATATGCCAACCCCGCAGCGAGTTCGTTGCTGGGCATGGATTTATCCAGCAAGGCCGGGCGGCGGGTGCGCGACCTGTTTGGTTCGATTTCGCCCGAACTTGTGTCGGCGCTCGAGCAGGCGGCCGGCTCGGGGATCCGGACCGTCCGTGCTGAAGGCAAGGTGATCACGGCCAGTCGCGGTTTTCCGATCGGCCTCAACACCACCATTACCGCCAGCCACGAGCAGAATGGCAGCGACAATGCGAACGAAACCAGTCGCACCGCGACGGCGATCTTCCAGGACCTCACCGACCAGAAACGGCTCGACGCGTTGCGCCGTCGCACACAGCGACTGGAAGCCGTCACGGAGCTCAGCGCCTCGCTGGCGCACGAGATCAAGAATCCGCTGGCGTCCATCCGCAGCGCAGTGGAGCAACTCAGTCATTCCACACACGCGACGCCTGACGAGCGGACCCTCTCGTCGCTCATCGTGCGCGAATCGGACCGGCTGGCACGCCTTCTCTCCGAGTTTCTCGACTTCGCGCGCGTGCGCGTAAACCGGATTCAGAAGATCGACATCGGCCGGCTGACGCGGGGTGCGGCCACGCTGGCCGCGACGCACCCATCGTGCGCGGAGCATGTTCGGGTGTCGATCACGGGCGAAGCCGGCGTCATTGAAGGGGACGATGACGTGTTGCATCGCGCCGTCTTCAACCTGGTGCTGAACGCGGTGCAGATGTCGCCCGTCGGCGGTGAAGTACGCGTCGAGGTCTCTACGCTACGCGCCGACGACGCACCGCCGGGTGTTCGGTTGCAGGGCGGTGGAGTGACCATACGCATCTCTGATCGCGGCCCGGGCATCCCGCCCGACGTCCGCGAGAAAATTTTCGACCCGTTCTTCACGACCCGGCCGGGTGGAAGCGGACTTGGGCTGGCGGTGGTACATCGCGCCGTCGAGTCGCATTCCGGCTTCGTCTTCGTGGACACGGAAGTCGGCAACGGCACGAAAGTCACCGTGCTGCTGCCACGGGATCACGACCACCCCGCCGACGAGGGCAAATGATCGATACCCAACGAGCGAACGTCCTCGTCATCGACGACGAGTCGAGCATCCTGGAGTCGCTGCGCATCCTGCTGCGGAACGAGGGCTTCACGCCGCATATCGCACAGGGCGGACGGCAGGGGCTGGAGCAGATCGCGTCACTGTCGCCGGACATCGTGCTGACCGACGTGCGCATGCCTAACGTCGACGGCATCGAGGTGTTGTCGGCGGCGCGGCGGCAGGATCCCGCCATCCCTGTCATCCTGATGACCGCGCAGGCGACGCTGCAATCCGCGGTCCAGGCCGTCAATGAGGGCGCCTTCTATTACATACAGAAGCCGTTCCGCAATGACGACCTCATCGCCATCCTGCGCCGCGCCGCCGAACATCGCCGGCTGCGCGTCGAGAACCAGTCGCTGAAGCAGGAGATCCGACGGCGCGAAACTTCGGTCTCCGGACGTCCCGTCGGAAAGAGCAAGTCCTGGATGGAAGTGCTCCGTCTAGCCGAAACGGTCGCGCCCACGGAATCGACAGTATTGATCCAGGGTGAGTCAGGCACCGGTAAAGAGGTTATTGCTCGCTACATCCACCAGCTCTCTGCGCGCACCGAGGGTTCGTTCCAATCGATCAACTGTGGAGCGCTGCCGGAAAGCCTGCTGGAGAGCGAGTTGTTCGGCCACATCAAAGGCTCGTTCACCGGTGCCGTGAAGGACAAGCAGGGGTTGTTCACTTCTGCCGCCGGCGGGACGTTTTTCCTCGACGAGATTGGCGAAACAACACCGGCCACGCAGGTGAAGCTCCTGCGAGTGCTGCAGCATCGTGAAGTCATTCCTGTCGGCGCCACGGAATCGATCCCGATCGACACGCGACTCATCGCCGCGACCAATCGCGACCTCGAGGAAGCGATGCGTCGTGCGACGTTTCGGCAGGATCTCTACTACCGGCTCAACGTGATCGCCCTGCACCTGCCGCCGCTCCGTGACCGGCAGGATGACGTTCCGCTCCTCGTCGACTCCTTCCTGCAACGGTTGTCCTCCACGCGTGGCGGTGAAGAGAAGACGCTTTCCAGCGAGGCTGATGAGGCCATCCGCGCCTACCAGTGGCCTGGTAATGTCCGGGAACTCGAAAACGCGCTGGAGCGCGCCTGGATCATGTCACCCGGGGAGCGCATCGAGCTCAACGCGCTGCCGGAACGGGTCACGTCACCGACGCCCTCCCGGCTCCTCGACGACCGCGCCGCCCCGAATCCGACGCTGGAAGCCATCGAGCGCGCCTACATCCTCTGGGTGCTGAATGCCGAGGGGGGAAACAAGACACGAGCGGCCGAATCGTTAGGTATCGACCCGTCCACGCTACACCGGAAGCTGTCCCGGTTCGGTTCGGAGGGCGCGTGAGCGACGGGACGATGCCGGGGAACGAGACATCGCTATTGACGCGAGACCGGCTCATTCCACTCCTGCTCGCGATTTCCGCGACCCTGGTCGTGGTGGTATCGATCGCGCCGTTCCCGGTCGGCGTCTTCCAGGACGATGGGATCTACACGGTGCTCGCCAAGTCGTTGGCGACGGGGCAGGGATATCGCTACCTCCACATCCCCGACGCGCCGAACGCGACGCACTATCCGCCGCTCTATCCACTCTTCCTGGCTGGTTTGTGGAAGGTCTTCCCGGCATTCCCGGCCAACGTCACGCTGTTCAAGTTCGCCAACGCCGCATTCATCGGGGTCGGGGCCTTCATGGCGTGGCACTTTGCGCGCCGCCAGGTGGGCATGAGCCACGCCACCGCGGCCCTCTCGACCGGCGCCTTCATGATCTGCGCCCCGGTCGTGCTGCACGGGGTGATGGTGTTGTCGGAACCGATGTTCCTGGCAGCCCTGTTCCCGGTGCTGATGGCGTGTGAGCGTGCCGCCCGCACGGGGGACAGGCGTGATGCCCTGATTGCCGGCGCGGCCGGCGGTGCGCTGGCGCTCATCCGCACGTTAGGCGCCGTTGCCATTCCCGCCACGATCCTGGTCCTCGCCTGGCGCAGGCGATGGACAGCCGCGCTCCTCGTCCTCGCCGCCAGCGTGGCCATCATGTTGCCCTGGCAACTCTGGATTGCCACCTACGATGACAACCTCCCCGCCGTCTTTGCTGGTCGATACGGTTCCTACTCCGCCTGGCTGATCGGTGGTGTGAAGGAGGGCGGAGTGCCGTGGCTACTGCAGCTCGTGGTATTCAACCTCCGGCTTGTGGTCAACGGCGGATGGCAGCTCCTCGCGATTGAACCGCTACCCGTGGCCGTGAAATGGCTGGCAACGGTTGCCGTGACGGCGTTCTTCGCAGGTGGATGGTGGCTGATGTTGCGACGCGCGCCGGTGGCAGCGTGGATGGTCGCGCTCTACCTGCTGGTGATCATTTCGTGGCCATTCGAACCTCCGCGATTCATTTTCGCGCTGTGGCCGCTGGTCGGCATCATCGTGGGGCTGGGGATGCATGCGGTGTTCACCTGGCGGCCCGCAGCGCGTCCGCGGCAGTTCGCGCGCGCCGCGGCGATTGCAATGGCATCGCTGCTGGTGATCGGCTACGTGAGATATAACTATATCGCCGCGGAAAGCCGCTGGCCGTCGATGGTGCAGTCGTTCGTGGCAAATCGCTCGAAGCCTATGGCCGAGTGGGTCATGGCCAACACGCCTGACGATGCGTTGCTCTCGACCGACGATGACGTGCTGATGTACCTCTACACCGGCCGCCTGACGATCCCGAACACGACGTTCACGCCGCAGGAGCACATGAGTCCACAAACGCCGGCGTTCGCGGCGAACGCGTTGCGAACGATCCTCGGCACATACGATGTCGATTACGTCCTGACGGCGTCCAACAACGGCATCTACGCGGCGCGTGGTCTCGTGCAGGCGAATCCTCCCGAGCTGGGGGTCGTCGCCGTGTTCAAGTACGGCGCGGTCTTCAAGCCGCAGTCGCGGGGCGAAGGGCAATGAACTCTCTCTTCCGGAGCGACGAACAGCGGGAGCGGTTGTTGCCGTTTGTCCTGGCCGCGTTGTCGATGGCGGCGGTAGTGATGTTCATCGAACCGTTCCCGGTGGGCGTGTTTCAGGACGATGGCGTCTACACTGTCCTGGCCAAGTCGCTGGCGACGGGGCAGGGGTACCGGTATCTCCACCTGCCGGACGCGCCTAACGCGACGCACTTCCCACCGGCATATCCGCTCTTTCTGGCCGGACTCTGGAAGCTGTTTCCCTCGTTCCCGGCCAATATCACGCTCTTCAAGTTCGCCAACGCGGCCTTCATCGGCCTGAGCGCGATCCTGGCCTGGCGCTTCGCGCGAGGACCGCTGCAGATGGGGCAGTGGGCCGCGGCCATCACCGTGGCGGTGTTCACGGCCTGCGCCCCAGTGGTGTTGATGAGCGTCATGGTCATGTCAGAACCGCTGTTCCTGGCCGCGCTCTTCCCGGTCCTGATGGCGGGTGAGCGAGCGGCGAAGACCGGCAATGTGCGCGACGCGGTCATCGCCGGCGCGGCCGGCGGTGCACTTTCGCTGATACGAACGTTAGGTGCCGTGGCCATACCTGCCACAGCGCTGGTGCTCCTGTGGCGGCGACGCTGGCTGGCGGCGTTCTGCGTCTGCGTAGCTGGTCTCCTCGTCATGGCGCCCTGGCAACTGTGGGTTTCTGCGCATGATGCGGAAGTGCCGGCCATCTTCCTCGGTAAGTACGGCTCGTATTCCGGCTGGCTCTTCGGCGGCATCCGTGAGGGGGGCATCGAATGGCTGGCCACGCTGGGCTGGTTCAACCTCCGGCTCTTTGTGGGCGGCGGGTGGGACACGCTGTCGGTCGATTCGTTTCCTGTACCGCTGCGCTTTGTCGTCACGTTCGTCGCGACCGGTTTCTTTGCAACGGGCTGGTGGCTGATGTTGCGACGAGCGCCGGTTGCCGCACTGGTTGTCGCAGCGTACCTGACGCTCGTCGTGCTGTGGCCCTTCCCGCCCCAACGATTCACCTTTGGCGTCTGGCCGCTGCTGGGTATGTGCTTCGGCCTGACGGTGGAGTCGATACTGCGTTGGAAACCGCAGGCACGCGCATACGTCACGTTACGCTGGGTTGGCGTCGGACTCGCTGCGCTGCTGATGATTGGCTACGCCCGCAGTAACTACCGAAGTGTGTCCCGCGGCTGGTGGACGCAGGTCCAGGGATACGTCGCCGATCGCGCGAAGCCCGCGATGGCGTGGGTGGCGGCGAATACACCCGAAGATGCCGTGATCGTCACCGAAGATGACGTGATGATTCACTTGTACACGGGCCGGCGCGCGGTTCCCATCGGCACGTTCACGCCGCAGGACCATATGTCAAAGCAGACTGCGGAATTCGCGACCGAGGCCCTCCGCTCCATCCTGCGGAGCTACGACGTCGACTACGTGGTGGCCACGACCCCCTTCGGCGCACAAGCGGCGCAGGGGCTTATTCGCGGGTCAGCGGAGCTGCGGTTTGCAGGAGTGCTGGAGCTTGGTGCGATCTACCTGCCGGTGGCGAGGGCTGGCACACCGTGACGGTGCTTCCGATGCCGGTGATGGCAGACGTCGAGCGGCGGAGCGAACGATTTATTCCTTTGCTCCTCATGGTGGGCGTGCTGGTCGCCGCCATCGTCAGCATTACGCCATGGCCTGTCGGCGCATACGAGGACGACGCGATCTATACGCTGCTGGCCAAGGCGTTGGCCACCGGCGACGGCTATCGCATGATCAATCTGCCGGGCGCGCCTCACGCCACGCATTACCCGCCGGGCTATCCGTTCCTGCTCTCAATGCTGTGGCGCATCGCGCCGGGTTTTCCGGACAACGTTGTCGTCTTCAAGTTCGCGAACGCTGCATTGCTCGCGATCGCGGCCGGTGGACTGTACCGATTCCTGCGCACGCGCCTCGAGTTTGGCGTGCACGCCGCGGCGGTTGTGGCAGCGGTAGGAACAGCATCGATCATGACGCTGCACCTCGCGGGCCTGGTGCTCTCCGAGCCGCTCTTCCTGGCCGTGTTCTTTCTGTCGCTGCCAGTCATCGAGCGGGCTGCGGAGGGTAGCCGGATACGCGATGCCCTCACCGCCGGACTCCTGCTCGGCGCTCTCGCGATGGTGCGGACAATTGGTGCCGTAGCGATTGGCGCGATGGTTCTGGTGCTCCTCTTCCGCCGGCGTCCAATGGGTGCGTTGGGCGTTGTTGCCGGATCGGCGCTGTTTCTGGTGCCGTGGCAACTCTGGGTCAGCGCATATCAGGGTGAAGTGGCACCCATCCTGTCCGGCAAATACGGCTCCTACGGGCCCTGGATGATGGACGGGTATCGCGAAGGCGGATTCTCGTTCGCCCGCGACGTGGTGATCCAGAACTTTGCAGGGATGGGCAACAGCCTGAGTTACGTGTTGATGCCCGTTCAGCGCAGCTGGCCACGAATCCTGTCACTGTTGCTGCTCCTTCCCGTGATCGCCGTCGGATCCGTGGCACTCGTCAGGCGGGCGCCGGTATTGGCCGGATTTTTCGCTTTGTATCTCGGCGTCATCATCGTCTGGCCATTCCACCCGC
>DASRPK010000240.1:0-3871 GCA_035646395.1 Gemmatimonadaceae bacterium | reverse complement strand
GATGGTGACCGACCGGCACGCCCTGCTCGTGGATTTCGGCGTGGCGAAGGCGGTGGGCAACGCGGCGCTCGATGGCATGACGCTGACGGGAATCGGCACGTCGTTAGGTACGCCCGCGTACATGGCGCCGGAGCAGGCGGCCGGCGAGGGAGACGCCGACGCGCGCCAGGACGTGTACGCGTTCGGCGTCCTGGCGTACGAACTGCTGACCGGCGCACCACCGTTCACGGGGACACCACAGCAAGTTCTTACGGCGCACATCACGCGGGCTCCACGGCCAGTCCGGGAGATTCTCCCCGAGACACCCGAACGACTGGCGGAACTCGTCAGGCGGTGCCTGGAAAAGGATCCAGCCGCGCGCTTTCAGACCGCAGATGACATTATTGAGGCGCTGGAAGAGTTTCGCACTCCGGGCGCGGGAGTGGCATCGCGCGCGACCGGACGCACGGCGCGTTTTCGAGTACCAGTCGCAGTCGCCGGGTCAGCAATTGCGTTGCTGGTTGTGGTACTGGGCCTGAGGGCCGCTCGTGCCAACGCCCGCGAACGAGATGCGTTGGCGGCGATTCCCGAGATCCAGCGTTTGGCCGCCGAACTCGAGTTCGACAGCGCGTTCGTCCGGGCGAGCCTCCTGCAACCAGTGCTTGGCAACGACTCGGTGTTCCTGTCGGCCTTGAACGCAATTGCCAGCTCGATGTCGTTCACAAGCGAACCTCCAGGCGCGACCGTGTTCCGAGCACCGTTCAACGACACCACGCGATGGGAACGGATCGGTACGACACCGCTGGACAGTGTGCGGTTGCCGCGGTTTTCACTGACCCGGCTCCGGGTCGAGCATGCCGGGTATCGCACGCTCCACCGGCTCGTCTCGGGGGGCGGGAGTATCGTATTGAAACTCGATTCTGTCTCGGCGCCTGATACTGGTATGGTGCGCGTTCCCGGAGGACGGATCGTGCCTGGTCAGGTCGGGCTTGACCACCTCCCGGCGGTGGCGCTCGAGGAGTTCAGAATCGATCGGCATGAAGTGACGAACGCGGAGTACAAGGAGTTCGTGAACGCCGGTGGATACACCAGCCCTACCTGGTGGACCGATCGATTCGAACGGAATGGTCGCACGATCCCGGCGGCGGAAGCGTTAGGCTCGTTTATCGACCGCACGGGGCGTCCCGGCCCGGCGACGTGGGAGGGAGGCGACTATCCGCCGGGGCAGGCTGATTATCCGGTCGGAGGCGTGAGCTGGTACGAGGCAGAAGCCTTCGCACGTTATGCAGCGAAGCAGCTCCCGACGGTGTACCACTGGTCGCGCGCGGCGGTCGCAGGGGCCGCGGCGTGGGTGATTCCCGGAAGTCGCCTCGAGACGACCGGATCCGGACCGGGAAGCCGGGGACCCGGGATGAGTCCCTTCGGGACGTTCGATATGGCCGGTAACGTGCGCGAATGGACACATAACAGCGACGACCGGGGGCACCGCTACATCCTCGGCGGCGGCTGGAGCGATCTCCCGTACGCGTTCAACGACGCGTACGCGCAGGATCCCTTCGATCGATCGCCGATCAATGGATTCCGGCTCGTCAGATACCGAGCTGCTGATACCGGGATTGCCGTAGCCAAGGCCCCGATTCGTCGCGCGTTTCGGGACTACTATCGCGAGAAACCAGTTTCCGGTGCGGTCTTCGACGTTCTCCGTCATAACTACGACTACGATCGTGCACCGCTGAACGCCGTTGTCGAATCGGTGGATTCGACGCCCCCCGACTGGATCGTCGAACGCGTGACGTACGATGCTGCCTACAACAATGAACGGGGCGTCGCGTACGTGTTCATTCCGAAGCGACGCCGGGGTCCACATCAAGCAGTGATGTTGTTTCCAGGCGACGGTGGATTCGGCGCGCGGGCCAGCACAGCCAGCACGTACGCAGGAGCCGTGGATTGGATCGTGCGCAGCGGTCGGGTCGCGATCACTCCGGTCTACAAGTCCACCTACGAACGAAGTGACAGTCTTCGCACGTCCTTACCCAACACGAGCATCGATTATCGCGATCATGTGGTGATGTGGGCGAAGGACGCGCGTCGGTCGATCGATTATCTGGAATCACGGGCGGATATCGACACGTCGCGCATCGCGTATTTCGGCGTGAGCTGGGGCGGGCGACTCGGCGGCCTGGTGCCGGCCATCGAGCCGCGCTTCAAGACGACGATCCTGTTTGTCGCCGGCTATCGCATGCTGCTCGCCCGGCCCGAGGCCGACCCGTTCAACTTCGTGCCACGAATCCGGATACCCGTCCTGATGCTCAACGCGCGATACGATGATTACTTCCCGGTTGAGACATCACAGAAACCGTTCTTCGAGCAGTTAGGCACTCCGGCCGAGCAGAAGCGATACGTCGTGTACGACGGAGGCCACATGATGCCGCGGACGCAGCTCATTCCCGAGGCACTCGCGTGGCTCGACAAGTATCTCGGTTCGGTGCGATAACCGAAGCCAGAGGCCAAAAGCGAGAGGCCAGAAGCCTGCGCCTACGGCTTTCGCGCGGTTTCGTTCGCGTAGATCGCGATTTCGACGCGCCGGTTCTGGGCCATGCCGCTTTCATTGTCATTCGACGCGATCGGCTCGGTCTCACCGCGACCGCTGGCACGCAAACGTGACGAGGCAACCCCTTCCCCCACGAGAAAGTTCTGCGCTGACGTCGCGCGACGCTGCGACAATCCCATGTTGTAGTCGTCGGAACCCGTCGCGTCCGTGTGGCCGACGATCAGCACGTCGGTGTTCGGATACTTGCCGAGGCTTGTCGCGAGCGTCTTCAGGTTCTGCGCAGCGGTTGGCTTGATCCGATCTGAGTCAAAGTCATACAGAAGCCCTGACGCGAACGAAACCGCGATGCCTTCACCAACGCGCGTTACTGTTGCTCCCGGAATGTTCTGCTGCAGCTCCTTGGCCTGTTGATCCATCTGGTGCCCGATTACGGCACCGGCGGCGCCGCCAACGACCGCGCCGATGATAGCGCCCCTGGCTGACTTACCGATTGCCGCACCGACCCCGGCGCCCGCGGCGGCACCGATCACCGCACCCTTCTCTCGATTGCCCCAGGAGGCACAGCCGGTGAACTGGATCACACTCACAGCGAGCAGCGCCATGGCAGGAGCGCGAAGAGACATTTTCATGGTCAAACCCTTTCGAAGATGACGTCGCTCTATACCCCCTGAGCGCGCATCCGATTCCTGAGGATTCGCCCTACGGAAGAGTCAGGAATAAGGGGTCGGAATAAGGGGCAGACACCTAATCGTCCGAAGGATAGAGTCTGACCCCTGATTGAGTCCCAGGGATTAGGTGTCTGACCCCTGATCGTACCCGGCGATTCAGAGCGCCGAGATCACGGACCTGCCGGTGCTCTCGATCGGTGGTGACCAGGATATCGCGCCGACTCGGGTCGGCGAGCCCGCCAATCCGAATCTCCCGCCGTCGCTGTGGATTCGTTCGGTCACGCCGGGCTACCTGCAAGCAATGCACATGCGACTCATCGCGGGGCGCCAGTTCACGGCTGACGACCGCCAGGGAACCGACCTGATTGGAATCCTCAACGAGTACGCGGCGGAGCGATATTTCCCTGGCAAGGACCCGATTGGCCGGATGCTCGTACGCGGTTCGGCGCCTAACGCGCCGCGGATGACGATCGTCGGCGTCGTGGCGACGGGGCGCGCAGACGGCGCGAACGCGCCCTTCAAGCCCGAGATTTTCGTTCCCATCACGCAGCGTCCGGCGCGGGGTGTCTGGGTCGTGATCGAGCCGTCGCGAGACCTGGTCGCTGCAACGCGCGCGTTCGCACAGGCAGTCAAAGACGTCGATCCGCTCATCCCCGTCTCGGCGATGACTCCC
>DASRPK010000239.1:0-31797 GCA_035646395.1 Gemmatimonadaceae bacterium | reverse complement strand
CCCGTCACGATCCGTCGCCCACTCGAACGGCAGTCGCGTCGTCTCCCCGTTGGGAGAGACCACTTCGGCGCTGACCGCCGCTCCATTGAATCGCGCATAGGCGCTGTCCGACACCACCACGCGCAGCGGGATCCCTTCATTCACCGCACCTTCACCGGTCGCCACCAGGTCCACGCGGCTCGGCACGTCGCTGACCAGCCAGCGCAGCAACTGGCGCCAGAACGTTTCATGACGCTGGTCCTCCACGGACACCAGCGCATGCATCTGCCACAGCCACGAGTCCTGCACGGCGAACACGATGGCCTTCCCGCGGCCGTACCGCTGGAACGTCAGCGTTGGGCGAGCCCGCCGGTCACCTTCGACGCGCCCTTCGAGGAGGACCGTGGCACCGGGCTTCGGCCGTCCCACTTCGTTGACCGTCGTCAGCGGCGGCATCTGCCGCCACAGCGTCGCCGTGGCCGAATCGTTAGGCGCCAGTTGGGTCGCGGGATGGAGGACGCCGGCCGCCGTGGGCGCGACCGTGATGTCCGTGGCCCCTGAATCCGAGCCCGCCGGCGGCCCCAGCTCGACCGGCAGCGCATCAGCCAGCGCCGTTCCCGCAAACCCGCCTTCAGCCAGCGCGCGACGACCACCCAGCGCCAGCAGCCCGCCGCCGCGCACGCTGACGAAATCCGCCAGCATGCGGAGCTGGTCCACCGTGAAGAAGCTGGCTTCGACGCTGCCGAGGATGATGCCTCGATAGGCGAACAATTCTTCGCGCGTCTTGGGAAATCCGGTCGACAGCTCCACGCTGTCGTCCACGCTCATGCGCAGGAACTTGTCCTTCGCCGACCGCAGCAACGTCACGACCTGGAGGTTCTTGTCATCCTCGACTGCCTGGCGAATGAACTTGAGCTCGAAGCGCGGCTCGCCTTCCAGGTACAGGATCTTTTCGCGCCGATCATTCACGACCACCACCGACTCGCGATCGTTGTTCTCCTTCACCATTTCGTCCGACTGGACCGGTACGCGAACCTTGAGGAGACGTGCCCCGCTCTCGCTGGCCGGCACGCGAATACGTATGACCGCCGCCTCACCATCCTTGGGCAACGCGACTTCGCGCGACCCGATGATGCGACCCGAGTCTTCGACGACGACCGGGACTTTTTTCCCCGCGTATCCACGCTGCGACAGAACCACTTCCACCAGGATGGATGCCTCGCGAAGCACCGACGTCGGCACCTCGACGCGGGAAACTTCGATGTCGCGGTCGAAGCGCTCGGACCCCACACCGATTGTGTAGACGGGGATTTGCCGGGCGCGGAGCGCGAGCATTTGCTCGAGCATCGGCGTCGAACCCGGGCTCGCGGCGCTGTTGTCGGCCCCGTCCGAGATGACGACCATGCCCGCCACCGGTGCTCCGGCCAGCTCCTCCTCGGCGCGCAATAATGCCGTCGCGAGGTGCGTCCGCGAGCCATTGAGGGGGGTGTCGCCCAACGTCTCGCTTCGACCACCGGCTCCCGAAGTACGGAAGAAGCGCAACTGGAACTTCTCGGCGAGGGCCTTGAAGAGCGCGCTGTCCGGGCCACCAAAGACCTCGTGCGCGTACGAACCCCGGGCCAGTGACGAATGGTCGGTGATGCGCATGCTCCGCGAATCGTCGATGACAATGCCCACCACGTTGCGTTGTTCGATGGCGCGAGACACCGCCAGCACGGGACGGGCCAGGCAGAGCGCGACGATCGAGATCGCCGCGATCCGCAAGCCGCCCAGGACCATCTGGTCACGCGGGGTCAGCGCACTCCGGCTCGCACGGTAGAACCACGCGGCGACCAGGGCGGCCACGAGCGCAATCGGGACCAGCGCCATCCACGGCACTGGCCACTCGAATCCGAGCGACCCGCGCTCGAAAACTACCGGTCGATACTTGAACAGAAGCTCGAACAGTGCTTCCAACCGTCGCTCCACGAATCTGCGAATTCACAGCGCCCAGACGCGCCAATACGCGAAAATCCTTATTGGTACGTACGAAGCGCAACGTCTTACCGCTGGCAATTCTGTACCAGAGGCACAGGTAGAACCCCGAACCGTCAAAAACTGATGCGAATCGACGGCGCGAGACAGCACTCGTTAAGTCGTCGGCCTCATGAAAATGAAACGCGGCACCTTGCGGCGCCGCGGGGTGCTGCTAAGGAATTGTAAACTTTGTTCAGGCCACGAACGTCTGCGGCCTGCTTTCCAATTCACAATCCGGGCAGATCTGGCGAAAGCCACCGAGCGCCAGCTTGAGCGCCAGCAGTGCCGACGCTTCGAGATCGTACTCGAGTGCGAGCTTCTGCAGTGATCCGTTCTTCCCGGTGGGCGATACGTTGTTTCCAGCTTCGCGGCGACGATACTCGCGGGCCGCGTGCCAGAGCGCGTTGGCCTGACGACGCCACTCGTCGTCACCGGAGGACGCTTCCGCGGCGCGCTCCTCATACGCGGCCGCCGCCTCGTCGAGGATTTCGTCGCATAAAGCGGCGACGCGCAACGCCGACAACTGTTCCGAATCGTGGGCGCCCGATGCAACCAGTCGGGCATATCGTTCCCGCTGCCGGATGCACTCCATCGCCGCACGGAACATCCTGTCGGCGGTCCCCCGCGGAGTTTCGGCGAAGCTCGGTTTTTGCGGCTTCGCTCCGCTCGTGGTTCGAGCTGCAACCGTTTGCTTCCGTGTCATGCTTACGCCTCGTAATGAAGTCAGACGTTATGGGAGCGCGGTATGACCGGGCTCAACAAGCTTGGTGATTTGTACTCAGCCAGGCATCAGGTGGGAAGGCCCCCGCCCCGCCGCGGTGAGCAGATAGGGAAATCGCCGTGTTGCGTGCATGCCGCAGAGGCCGTACGAAGTTTCTTGTTGACAGGTGTGCCTGGCTGACCCAGCGTTGGGACCGTCCCGACCGGCGGCGTTCGCCGAACCGGAGAGTTACCTGACGCTGGAGGATGTACCGTGAACCGTCGTTCTTTCGTGCCGTTGTTGCTATTGGCAGCAGCTGCCGCCTGTGCCGATACCACCGCGCCTTCGAACTCGCGGCTGGCGCCGCTGGTCGAGCCGCCGATGAACCTGGGGACGCAGCTGATTCCAGGCGAATACATCGTGGTGTTGAAGGATGGAGCTGATGTCGCCGAGTCCGCCCGCGACGCACGTGGGCGTGGCGGCGATGTGGTGGCTGAATGGGTGACGGCGCTGCGGGGGTATGCGGTTCGCGGCGGTCCGAATCTGATCCTGGATCTGCGTGCTAATCCTGCCGTGCAATACGTGGAGCAGGTGCAGGAGTACACGACGCAAGCCGTTGGAAGCTGGGGCCTCGATCGCATTGACCAGGTCAATCTGCCGCTCAATGCAACGTATGGTTACGCATCGACTGGCAGCGGTGTGACCGCCTATATCATCGACACGGGAATCCTGACGACGCATAACGAGTTCATTGGCCGGGTGTCGTGGGGAACGACGACAGTCGGCGGCCAAAACACGGATTGCAACGGCCATGGAACGCACGTCGCCGGCACGGTAGGCGGTTCCACTTACGGCGTTGCGAAGGGCGTCTCACTCATCGCGGTGAAAGTCCTGAACTGTGCGGGCTCCGGCAGCACGACTAGCGTCGTGGGCGGGGTCGATTGGGTTGCTGTGCATCACCAGAACGGTGACGCAGTGGCCAACATGAGCCTCGGTGGCGGCGCATCGCCTTCAATCGACGGCGCAGTAACCAAGGCGATCAACGATGGGGTGGTATTCGTGGTCGCGGCCGGGAACAGCAGCGCCAACGCCTGCAACTACTCCCCAGCTCGGGTGGGTGCCGCGATTACCGTTGGCGCGACAACGTCCACAGATGCGCGCGCTTCATATTCGAACTTCGGTTCATGTCTGGACATCTTCGCACCGGGATCGGGCATCACTTCTGCCTGGAAGAACTCCACTTCGGCGACGAAGACGATAAGCGGGACTTCCATGGCATCACCACATGTCGCCGGAGCCGTCGCACGGGTACTGAGCGGAGGTGGCTCCGTATCCACACTTTTCTCGGGCAGTACAGCTGGAAAGGTCACGAATCCTGGATCGGGAAGTCCAAACCTGTTGTTGTATCTCGACCCTACGAAGTAGATCCAGAGCCTAACGAAAACGGCCGTCCATCCGGACGGCCGTTTTGTTAGGCACCAGAACTCAATCGTGGCATTTACCCTCGCCCTTCTCATCCAGCGGATCACCAATCGACTCCACGAACTGCCACGAATAACTGTCCGCCTTCAGCACCATCGTCAGAACACCGATCGCCGAGTTGTATTGCACCTCGCTGTTCGTTCGCGGGCGCGCGATGCGGGCCAGACCCTTGCCCCCCGTGCCGACAATGAACGCGCGCATCCCGCGCTTCTCGTCGATTCGGCCTCCGGCATCCTGGCGGAAGAATCGCTCATAGTGGTGATCATGCCCCGACAACACCACATCAACCCCGGCATCGTACATGATCTGCCACAGGTCCCGCAGCAGTTCATCGTTGCCGTGCTGTCCTGAACTGAAGCGCGGCGAGTGACTGAATGCGAGCGTGCATTTCGCCTTGTTCGACGCAAGATCGGCGCGAAGCCACGCCGCCTGCGCTGAACGTCCGTTGCAGTTGCGGATTTCGATGCAGTTGCTGTTCAGGGCGACAATGTGCCAGGCGCCAAGATTGAAGCTGTAGTATCCGCGGCCACGGTGGCCTGCGCGGCCACTATCCACCCCGACGCCATTGAAATAGTCGAAGTATCCCGCCGCGCCGGGCGTGAAGTACTCGTGGTTCCCTGGTACGGGATAGCTGATCGACTTGAACTCGCCAAACGCCGCCTCGTAGTACGACTGAAAATCCGCGAGCGATCCGGCTTCGTATTGGAGGTCGCCGAGGAGAAGGAGCGCGTTTGGCTTCAGCTTCCGGACCACGTCGGCCGTTGCCAACTCCTGACAGGGGATGTTCGCCGGGGTCCCAGTTCCGCAGACGAGGTCACCCGCCGCGGCGATGACAACACTGTCGCCTTGAATGCCGACAGAATTCGGCAACGCGCCAACGCGCGCCGCCCCGAGCGCCACCGTAACAGTCGCCAGAATCCCCAGCCCTGCCAGGGCCAGCCGACCGTGCGACCCTCGGGATGCCAGAAAACCGGGAACCGCCGGTGCTGCCGGCGACTGCGAAAGTAACGTGGGCGGTTGAACGCTCGAATCAGGCATTATGACTGCAGGACGGTTTGAGGACATGGAGCAGGTTCATCCTGAATTGAATGGACCTCGCCCCCGCAC
Source organism: Gemmatimonadaceae bacterium (assembly GCA_035646395.1). GTDB lineage: Bacteria > Gemmatimonadota > Gemmatimonadetes > Gemmatimonadales > Gemmatimonadaceae > JABWBJ01. The sequence goes on along the minus strand of DASRPK010000239.1, from coordinate 26,513 downwards.
TTTAGCACCCAATGACACACTTTTTGGTTCGGGAACCGGTGCAAACGTATTCTTGCCCCACATCGGCCAACAGGCGGCGCGCCGGGTTTCTGGCGGATTCGCGCGCGACCAGCCGATCGGGTTGCTCGAACCGCCGCGACGATTACGAAATTCGCTTGATCTGCACCGCTCCCGATCGCTGCTCGCTCACGTAATACGTCTCTGGCACTGTGCGACTGCACCGCCGCTGCCGCGCGGGGTCACGAGGTTCGTATTGCACGCAGACGTTTCGTTGCCTGGGAACCCGGACCATCGTGACCCATCGTCCAGACCTCATGTTCCGGGCGTCAAAGCTCAACGATGCTCCGCAGTAGGCTGTCACCGATCCCTGACTCCGGCGATGAATCTGGCAAGCCGCCTCCGGATGCACGAAGAGAGAATCGGCAACGATCGTTAGGCTGCCTCTCATGCGGAAGGTGCTGCCCGGTTGATATCCAGGAATTGTTGCCGAGTACTCGTAGACTGTACCAGCCGTGGGCGACCTGGCATCTGTTTCCGGTCTATTGCGCGCACCCCGGCACGCGATCACGGCTGCGCAACTGGTTACGGCAATCCAGCGGTTCACGGGAGTGTTGATCGATGCATGCGCCGACTCCATGCCGGCAGTGACCCGTCTGCTACTGCTCGATGGAGCGCGCGGTTCCGACCGCTGGGTTCACAAACGGCCATGGAAATGGCGCCGATCGGTGAAACCCCGACATGGCGCCATCAAATAACCACTTAAGAAATAGCAGGGGGGGGACTCGAACCCCCGACCCCGGCATTATGAGTGCCGTGCTCTAACCACCTGAGCTACCCTGCCTTGGAGAATGGGCCTGAATTCTACGCCGGTCGCCTTCCCCCTCCTAGCCCTGCCCCGTGACTTCGACCGGTGGACAGAAGTCCTTTGGGGGACTGCCCTTGCCATAAACTCGCCCCATCCGTCTCCGGCGGGGCTCCCTCGTTATAAGGCATGACTCAGCCTCTCCCGAGACACACCCCACTGGCGAACGACCCCGTCGGCTCGCTCGTCGGGGAGTTCATGGAAGAGAAGCGCAAGGAGCGCCAGGAAGAGAAGGCGCGCCAGGTCCCCAAGAAGCGCAACCCGTTCGTCATCCCGCTGCTCGTCACCCTGTGTGCGGCGATCTGGATCGCTCCTTCGCTGATGCCCCCGCGGGAACCGACGCTGTCGGCAGCCACGCTCGAGAATGGCGCGAAACTCACGTTGTACCTCGCGTCACTCAAGGTGAAGAACTACCACGCCACGCACAGACGTCTTCCGCCGACGCTGTCGCAGGCGGGTGTCGATACGACAGGCATCGGCTACGTCCGAAGCTCCGACTCGGCATTCGAGCTCTCCACCCGCGTGCAAGGGTCGCGGATGGTGTACCGCTCGACGATTCCCGACTCAGTGTTCCTCGGCCCCAACCTCCGCCTCCGGGGAATCAGCTGATGCGAATGCGCCGGGCATTTTCGATCATCGAGCTACTGATCACGATGGCGCTCATCGGGCTCCTCGCCCGAATCGCCGTGCCGCGCTATAGCGACATGAAACGGCGCGCCATTGCCGCGTCAATCCTGGGTGACGTGCACGCGATCCGCATCGCGGCGTTCACGCACTACACCGAACACGGGGCATTTCCGCCTGACGCGGCCGTCGGACAGTTGCCAACCCAGTTGATCGAAAACCTGCCGACCGGCTTCTCGTTCGATCGGATCGACTACGATTACGACTGGCATGTCTGGACGGCAGTTAACAGCTCAGGCAATTCGGAGACACTCATCGGCATCACCGTTGTGGTGACCGACAGCCGGATCGCGGCGCAGCTCGTCAAGACCGCGGGCCAGGGTCTTATCCCGATCGTCACGCCGACGCAGGTGACATTCCTCGTCAGCAGTTCGAGCTGACGAATCCCTCGAGGCAAAAAGAGAGGCCGGTGCAGAAAGCACCGGCCTCTCTTCTTTGGAATAGCGGGGGCGGGATTTGAACCCGCGACCTTCGGGTTATGAGCCCGACGAGCTACCAGGCTGCTCCACCCCGCGTCAGTGCGCGAAATGTACCGGCGCCCAAGACCCGGTTCAAGCCAGCAGCGTCAGCGTTTTTTGCCTTTCAGTGATTCCGGGTCGAGAAACCGGAAAAGAAGCTCCTTTTCCCGAACCATTCCGAATTCTTCGCGCGCAATTCGCTCTTGCGTAGCCGGATCCGTCTCTATCAACCGGCGCAGCGTCTTCAGTGAATCGACGTCCCGTTGCAGCGAATCGATCATGCGCTCCATTGCCTGTTCCCGATCGCGCTGGCGGAACAGGTCGTAGGTCGAGTATTCCCCGCCCTGGAAGGCGAAGTAAATCGCGAACACTATCGCGAATCGGAGTAACCAGACCTTCAACGTGTCGATCCCCTCATAATCCGTAGATGGCGCCGCCCGGATACTCGGCCGCGCCACCTAACTCCTCCTCGATTCGCAGGAGCTGGTTGTACTTCGCGACGCGATCCGTGCGCGATAAGCTGCCGGTCTTGATCTGGCCCGCGCCTGTTCCCACCGCGAGATCGGCGATGAACGTATCCTCGGTTTCGCCGCTGCGATGGGAAATGACGGAGAGATACCCCGCCGACCGCGCCAGCTCGATTGCCTCCAGCGTTTCCGTCAGCGTGCCGATCTGGTTCACCTTGATGAGAATCGAGTTGCCGACGCCATTTTCGATCCCGCGCGCCAGCCGCTCGGTGTTCGTCACGAAGAGGTCATCGCCAACCAGCTGCACGCGATCACCCAGCTTTGACGTCAGTGCTGCCCAGCCGTCCCAGTCATCCTCCGCGAGCCCATCTTCGATGCTGACGATCGGGTAACGCTCCAGCCAACTCGCATACAGGTCGATCATGCCCGCCGCGTTGCGCGTGCCGGCGCCGCTCTTCTTGAATGTGTACGATCCATCCTTGAACAGTTCCGACGCCGCACAATCCAGCGCCAGCGCGACTTGCGTCCCCGGCTGATAGTTCGCAGCCTCGATCGCCTCGATGATCACCTGGAGTGCTTCCTCGTCGCTCTTGAGGTCGGGGGCAAATCCACCCTCATCGCCCACTCCGGTCGCGAGCCCGCGCTTCACGAGCACCTTTTTCAGCGAATGGAAGACTTCCGCGCCCATGCGCAGCGCTTCCGAAAAGCTTTCCGCGCCAACCGGCACGATCATGAATTCCTGGAAGTCCACGGTGTTGGTAGCGTGGGCGCCTCCATTCAGGATGTTCATGAGTGGAACCGGCAAGGTTCTCGTCAGGGGACCGCCGAGGTAGCGATACAGCGGCATGTCGCGATCCATGGCCGCCGCGCGCGCGGTTGCCATCGACACCCCGAGGATGGCGTTTGCGCCAAGCTTCCCCTTGTTAGGCGTGCCATCGAGCTCGATCAGCGTCTGGTCGATTTCGATCTGGTCGCCCGGATCCATGTCACGGAGCGCAGGTGCAATCATCTCGATGACGTTCTGCACCGCCGACTGCACGCCCTTCCCTAGGTAGCGCGATTTGTCGTTATCGCGAAGCTCGATGGCTTCGTGCTCGCCGGTGGAGGCGCCGCTGGGAACTGCTGCGCGGCCAGCGACTCCATTCTCCAGCAACACATCCACTTCGATGGTGGGATTTCCCCGGCTATCGAGGATCTCGCGCGCCGTGATGTCCTGTATGGTTGCCATTTACTCGTGACTCATGGTTCGTGACTCGTGACTCGGCACATCTCCCATCCACCATCTGACATCTTCCCTCCCTGCTGCTTCAGCTTTCAACGAGTGACGGAGTTTTTTGCCTCGATCTGTCGCGTCGCGCGCTCACGTTCGCGCTCACGACGCCGTGATGCTGTTCCAGTGCACGCGCCATCCGCTGCCAGCACTCGTCGGCCAGCCGGTCTCGATCCTCATACGTCAGACCAGCGCTGGGTATCTCTTCGAGAAAATGCACATGAACCATCGCTGACCGGATCATGAAAGAGCCCTTCGCCTGGACTTCACGCGTTCCATAAACCACGACGGGGACGATTGGGGCTTCGGCTGCAATCGCAAGTACGAAGGGACCCTTCTTGAACGGGCGGAGCGCGTAGCTATCGCCGCGCGTTCCCTCGGGACAGACGACGACCGATGCGCCACCGCGGATTTCACGCGCGGCTTCCTCATATGCCTGAAATGCCGCCTTACGATTCTCTCGTTGAATCGGGATAGTTCCCGCGCGACGCGCTGCGGTCCCGAACAGCGGGATCTTGAACAACTCGGCCTTCGCGACGAAACGATATCGTGGCAGGATCGCCAGCAGCGTGAAGATATCGTACCAGCTCACATGATTCGATACAAAGACCCGCGACTCGAGCTGGTGCAACTGCTGGTCGCCGTGAAGCTCGAGTCGGACACCCGCCAGCCGGAGGGCGAGACGCGACCAGAGTCGCGGTATACGATCATAGAGGCCGCCGGGTCGGTTCGGCACGCCAATGAGTCCCGCCACGATGACGATCGTGGCGAGGACCGGCGTCACGACCACCATCGTGACGAGAGTAAGGAGCGTGCGCATCAGGCCGAAAAGTGATCGTAGCCGGCACCGAGGTCAACGCGCTCTTCACCATCGATAAACGTGACGTCAGGCTCCGCGCCGGCATTTTCCACCACGATTCCCACCTGTGTCAGGGGAATCGCAAACCGCGAAGTGAATGCCACAACGTCAAACTCGTCAGGCGCCGTCAGCAGGAGCTCGTACTCCTCCCCGCTCGTGCAGGCCGCGCGTGGCACGACGTCCGGAACACACGGCACCGACATCACGTCGATCTCGAGCGACACGCCACTGGCCGCGGCGACGTGTCTCGCGTCCGACGACAAGCCGTCAGAAATGTCGATCATCGCTGTCGCACCATGCTCCGCGAGCCACCGTGCCTCGGCGATCCGAGCGACGGGATGCGCGAATCGCGGCCAATGCTCGGCGGATGGCAGGTTACCAGCAAGCAATGCGCGCACGGCCGCCCCCGGGCCGCCCAGGCGTCCCGTGACCCACACGCGATCCCCGACCTTCGCCGTCGACCGGCCGATCGGTGGACTTGCAGCGCCGAGCACAGTCATCGTGAGGCTGATGCGGTCACCGCCGGTCAGGTCCCCGCCGACAATCGGAGCGCCGCCATCGCGTGCTGCCTGCCCTATGCCATCGGCCAGCAGCTCGACTGTCTCTGCAACGTCGGCGGGAATAGTCGCCGCAATCAGGAGCCCTATTGGATCAGCGGCCATCGCTGCCAGGTCACTGAGCGCCGCGACGGTAGCCCGGTATCCGATCTCCTGAAGTGAGAGCCATTCACGGCGGAAATGCACCCCTTCGACCGAAGAGTCGGTTGACGCAACAAGACGAGCGCCGTGCGCGACGTCGAGCACCGCACCGTCATCACCCGCCTGCCGGACCAGGTCTCCCCATCGCGCCGCCATTCTTCGAATCAGGTCGAACTCTTCTCCCGGCCCCATCTTTGCCCACGAGTTTTCGCTCACTCCACGCCCTCGTGTCGATGTCCGATGACTGACGGCAATTCCGCGAGAATGGGTGGCGCTGGCGGCACGCTTGCGAGCCGCCACGCGTGGCCGAGTGCGTCGATCACGTCCGCGATCGTAACGCCGCGAACGGGGCGACCTGCATTTGCCATTTCTGCCGCTCGTCCGTGAATCCATGCGGCAGCAACTCCGCTCTGGAACGAATCGCCGGTTTGCGCAAGAAGCGTTACCGCGATTCCTGCCAACACATCGCCGCTGCCGGCCGCAGCCAGCGCAGGCGTTCCACTTGCCGATACCATCGACTCTCCCGTCGGTCCAGTGACGACGGTCGGTACACCTTTGAGGAGAATACTTGCGCCGAGCACGTGCGCAGCGTCGTACGCGATCTCGAAGCGCGACCTGATGACTTCGTCGTCGCTCGTGCCGACCAGTCGCGCCAACTCGCGAACGTGCGGGGTGAGCAACGCGGGACGCCGAGCGAGCGCGGCGCTGAGAAGTTCGATCTCGCCTTCGAAGAGCGTTATCGCGTCCGCATCGAGTACGATGGGCCCCTGCCAGACTTCCAGCACACTTTCCAGCAGTCGACGCGACTCGCTCGAGCGGCCAAGACCCGGACCGATCAGCACCGCGTGACATCCGTCGAGTAACGGCGAAAATTCGGCGCCGGAGAGTGGCCATGTCGCGGCCGTCGCCTCAACGGCCGCGGACTGGACCGCCATCAGGCTGGCTTCTTCCACCAGCGTTCGCACCATTCCGATTCCCGAGCGCGACGCCGCGCGCGTGGCGAGAATGACCGCGCCCGCCATCCCTCGTGATCCTCCAACGATCACCACCCGACGCCGCTTGCCTTTATGCGAGTTGGCGTCGATCGGTGGAATGACCCGCGCGACCCAGGATTCATCGACGAGCACCGGCGCATTGTCCGCTCCGTCGACGTGCGACCCGAGCCCGATATCGACAACGACGATTGCGCCACATTCCCCGCGCGCCAGGAGGTGTCCGCGCTTTACCGTGCCAAACGAGATGGTCAGGTCAGCGGAAACCGCGAGTTTTGCCGCGCCATTGGTCGCGTCCACACCGGTCGGGATGTCGAGGGCGACCACCACGGCGCCGGCGGCGCGCCTCTCCTGGATGGTGACGACGGCGTCTGCCAGTGCACGCGTCGGCGCCCCGCGGGCGCCGGTTCCCAGCAGGGCATCGACGATGAACGTTTCCGTGCCGTCACCGTCGCCTAACGCGACGCGGTTGATCGCCGCGGCACGGGCCTCGAAGGCATCGCCGGTCCGGCTCTCCACGACTTCGTGCACGCGGACGGGAATGCCGCGTTCCGCGAGTTGGGATGCGACCACCCAGCCATCGCCGCCGTTGTTCCCGGGACCGGTGAACACCACGACTCCTCCACCCAGGGCGTCGCCGAACCGCTTGACCATGACATCGGCGGCGGCGGCACCCGCGTTCTGCATCAGGGTGCGGGAGGAAATGCCGCTACTGATGGCGGCCGAATCCCGCGCGGCGGCGCCTTCTCCGGTCACCACACGCACGGTCACGTGGCGTTCTCCTGGCAGTCGTTCGTTACTTGTGCGACTGTCCGAGCGCCCGGCCGAAGTTGATCTCGCCGTTGTCGATGCGGATGTTGAAGCCGCAGTCCGGATTGCTGCAGACCCATGCCTTATAGGTGATGGGTGCACCATCCCGGCCGTAGTCGCTCATGGGCAGGAGTTCGCCGTTCCCGCATTTCCGACACTTCGGCAGCTCGATGTTCTGGACCACTAGTCCTCCCTGACGGTGGCTCGCGCGGGTCATGCCGCGAGACGCCCGTGCGGCTTCATGCCAGGTGTGCCGCACTCCATGGATACGAACCCTCGAACGCATCGTCGAAATCGAACACGTCCTCGAAATCCTGTCTCGAATCGCCGGGCTGGCTCATCAGCAGGCCGGTCTCGACGAGCGCAAAGACAATATCCCCGACATGAGCCGTCGAGCGTACGCCCCAGTGGTCGAGGACGAGCCGCGACAGGACACCGAAGCGCTCCAATGCCAGTTCGCGTACCGCATGCGCGAGTTCACGTCCGTCGACATGACGCCGCTCAGGGAGGCGTGATTGCAGAAATTCCAGCGACGCGAGGACGAACAGGAACGCGCTTTCATGAAAGCGCGATTCCCGAAGCCGGATCTGGTCCATCAGTCCATCGCGAAACCCGATTTCTCCCACCGCTGCCTCCTCCCTGCAGACCGCCGCTCACAATCTTCAGGCGGACGCAACAAGATGTGTGACGCGTCAGATCTTCACAACGGTTGCGAACCGGTGATGCCGCGTTATGCCGCGTACCGGTTAGGATGGCCTAAGAGAGCCGTCCGATGACGCGAGCAAGAATGGCGGCCGCATCATGCAGGGTCTTGCGCTCGGCGTCCGTGAGCGCGGCGAGTGGCTGCATCAGCTTTCGCACGCGCCTGGTGCGACCGGCGGTCAGGAGGCTCTCGCCCTTCGCGGTCGCGCGCACTCGTACGACACGACCATCCGTGGAATCGTTCTCGCGGCGAACGAGTCCTTCTTCCTCGAGCGCACGCACGAGCCGCGTCATGGTCGGCGGCCGCACCTGCTCGGCGGTCGCGAGATCACCGAGGGTGATCGGCCCGCCGAACACGATGACCGAGAGCGCGGACAGTCTCGGTCCGGTCAGCCCCGCCTTCACGTCTTCGCGCCTGAGCCGGCGCAGCAGGTGGATCGCGAGGCTGTGCCAGCGATCGGCGAGTTCTTCGGCGGGCTGTTCTCCCCTGCCTCTTGCGCGATTGGAAGCCATGGACAAATTTGTTAGCACAGCTAACTAACTCGCAAGGAGCAGAATCATGATGGCCACCACGCCTGCCGTCGGCCTGAACACCATCGGCCAGATTGCGATGAACGCGAAGGACATTCCCCGGGCTGTCGCGTTCTATCGTGACGCGCTCGGGATGCGCTTGCTGTTCGAGGCGCCACCGAAGATGGCGTTCTTCGACTGCGGCTCTGTGCGACTGATGTTATCGCTGCCGGAAACCGCCGAATACGATCATCCGGGCTCGGTGCTCTATTTTCGCGTTGACGACATCGACCAGGCCTATGCGCAACTGAAGGAGCGTGGCGTGTCGTTCCGCGACCAACCGCACCTGATCGCCCGCAGGCCGGATCATGAGTTGTGGATGACGTTTTTCAACGACAGCGAGGGGAATACGTTGGCGTTGATGGCGGAAAAACGAAACTAGAGTTAGGCCAGAGGCCAGTGGCCAGAGGCCAGAGCAGACTTCGCAATCCTCTGGCCTCTGGCTTCTGGCCTCAGGCTCCTTTTTTATCGCTTCACAATCTTGTTTCGTAAGACTCCGATCCCTTCGATCTCCACTTCCACGACATCACCCGGCTTCATCGCTTTCGTCGTGCCCGGCGTACCTGTGTAAATGACGTCGCCGGGCTCCAGGGTTACGTAACGACTGATGTAACTGATGATCGCGGGGACATCGAAGACGAGATCCTTCGTGCGCTGCGACTGCACGACTTCGCCGTTGACCCGCGTTTGCAACAACAGGTCACCGTAGTTGAGTCCGGTTACGATCATCGGACCTAGTGGGCCGAATGTGTCAGACGCCTTGGCGCGGAACCACTGGAGATCAGCGCGCTGCCAGTCTCGTTCGCTGATATCGTTCCCCGCCGTTACGCCAAAGACGTAGTTCGGTGCGTCGGCAGCTGAGACATTTTGCGCTTTCTTTCCGATGACAACGACGAGCTCACCTTCGAAGTGGAGGTTCGTCGCATCGGCTGGATAGATCACTTCGGCCTCGGGTCCGACAATCGACGTCGGCATTTTCGCAAACAATCCCGGATAGGTGGCGGCAGGACGCTCGCCGAGGTGCGTGAGGTAGTTCAGTCCGACGGCAATGACCTTTCCCGGCGTCGCCGGCGCCAAGAGCTTCACCTGGTCCAGTCGCTGCGTGCGGCCCGTGGGACGAGGATTCGTGAACGGGTCGCCACTGAGTTCACGCACCGTCTGGCCGTCGAGAATTCCGTACGAGGTCGCGCCCGCAACGGTGTAGCGCACATAACGAGTGACTTGCCCGGCGAGTTCAGTCATTGGCGTGGCGGCCGCTGCAAGGAGAAGAAGAACGGCGATGCGGCGCATGGTGCCTCCTGGTTCTGTTGGCAATCTTCGCGCCACGAATCTGCCCTGCCGGCGCGTGAAACGCACCCCCTTCGACTGATCAACGCCAACGCTCGATTGCGTCGGTGGCGCCCTTGCGGCATCGTCAATTGGCATTCCCCGGAGCAGGAAATGAACGGTTACAACTTTACGGAGCGAGTCCGAAGGGCTCTTTCCCGTGCACGCGAAGAGGCACTCGCATTGCGGCACGAGTATGTGGGAACGGAGCACATCCTGCTGGCGCTGCTCGAAGGTGGTGGCGTCGCGCAGGCCACAATCGAGAACCTCGGCGTCAGCACGGCCGACGTTCGGAAGAAAGTCTTCGACACGGTAGTGCCAGGACGCGAGGACAGTACATCCTCCGCCGAGACGTCTGGCGGTATTCTCGAAGCCATCGCCGATACGATCTTCCCGCGAGGGCGCGACCTTCCGTACACGAGTCGAGCGAAGAAAGTGCTGGAGTTGGCGATGTCGGAGGCGCGGAACCTGCATCACTCGTACGTCGGAACCGAACACCTGTTGCTCGGCGTGATGAGGGAAGCCCGCGGCGTTGGAGCTCAAGTGCTCGCCTCGTTCGGCGTGTCGGTTCAGAGTGTGCGCGAGGAGGTCCTGCGCTTGCTGGGCACCGAACTGCCCGAGCGGCCCACGGCAATCGAAACGCGAGTCCGCGACGACGCTCCCGACCAGGAGGCGGCAATCACGCTGGTGATTGAACATCCCGACGGCAGGATCGAGGCGAGGAAGTTCCGCCGTAGCGGCGACGCGGTCAGCTTCCTCAATGGCCTGGAGCGGTAATGGGAAAATCCGAGCCGTGAAGGACACGAATCAGGAAGTTCTGGACCGCGGCTCTCTGATCGAGTTGCTCGTGCAACGCGCTCGTCAGGCATCCGATCTGCGGCTGGTGATCGAGGCAGCCGCCGGCTTCACGGCAGCCGTGGCCATTCTTGTACTGGGTCCGCCGTTGCGCTTTCCCCTGGCGGCACTCGCGTTCGCCTTTGGTGCGTTCGGCGCCTGGGGCATACTGGACCGTGAAACGGGCGACGATACCCGTGCCGCGCGAACGCCTGTCATACTGGCCCGGAGACTCGTTGCCGCGATGGGCGCGGTGGCAGCAGTGTTAGGCGGTGTCGGAATCTTTTTCGGGCTGCTCGGAACGTGGATCAGCTGAGCTACCAGACCGTGCGCGACATGTTCACGACGTCGAGGTAGCCAGAGATCTTTCCCTCGCGGACTGCCTTCAAGAGGTCGAGCACTGGCTGCAGCATAGTTATCGAGCGCGCACCGCTCCCCATGCCGTTGTACCCGAAGTTGAACACCGACCGCACAAACGTACTGTTCGAATCAAGCGGGAGTGTCGCGACGTTTTCATAGTACTGGCGCCACTTGTGCTGCTCGCGGAACAGGTATTGCTCGACATTCGACGTATAGATCGCGCTGACGATCGCGTTATGCGTCCTCAGGAATTCGCCAACGGCGCGCAAGGCTTTTGGCCCCGCGAAATCCCCGACAATCGGTACGATGAGGTTTCGGAGGTGAAGGTCGCGAACCGTGCGGTACTGCTGCTCATTGCCCAGGAAGCCGCGATTCACGCCCGCACCATCGGTCGCAACCATCAGTTCCGCGAACGACGGCATCCCGCGATTCCGGCCACCCATCCCCTGCCCGAAGTTGTAGGTGATGTCCGGTCCGCCCAGGTAAAAGGAGAGAAAGACGTACTCGAGCATCTGGAGGTCGTCGTTCGATAACCCGAATCCATGGTGCCTGGTGAGCTGGTTCGTGATCTCCTTCAACGTTCGCGAATACAGCACGCTGTCGCCTGCAACGGGATAAAACGCCTCGAGCATCTGGATCGGCGGTGCGTCGGCAGGGAGCCCGGCAGGGCGACGTCGGCCGAACAGGCGTGAGAGGAATTCGGCCCGGTCCTCCGACAATTCGAACAGCGCCTTGTACATGAGGTGCTGCACCATCGCCATGCGCCTGATATCGACGATGAACACGGCCCGCGGCCGCATCGCGGCGATGTAGGTGAAGTTCTGGTCCGGACCAACGCCGAGGTACACACCGCCGGGCGATCTTCCCTTTACCAGCTCGGGGATGATCTGCTGCATCGTGATCTCGTTCGAGACCAGGTTATCCGACTGGAAGAAACCGTCCGCCTCGGATGATTCCGTCACCAGTTTCCAGAACTCCTGGTCCGACAGCCGGGCTGGAATTCCCTGCGCCGCGGAAAGCGACGACGTGGCGACGAGCACGAGCGCCGTCATCAGCGCAACACGACGACCGGCGAACGCCCCAGCGATGCGACTCATATGGCCCTCCGGCCGTGAACACACGAGAGATGATGCATGGTGTCAGCCGGCCTTCTGTCGCGCCAGTAGTTGCCTCCGGAAAGCGCGCGGACGACTGTACACCATGCGACTCGTCACACGGTTCATGGCACTTTCCTGCGGCGCCCTGATCAGCGCGACCGCCGGAGCACAACAGGTCACCCCACCGGTCGGGACGTGGCGACCCGTTGCCGATCCCCTGGCGGGGTGGCACGCGTTAGGCCCGGTCCTGCTGTCGGTGACCGCCCTGGCTGGATTCGGAACCGGAACGCTCGACGTGCCGGAGCCCCGGACGACCTTCGTCTTCGCCGCGATCGAACCGGGCATTCATGCGGGGCGTGCATCGCTCGCCGTTGCGCATTTTCTGCGCTGGGAAGGTGGTGGGATCCTCCGCGCCACCGCGTTGCGATTCTGGACCGGCAACCGCACCTACATCGGCGGTGAAGCGCAGTGGGTGATTTCGGTTCTCCCGCTGGGTGTCCGCGTCGGCGCATTCAGGCCGATCGGCGACACACCCGGGAAGCGCAAGACGCTCTGGCTCGCCGACCTGAGCGTGATGTACTGAAACGTCAGGGTCGAGGCTCGAGACGTATTGTGGTCAGCGGCCGCGAGGCGGTGTGATACCGACCATCGGTCCGCCCCCGAGCCGAACGAGGCTGCGCTGTGCCGCCGACAATTCCACGAGGAAGACGTCCGCGTCCTTCCACCGCTCCACATAACGCGAGTACGTCGTCCGTGCGGTCGCCGTGTCACCCGACAATTCCGACACCCGGGCCACACGCAGCAAGGCACGAAGCCATTCGTCCTGGACGCCTTCGCCAAAGTGCCACGACTGCGACAGCTTCTGTGCCGCTTCCAACGCCGCCTCGTGCCTGCCGGCCAGGGCGTTGGCGTCAGACGTCAGCGCGAGGCGGAACGGTTCCCACTCACCAGCGTTAGGCGCGTCGATGTTCGTGAGCGCGTCCGGGCCGTTTCGCTCGGCGATGTGCAGCGAGGCGGTCAGCAGCCGGATCGGCCACTGGTTGGAGCCGCCGTCCTGCGCGACCCGCTGGGAGGCGACCCGCAACACCTCGCGCGCGCCGTTGAGCCGGCCGATGCGCGCCATCAGATGCCCGAGCTGGAAGTAGCTGCTGACCGAAACGGGGCGCGCCTGCGAGACGGCGACCGCTTCATCGATCAACTCGGAAGCGCGCGAGCGCCCACCCACCGCGGTGAAGGCGTGGGCTTCGAGGACGAGGTCATCGAACAGCCGCTGCGCGTCGCCTGCCTGACGAGTCAGTCGCGACGCAGACTGCAGCATCGGAAGTGCCTCGCCGAAACGCCCGCGCATCATCTGCAACTGCGCCAGCCACCGCCATACGGTGGCGCTGTCGACCACGCTGCCCTGCAATCCGCTGCGGAACGCGGAGTCGGCTTCGACCAGGCGTCCGGCGCGCGCCAGAATGCGGCCTCGCTGAATGGCGTACTCGATCCCGTTCAGTGAAGTCGAGTCGATGCGGCGCGCAGCCTCGAGGTGCTTCAGCGCCTGGGCCGCGTTCCCCTGAGCCAGGGCACACTCGGCGAGACCAAGCCGGGAAGGTGTATGCGTGCTGTCCACGGCAACCGCGCGCTCGAAGGCCTGGATGGCATCGCCACAGCGATCCGCGGCGACGTACGCGGAGGCGAGATCGTACCAGGCCTGAGAGGATGGAGCGCGCTTTGCCACCTGCTCGGCCAGTGTTGCCGCTTCGCCAAGACGTCCGTCGCGCAACGCAATGATCTGGCGGGCCCGCAACGCATCCAGCGCCGTCAGGCGGGCCGTGTGCGTCACCGCGCGCCGCACCCAGCGATCACCCTCCTCGGTATCCTGACGGATGAAGGCATCATTGGCGAGCGCCAGCTCGGCGAGTGCAAACGAGGAATCCTGTTTCAGCGCCCGTGTCCAGGCGGCACGCGCGTCACCAGCGCGATCACCAGTCCACGCCTCGAGTCCCTCCGCGTAGGCCGACAGTGCCTCGATCGACGCACTGCCGACTTCCCGCAGCAGGCGCGAGGAGTCGCGGACGATCTCCTCGGATTCACCCAGCGTGACGCGGACTTTTCGCAGCAGGCGGTCGAGATCGTCGACGAGGCGCGCGCGGCGCGTATCCACCGACTCTTCACCCAGCACTTCGCCTGACGAGCCATCGATCAACCGCGCGGCAACGCGCAGAGCGCTGTCGGTTCCGGTGATATCGAGTGAAATGATGCGCGGAATCCGCTCGCGGCGAGCGAGCGCCCGGATCCGGTCACGGTCAGCAACGCCACGCGCGGTGTCGTGCCCGGCGCGCGGCTTGTACAGCGCGACATGGCGCGACTGACTGAGTCCAAGCGCGGCCGCGGTGTTGACGGCACCAGCCAGCGTCAGATCGGATGCGTCACGCACATGATCGAGCAGTACCGTGCTTCCCGGCGCCAGTTCAACCGCGTTTGCCGTCCCCAGACCAGCGACCCATCGCCCGCCGGCAAACAGCAGAACGGCAACCACACTGGCCGCGAGCACTACGCGTGGCCGCGCCGGACTCTTTGCCGACGGCTTCACAACCGGAGTGCGCCTGGGCGTCGGGGTGCGCTTGCCTTCGAGAGGTATTCCCAGGCGCGCGGCAACTGCGCGCTCGAGGGTGAGGCGCCGGTGTTTTGAAATAACGGCCAGGACCTGGTCCCGGCTCGCCGTCGACGTGAATTCCCACCGTCCTTCCCCAATGCCATGCATGACGCCGTGCTGCACCAGCTCGGCCATGCCGAACTTGAACGAGAAGCCCGTGATGTGGGAAATGGCCTGCAGTGTCGCCGTATCCGTCGCTTCTCCAATCACCGCGGCCGCTTCCGCCAGCCCGCGGGCGTCCACGTTGAGCTGCGTCAGTCCGGACAACGTGACGGCGCCCCGGATGAGCACCTTGTCGGTGGGCGAAGGACGGCCGGCCGAAAACGTTTCCTTCAACGCCTCGAACTCCGCAGACGGTCCGCGTCGCGAGTCGTTATGCAGGCGTCGCACGAAATTTTCGTAGACCACCGCGGCATCCACCGGGCGACCGGCGCGCACCAACGCGGTTATGCGCGCCGTGCATGCCGCTTCGTCGAGCGGTGCGACATCGCACCACTTCTGGGCCCAGTCGACTGACGCGCGGCGTTCGTTGCGGCGCATGGCGCCGTGGTGAAGAGCGGCGAACACCAGCGCCGCACGTTGGCGAAGCTGTGCACGTTCCGCGGCCAGCCACGTGGTCCAGGTTTCGCCGGCCAGGCCATCGAGGCCGTGCAGGAAGTCTCCGCCCCACATCTGTGCCGCTTCTTCCCAACGCTCCAGGCGCACCGCGTTTTCGAACGCGTGTGCATCGAGCCGGATTTCATCGGCATCGATGAGGACCGCTTCGCTGTCGGCGATCAGCGCTTCACCGAGAACAGGACGCAACTCCGCGAGCGCCTGCCGCAGGGATTGTTTCGCGTAGTTCTCGTTGCGGTCGTTCCAGAGGAGCGCGGCGAGTTCAGCGCGTCGTACGGAGTCTGGGGCACGCCGCAGAAGGCATGCCAGCAACGCAAGAATCTTTCGCCGACCGGCAAGCATCGGCCCCGACTCCCCGAGGAGCTGAAGCGAGCCGAGAGTTACGAGTTGGATCACGTAGCGCGCAAACGATTGCCGAGTGGACGTTTGACGATGAAATGACGAACAAGTCGGCGTGGGGTCGCAAATGTTGCCTGCTCAGGCCGAGGGCGCTAGTGGAAAACAATTTTTGTGACAATTTCCGTCTCAAGCGGGCACATGTGTCTGAGCGCTCTTGCGGCCCGCGCCATACCACCGATTTTCACCGGCTTCGAAGTATTGGCTCCCGCACCGCGACTCCCATGAACGCCCTGCTCATAGTCATGCGACTGATTCACATCATCGGCGGCGTCTATTGGGCCGGAACCATGTTCTTCTTCGTCACGTTCCTCGAGCCGAGCCTCCGGTCGATGGGCCCCGATGGCGGAAAGGTGATGATTCGCTTCTTCGAGCGCGGTTATCTCAAGTTGATCCCGATCATCGCCGTCCTGACGATGCTTTCCGGACTGTGGCTCTTATGGCAACAGTCGGCAGGTTTCGATCCGGCGTACATGGGATCGACGCTGGGAATCGCATTCAGTACGGGTGGCCTGCTGGCGATCATCGCATTCCTCGTCGGCATGGTGGTCATGCGTCCTGCGGCTGGGCGGATCTGGGAGTTGTCGAAACAGGTGCCGCAGGCAACATCGGAAGAGGTCCGGAACTCGCTCCTGGCAGAAATCGGAAAGAACCGTGCGCGCACCGTGATTGCCGCGCGGATCGTTTTTGTCCTCCTGGTGATTGCCGTCGCCCTGATGGCCATTGCGCGTTACATCGGATAGAGCCCACGTCGGGTGCTTTTGCCGGGACCTGTAGGCGAGAGTTGCCGCGCACCATATTCTCGCCATGGCTATCGCACGTAAGGCATTCCTGGCCGCTTCGAGGAACAAGTGGCTCGCCGAGCGCTTCATGCGCCGGCCTTTTGCACGACGCGCTGTGCGGAAATTCATGCCGGGCGAAGAGCTGGCGGACGCACTCGACGCGGCGAAGACTCTGGCGCCCAGCCGCATCGGCACGATCATCACGCGCCTGGGCGAGACGTTGACGGGCGAGTCCCAGGCCGATGCCGTTCGAGACCATTACCTCGCCGCCTTCGATGACATCAGGCAACAGGGGTTGCCCACGGTCGTATCGGTCAAGCCAACGCAGCTGGGCCTGGATCACTCGGTGGATGCCTGTCGTGAACATCTCGATGTCCTCGCGCAGAAAGCGGTGCAGACCGGCAGCCAGCTCTGGATCGACATGGAGGACTCGAGCTACGTCGATCGCACGTTGACGCTGTATCGCGAATTGAAGACGAAATATTCACCGATCGGGATCGCCATCCAGGCGTACCTGCGTCGCACGCCACAGGACATCAACAACCTGCTCGATGTCACGCCGATGATCCGGCTGGTCAAAGGCGCATACCTGGAGCCGCCCCATGTCGCGTTTCCTTCGAAGCGCGACGTGGACCTCCAGTATGCGTCGCAAGGCGAACGCCTGCTCGAGGCCGCGAGGGACGGACGGGCACTGCCGATCTTCGGCACGCACGACATGACAATCGTCAGGCACCTGATAGGACGGGCGGCGGCCACGAAAGTGTCGAAGCAGCAGTTCGAGATCCACATGCTGTACGGGATCCGATCCAGGGAACAACATACGCTGGCAACCGAGGATCACGTCGTGCGCTGCCTGATCAGCTACGGCAGCCAGTGGTTCCCGTGGTACATGCGCCGGCTCGCTGAACGACCGGCGAATGTGTGGTTCGTCATGAAGACGGCGTTTGCTCGTTAGGTGGAAACCAACGCGGGCACTGTCTGCTTTGTACAACGACCTCCCACATCCGTGGATGGCGGAGGTGGGATGTCGGATGTGGGATGTGGGAGAAATCGCGGCGCGAGCCTGTCGCCTAGTCCGGCAGGTTCGGCTGGGGCGTGACGCGATAGTAGGGCTTCTTGGTCACGAAACCCTTCGGAAAGCGACGGTGCGCGTCCTCGTCACTCACCGTCGGGGCGATGAGAACTTCACCGCCGTGCTTCCAGTCCGACGGCGTGGCCACTGAATAATCGGTCGTGAGCTGCAAGGCATCGAGGACCCGCAGGATCTCGTCGAAACTCCGCCCGGTGCTGTGGGGATACGTGAGGGTCAGTTTCACGCGGTTGTCCGGGCCGACGATGAACACCGAGCGCACGGTGAGCGTGTCGCTGACGTTCGGGTGGATCATGTCGTAGAGCGCGGAGATCCGCCGGTCCGGGTCCCCGATCATCGGGAAGTTGACCTTGTGTCCCGTAATGTCGGCGATGTCGACGGACCAGCGCTCGTGCGATTCGACCGAATCGACGCTCAGGCCGAGCAGCTTCGTGTTGCGGCGGTCGAACTCACCCTTGAGCGCGGCGACGCGACCGAGTTCGGTCGTACACACCGGCGTGAAATCCTTGGGGTGCGAGAAGAGGATCGCCCAGCTGCCCCGCTTCCAGTCGTGGAAGCGCAGCGGACCCACCGTGGTATCCGCATCGAAATCGGGCGCGATATCGCCGAGTCGAATAGCCATCTCCCGGACCTCCCAAACCACGAGAGCGATGATGAGCGATCGCAAGCCTCAGCCCACCATCCTGCAACGAAAATAGCAGAACGGACCCCCGCTCCAAGGGGCCTGATGGCGCAAGGAACTGGTGATCTACGCCGGAACGGGCTGGGCCGATGGATAGAGGGGGAACGCGGCGGTCAGTGCTCGGACCTCGCGCTTCACAGCAGCGGCTACGCCCTCATCGTCAGCGGCGCCCAGCACGCGATCGATCAGCTCCGCAACGCGAACCATCTCCGCTTCACCAAGACCACGTGTGGTCACGGCCGGGGTTCCGATGCGGATACCACTCGTCACGAATGGCGACTGCGTCTCGCGCGGCACGGTGTTCTTGTTGACGGTGATGCCGGCGCGATCGAGCGCATGTTCAGCAACCTTCCCCGTCAGGCCCTTGTTGCGAAGGTCGACGAGCATCAGGTGATTATCGGTGCCGCCCGATACCAGCTGGTATCCACGGGATGACAGCGATTCCGCCAGCGTGCGCGCGTTGCTCACGATACGTCCGCAATACTCGCGGAACGACGGCGCCTGGGCTTCGCGGAAGGCTACCGCCTTGGCGGCGATGACGTGTTCGAGTGGCCCACCCTGCGAGCCAGGGAATACGGCTTTGTCGATCACCTTCGCATGCTCGGCCTTGCACAGGATCAGGCCGGCCCGCGGACCACGGAGCGTCTTGTGTGTCGTCGTCGTGACGACGTCGGCGTGCGGGATGGGCGACGGATGGAAGCCGGTCGCGACGAGGCCGGCAATGTGCGCCATGTCCACCATGAAGATCGCGCCCACTTCTTTCGCAATTTCCGCAAACACGGGAAAGTCTATGACCCGCGGATAGGCACTGGCGCCGGCAAGGATGAGGCGAGGACGTTCCTTCCGTGCGATGTCGCGCATCTGGTCGTAATCGATATAACCGGCGTCATTCACTCCGTAGTGAACGGCGCGGTACAGCAAGCCTGAAAAATTCACCGGCGACCCGTGGGTGAGGTGCCCGCCTTGCGAGAGGTCCTGGCCTAACAACGTGTCACCCGGCTTCATGAACGCGAGGCAGGCGGCGAAGTTCGCCGACGCGCCCGAATGCGGCTGGACATTCGCGTGGTCTGCGGCGAAAAGGGCCTTGGCGCGATCGATCGCCAATTGCTCGACCTGGTCCACGATTTCGCAGCCACCATAGTACCGCTTCCCCGGAAGACCTTCGGCGTACTTGTTCGTCAGCGGGCTGCCCATGGCTTCCATGACCGCAGGTGACACGAAGTTTTCGCTGGCGATCAGCTCGAGACCGTCGATCTGCCGTTCGATCTCCCGCTCGATCAGTCGGGCGATGTCCGGATCTGCCTCACGAAGCGCCGCGCCAGGAGGGCACCTGTCCCATTCACGCCAGCCGTTCATTCGCCATGCTCCTCGGTTTCGATTTTCTCAACACGACGCACGTGCCGCCCACCTTCGAAATCGGTCGACAGAAAGACGTCAAGGATTTTCTCCGCATCTTCCGGAGAAAGGAATCGCGACGGCAATACGAGCACGTTTGCATCGTTATGCTTACGTGCCAATGCCGCGATCTCGGGTGACCAGACCACCGCGGCGCGCACATGGGGGTGCCGGTTCGCCGCGTACGCCATCCCCAGCCCGGTGCCGCACAGCAACACGCCGCGCTTCACGTCGCCGCGCGAGACCATGTCCGCCAGTGGATGCGCGTAGTCCGCGTAGTCCGTGGATGCCGGCGAGTCGGTACCCAGGTCCTTCACTTCGTAACCACGTGCCTTGAGCCGCTCCTCGAGTTGCTGTTTCATCTCGAAGCCGGCGTGGTCGGCGGCGATGGGAATTACTTCGGACATCGGTTTCGGATGACGGATGGCGGATGGGAGATGGGCGATCAACTCAGACCCACTTGTCCGAACGTATCACCGGGATGGCGGGCCAAACAGGGATGCTCGGACCGAATTTCCCCCATCCCCCATCCGACATCCGCCATCAGGATTTACGAGGCCATTGCGGCGAGGTTCGCACCATTTCCGCGACCGCTGCGATGCGACGCACGGCGAGGCGATCCGCCGCCACATACGTTGGAATTCCCTGCTCCCTCGCGATCTCGAAGACGCCGAGTGTGGTGTCGAAGATCTCGTCCGCTTTCCGGAGTGCGCGGTCACGCGTCCACCCGGCGACTTCGCCGTACACGTTGATCACACCACCGGCGTTGGCGACGTAATCCGGTGCGTACAGGATTCCACGAGCTTCGAGTTCGTCGCCGTGGCGCTGCTCGAGCAGCTGGTTGTTCGCACCGCCGGCGACAATCTCGACCGTCAGTTGCGGAATCGTCTCATCGCAGATGATGCCACCGAGGGCGCAGGGAGCGAAGATATCCCCCTGCTGTGCATAGATCGCATCAGGGGCGACCGGGGTGGCGCCAAACTCGCCGGCGGCACGATCGAGCCGCTTCTTGTCGATGTCGGTGACGATGAGCTTCGCTCCAGCGGCGTGGAGTTCCCGGCACAGGAACTGTCCGACGTTGCCGAGTCCCTGCACGATGACCGTACGCCCGGCGACGGATTCACTGCCCCACTTCACCTTGGCGCTGGCCTGGATCGCACGGAACACACCGCGTGCCGTGACGGGAGAGGGGTCGCCGGATCTGGTCTCGAGTCCCGCGACGTAATCCGTTTCCATGTGCACGAAGTCCATGTCGGCCGTACTCGTGCCCACATCTTCGGCGGTGATGTACCGCCCACCTAACGACTCGACGAACCGGCCATGAGCGCGAAAGATCATCTCGCGTCGTGTGGTCCGGTTGTCACCGAAGATCACCGCCTTCCCGCCACCGAGGTTGAGACCGGCCACGGCGTTCTTGTAGGTCATGCCCCGCGACAGTCGCAGGACGTCGAAGATGGCCTCGTCTTCCGACGCGTAGTTCCAGAAGCGCGTGCCGCCCAGCGCGGGACCGAGAGTCGTATCGTGGATCGCGATGATGCCGCGATACCCGCTGGACCTGTCGTAACAGGCAACGAGCTGTTCGTGGCCCAGCTCGGACATCATTTCGAACATCTTCATGAAGAACGGATGGTGGATGTGGGAGGTGGGATGTGAGACAACGGCACACGGACAAAGTCGGATCCAGTGGAAAGAGAGGGTGCGCCGTTTCGGTTCCTCTCACATCCCACCTCCCACATCTCACATCCGTTATCGAGCATACAACTCTCTCGCGATCACGATGCGCTGGATCTCGGACGTGCCCTCGTAAATCTGCGTGACCTTCGCATCGCGGAAATACCGCTCGACCGGGTAATCGGTGACGTACCCGTAGCCGCCGAGGATCTGGATCGCCTCGGTCGTGACAAACATGGCGGTTTCACTGGCCATCAGCTTGCTCATCGAAGCGAACTGCGTCATCGGCTCACCGCGGTCCTTGGCGGCGGCGGCGGCGTACAGCAGTGCCCGTGACGCGGCCACCTTCGTCGTCATGTCGGCGAGCTTGAACTGGATCGCCTGGAATTCCTTGATCGGTTTCCCGAACTGTCGCCGTTCGGCAGCGTACGCCACGGCAACTTCGAGCGCGGCCCGCGCGATCCCGATCGCCTGGGCCGCAATCCCGAGACGACCGTGTTCGAGGGACTGCATTGCGTAGATGAAGCCGTGCGAGGCGTCCCCGACGAGGTTGGCGCCCGGCACCCGCATTTCGTCGAAGTGCAACTGGACGGTCGGCGATGACCGCAGCCCCAGCTTGTCCTCCTTGCGGCCGACGCGGAATCCGGGAAGGTCCGGCGTGATGATGAAGGTGCCGATCCCGCGCGCACCCTTGTAGTCGTTAGGCACGTCGGTGCGCGCCAGCGCCAGGATGGCACCGGCCTCGCCACCGTTTGTCACCCACGCCTTGGTGCCGGTCAGGATCCAGTCCTTGCCGTCGCGGACGGCACGCGTGGTCAATGCCGCCGCGTCGGAACCTGCTTCGGGCTCGGACAGCGCAAATGCTCCCAGGATCTCGCCGCGCGCCATGCCGGGGAGGAAACGCGCGCGCTGCTCCTCGGAGCCGTACCGCAGGATCATCTGCGTCGGCAGGGAGTTATGGACGCTCATCAGCACCGCCGCGGACGCATCCACCGCCGCAATCTCCTCGAGCGCCACGAGGTAGGTGCACGTGTCGAGTCCCAGCCCATCGTACTGCTCGGGCAGCAGCATGCCGAGGAAGCCGAGCGCTGCGAGTCGTGGGACCAGCGTCTCGTCGAACTCGCCGTCGCGATCCCGTGCCTCGATCCCCGGCGCGAGTTCGTCACGCGCGAAATCACGCGCCGCCTGTTGAATGGCGCGCTGTTCTTCAGTCAACGGGATCAGAGCCCACGACATTTCTTAAAGGATGGCAGATGGCGGATGGGAGACGGGCGAGCGGAAACGCGTGACGTCTGGCTGTGGCCTTTGGCCTCTGGCCTCTGGCCTAATACTTATAGAACCCTCTCCCTGATTTCCTGCCTAACCAGCCGGCATCCACATATTTCCGCAGCAAAGGACACGGCCGGTACTTGTCGTCGCCGAGTCCGGAGTGGAGGACTTCCATGATGGCGAGGCACGTGTCCAATCCGATCAGGTCCGCCAGGGCAAGTGGACCCATGGGATGATTCATCCCGAGCTTCATCACCGTGTCGATCGCCTCCGGGGTGCCGACGTCCTCCATGAGACAGAAGACCGCTTCGTTGATCATCGGCATCAACACCCGATTGGCAACAAAGCCCGGCGCGTCATTCACTTCCACCGGCGTCTTGCCCATGGCCTGCGCAAGCTTGAACACCCGTTTCGTCGTATCGTCGCTCGTGGCGAGGCCACGGATGACCTCCACGAGCTGCATCACCGGTACGGGGTTCATGAAGTGCATCCCGATGACGGCATCGGGTCGTTTCGTGCGAGCGCCAATGGCGGTGATCGAGATGGAGCTGGTGTTCGTCGCCAGAATGGCGCCTGGTGTTGCGATGCGATCCAGCTCTTCGAAGATCTTGAACTTCAGGTCGGTGCGTTCCGTCGCAGCCTCGATGATCACCGCCGCATCCGCGCTCGCGTCGAGAGACGTGGACGTCGTGATTCGACCGAGTGCCGTATCGCGAGCGGCAGCATCGATCGTTCCCTTCTTCACCTGGCGTTCGAGGTTTGCCGCGATTGTGCTGCGGCCTTTTTCGAGCGCAGCCTCGGCGACATCGATTACCGTAACCGAATAACCGCTCAGGGCAGCCACATGGGCGATGCCCCCGCCCATCTGTCCGGCGCCGACCACCGCGATCTGTTCACTCATGCCCGGGCATCTCCTTCTGAGCGGCGGCCCAACGGCCGCCGAATGACGTACAACATGGCAACAGCCAGTCCAACCGCTGCGAAGATTCCACCTTCCGGCCCCCACGCGCCGCCAGTCGCCCAATCGGGGCCGGCATCGATCAGCCGATAGTCAGGACTGGCCATGGTCAGTCCGCTCACGGTCGCGTGGAGCCCGACGACCAGCACGACGTTCCACGCCAGATGCGCAGCCCACGCGGTGTACAGACTGCGGGTCGCTTCACGAATCGCTCCGAGGAACAGACCGGCGAGACACACCACGAGTACGGCGCGTATGGATGCGCCCTGGTTCAGGTAATGCATCCATCCGAAGACCTGGCTGGTAATCACGACCGCCGCCACGGCCCCCCACCGTTCCCGTACGACCGAATAGGCATAGCCGCGAACGAACAGTTCCTCCCAGAACGCCGCTGGAATGAGCACCGCCAGCGACGCCAGTGCCGCGCCTAACGACGAGCCGGCGTCCGACGGAACGATCTCCATCCAGTCGAGCGCAAGCAGAATACCAACCGGCACCGCGATCCCCACTGCGCCGAGCAGCGCGCACTCCATCAGCGATGACGGCTTCCACGCGTCGCGCCCGAGCCCCACAAAGGACCAGCCTCGGCGATCGACGAGATGGAAGGTCCACGCGTGCCCGATCACCAGGCCGCCCGTCATCAGGAGCACGAACGACAACTCGCGCGCTCCAATCGGGATCCACGGTGACAGGAGTGAATAAACCAGCCGCAGTCCGAGTACGCCGGCCGAGGACGCAAGGATAAAGACTGCCAGTCGCCACGGTGGCGAGACGGTGGGCGTCGAAGCAGGAGGTGCGTTCAGGGTTCAGGGGGCGCCGGAAATTGGTGCGCACTCAGGGCCGTGTGATGCTGAGTGCCACCGCATCACCGCCACCGAGACACAACGTCGCCAGCCCCCGCTTGAGATTGCGGTCGGCCAGCGCATGCAGCAGCGTCACCAGGACACGGGTTCCGCTCGCGCCGATCGGATGGCCTAACGCGATCGCTCCGCCGTGAACGTTCACCCGCGACGGGTCCCACCCCAACGCGTCACCGTCGGCCAGTGACTGCGAGGCAAAGGCCTCGTTGGCTTCGATGAGATCGTAATCGCCGATCTTCGTGCCGTCTTTGGCGAGGAGATTGCCCACCGCCCGGATCGGCGCGAAGAACAGGTCGCGCGGTTCGACCGCGCCCGTGGCGTACCCATCGATGCGGGCCAGCACGGTCAGGTTATTCTCCCGCGCAAACGATTCGGAGACCACCACCACTGCGGCCGCACCGTCGTTGAGCGTCGAGGCGTTTCCCGCGGTCACGGTGAGGTCAGTGTCCCCCTTCCCGCCAAACGCCGGCTTCAGTGCCGAGAGCGACTGCGCGGTGGTGTCGCGGCGTGGGCCCTCGTCCATCTCGACCACGGTCGGGCCTTTCTTCCCCGGAATTTCCACCGGTACGATTTCGGCGCGGAACTTCCCGCCCTCCTGCGCCGCAATCGCGCGACGGTGCGATTCAGCCGAAAACTCGTCCTGTCGTTCTCTCGTTATGCTCGCTTTCTTCGCGGTGTACTCGGCATGCCCGCCCATGTGCACGTTGCAGGTGGCGCACCAGAGTCCATCGCGGATCATGCCATCGACGAGCGTCTGGTCGCCGAATTTCACGCCGCCCCGGTAGCCGTAGACGTAGTGTGGGGCGCTGGACATGGATTCCATTCCGCCGGCGACGATCGCGTCGGCGTCGCCGGCGCGGATGGCCTGGGCGGCAAGCATGACTGACTTGAGGCCCGACCCGCACACCTTGTTGATGGTGACAGCTGAGACCGACGCGGGAACGCCGGCGATGAGCATCGCCTGTCGCGCCGGCGCCTGCCCAACGCCACCCTGCAGGACGTTGCCCATGATGACTTCCTGCACGCGATCAGCCGCGAGGCCGCTGCGACGCAGCGCTTCACGGATTGCGACCGCACCCAGCTGTGGAGCACTGAGCGTCGACAGTCCGCCCAGGTAACGGCCAATCGGTGTGCGCGCGGCACCCACGATGACCGGGATTCTCGAATATTCCATGCCTAAAAGTAGCGACGGTCAGGAATGAGGAAGCAGGAAGCGGGAAGCAGGAAGCAGGGATGGATTGAGGGGCCCACGGCTGACGCCGGGGCCCCTCAAGATTTCAACCGTTTCGTTCCTTCCCTGCTTCCTGCTTCCTGCTTCCTGCTTCCTTACTGTGGAGTCGTTCCTTCCCTGCTTCCTGCTTCCTGTTTCCTGCTTCTTACTGTGGAGTCGTTCCTTCCCTGCTTCCTGCTTCCTGATTCCTGCTTCCTTACTGTGGAGGAAACACCGCGAACGCTTCGATCTCCACCAACCATTCCGGGCTCACCAGGGCAGCGACTCCAACAGTGGAGCGCGCCGGCTTCACAGGATTGGTCGTGTTGTTGAAGAACTGTCCGTACGCATCGTTCCATCCCTGCGTATCGATCGTGCCACCCTTCTCCTTGTCGGGAACGAGGTACGCGCGGAGATACACAACGTCCTTCATGCCGAGTCCGTGTTCCTTCAGCCGGTTTTCGATGGCCCGCAGCACGCTGATCGCCTGCGTTTTGGTGTCGCCGTAACGCGCTCGAGAACCGGCGGGAGCACTCGTGTCGGCAACACTCGGCACCGTGCCGGACGTCCACACAACCGCCGCATTCGCCGGGATCGCCACCGTGTTGGAGATTTGTCCGCGTCCACCAGTGAATGTCACCTTCGACGGCGGGCCACCTTGCGCTTCCGCCGACATGGCCACGGTGGTGAGGAGTGATGCCGCGGAGGCGGCATAACGAATCGAGCGTGCAATGCGTGGCGACGACATCAAGGAACCCTCGAGGAGGAGTGAAATCGGGAGCGACCCCAATTACGCGCGTGGCCAAGATGCTTTTAGCGCACGCGCAACGCCAGCCGGTGCGTGGCGCCGTTTACCCAGTCCTCGTAAGCGTACTCCAGCGCAAATCGATCGAGGGCGGCACTTCCGCCCAGACTCAACGGTCGCTGGGCGCGGAGCTCCGGGCGCCGGATGCCG
>DASRPK010000238.1:0-3102 GCA_035646395.1 Gemmatimonadaceae bacterium | reverse complement strand
GCCGTCGCGAGCTGGAAGGCTCGCCTCGCCGTGTAGGTTTCGACGGTCATCGCCACGAGATCGGTGGGCTCGTCGAGCGGGACGGCTTCGACTCGCTCGTCGTGGAGAACGACCTCGATATCGGGCGGGGTGAGGGCGCGCAAGATGGCGAAGACCAGCGGCTCCATGGCATCACTCGTGCGCCGGCCATGCATACTCGGCCTAACGAGCGAGATTTTCAATGCAGCGCCTCGGATGGGATCGACGCCGGCGCGTCGTCCGTACGCTTCTCCGAAAGCGCCGTCTGCAGGTTACAGAAGCGCTCCACCTGGAAGCGCCGCCGCATCGCTGCCGGCAATTTCACCCTCCCGGCAGTGAGCGCACCGACGAAGTCCTGGTCGTACGGAAGCCCGAGCGCGTGATTCTGGTGTTCGGTTTTCGTTGGATCGAGATATGTGCGAAACACCCGATCCCACAGCACCGTGAAGTTGCCGTAGTTCCCCTGCAGGTCTGTGGTGTGGTGCAGCAGATGCTCCTGAGGCGTGGTCAGCGCCAGCCATTTCATGCCGTGGTGGATCCACCACCACCGGCGCATGAAGCACGAGTGGCTCGCGCAGAGCAGGATTGCCTGAGCCAATAGCAGGATTTTGAGCGGCGCCAGATCCCAGAGCGGGAGACCAAACATCAGCAGGATCGCGTACGCGGAAATCACGGTCGCGACCGTGGCCGGAAACGACGTGACCACGACAAACGGCCGCATCGCGAGTCCCGGCATGATGACGTTCACCTGGCTCGGCAGGTGATGGTATTCATGCACGAAAAAGAACCGGCGCGAGTGACCGAAGAAGCGATGCAGTAAATAGTCCCAGAGACCGGACGTGTAGAAGAGCACCACCGAGAGCATAACGAGCCACACGCCGCGGATCGGTTCGGTGGTGATCGGCTGGCCGAGCCAACCGGCTAATGTCGATCGGACCTCTTCCATCATCCTGTCGGTCGATGGCACCAGCGAAAGTCCGCCCGTCTGGATCAGCCCGTAAAGCACGAGCATGATCAACAGGAAACCGAACGCCTCGCCGCTTGGACGTTGCGACTTGCCTCGCCAGGCGCCGCGCCGAAGCTCGATGGCGTCGAGCAGTACGAACGTCGCGAAGATCGCAACCAACGCGATCAGGAACGCTCGATCGCTCACGCCGCGGTGAGAGGTCGCCGCGAAACAGTACCAGTCGACGCTGCCCGCAACAGAAGCATCAAGGCGAGTGCAAGCGACAGCATCACGACCATCTGTAACAGGCTCTTGCTGGTCGGGATCGCGAATACGCGCTCGATCTCATTCATGAACAGCAGGCGCTGCAGCCCGCGCATCGTGAACAAGACCGCGAAACCGATAATGATCGGCCGATTGCCAAGCGGGTCACGTGCCGCGAGCGCCGCCATGACGCCGAGTGCGATCATGAACGCACCGAGCGGCTTCATGATGTACGCGAACTGGCCGTCGCTCCAGTCCACTTGCGCGTTGTAGAGCGAGCTGCCCACCCATTCCCGAAGTCCCAGGTCAACGTTCAGCGACAACCCGACCAGGATGTGAAACGCGCACACGATCCAGAGGAAGCGGCTCAACCACGCGACGTTCGAGTTCATGACGACCTCCATGGGGACGGTAGGCCCTGAGACCACTCTCGCCTAACGTCATTTGCGACCACAGGACATAGGCGAGGACGGGGAAAAGCACGGCGGCGACGTTGCCGGCCAGCGCGAGCCCGACATACGCGCCGCGATCGCTTCCGGCCGACAGCGCGTCGACGAGGTACAGGCAGACACCATAACACGCGCCGAAGACTCCGAAGTACACGGGCGCATGGTGCGTGGCGACGACCTCGGCCGCCTGACCCTCGACGGCCAGCCGGGTGTGGAGGACGATGAATCCCGACTTGATGGCGTAAATGTCGTAAAGCCAGTTCCAGAATCCGATCACGGAACCGGTAACAAGCGCCGCGCGCAGACAATCGCCGAGGCTGAAACCGGGAGCTACTTCGGGAACGCACAACAGGCCGAAGAGGCTGGTCGCTGTTCCGAACACAAAACCATGGTGCGGACGAAACCGACCGAGACGAAAGCGGGTGTTGAACTCCCAGAGACCGAGCCAGTTGGTGCCGAGTCCGGGGACGACGTAGGCGAATACCACCGGTAGTGAGAGCGCAAGCCAGACCAGCGCATGCTCACCGTCGTACCGCCGCAGCCACAACAGATAGCTCAGTGGAAACAGCGTTACCGGCACGACGAACTGGTACCAGCGAAAGAATCTCATCACCCAATCCTGCGTTCGTGGGTAACGCCCATTCCGAATATGCCGCGCAGTTTTCGAAGCAGAGAATCCATCGTCCTCGTTTTCTTCAGAGTTCCCGAAAACGTATTACCACTGAGGACACAGAGTACGACAGGGGTACTCTGTGTCCTCCGCGTCCTTTCTGTACAGATCTTATTTCAGGGGTCGGTTCAGCTCTGTCCGGTAATTCGACGCGTCGGGTCCTGTTTCGGGTCCGGCGGCGTACACTTCCCACAAGTCGCCGGCGGTGTCGTGGCCTTCCTGTTTGAGCCAGGCGTCGAACTCACCCCAAGCCGGTCCAAGTCCCTCGTAGCCACCGCGGTACGTGGTGCGAGCGACACGGGTTGCGGGAAGCTGGCCCGGCTTGACGCGGCCGGTAGGCTTCACGTCGCCGGACACCGGAACGCCGATCTCGAAGTCGAACACATTCGGATCCATGCGGAGATGGTGTGAAAACCAGGGCCCGGTCGGCGTAATGCCCTGCTCTTTCAACGTCGACATCAGCTCGTTGTAGCCGGGCCCCATTGCTTCCTGGATCTTTTCTCTCGGGATCGTCAGGTGGATGACGGCGGCTTTCTGTGGTTGCGTCTGCAGAATCGTGGGTTGGTCGAGCATTGTGGGTTTTCCTCTTTGGATGGCGGATGGGAGATGGCGGATGTCGGAAAACTGCAAAGGTCAGATTGGATCATCGGGTAGTTGTCCCTCATCTGCCATCCGACCTCCGCCATCCTATTTCAGTTCAAACTGCCCAGGTACTCGTCCAGTCTCTCGTAACCCGTCGTCATTCCGTCCTTCAT